>CAZULW010000018.1:0-44621 GCA_964621455.1 uncultured bacterium
ATTTTGCAGTGCTCGCCGCCCTCCTTCTAAACACGGGAATAATCTATTCCCAGGAGCCGCCTATGCGGCAGCTAACAACACACGAAGGCTATGATGGCAGGCCCAGCTGGTCCCCCGACGGGCAAAAAATCGCCTTTAGCTCTACAATAAGCGGCGATTGGAACATCTGGGTGATGGACGCCGACGGGGGTAACCAGTACCGACTCACAAAGCAAAAATTCGACGAGACGGATCCCAGCTGGTCACCCAACGGGCGAAAAATCGCCTTTACATCTAAAAGAAGCGGCAACTGGAACATCTGGGTGGTGGACGCCGACGGAAGCCATAAACGGCAAATCACTACGCACAAAAATGATGATGTTGGCCCCTGTTGGTCACCTGACGGGCAAAAAATTGCGTTTACATCTGAAAGAAGCGGCAACGGGGACATCTGGGTGATGGACGCCGACGGGCGAAATAAACGCCGGATCACGACACATGTAGCCAATGATTGGGGGCCTAGTTGGTCACCCAACGGGGAAAAAATTGCCTTTACATCTAAGAGAAGCGGCAACCAAGACATCTGGGTGATGGACGTCGAAGGGCGAAATAAACGGCAGCTCACGGCGCACAGCAAATCCGATTTTTTTCCCAGCTGGTCACCTGATGGACAGAAAATTGCCTTCTCATCTAGAAGAAGCAGCAACCAAGACATCTGGGTGATGGACGCCGACGGAGGCAACCTGCGCCGGCTCACGACCCATGAAGCAAGGGATTGGGACCCCTCCTGGTCGCCCGACGGACAAAAAATCGCTTTCACATCAAATAGAAGCGGCAACGATGACATCTGGGTGCTGGACCTGCGGGGGTTCTTCCGGGAGAAAGAGCTACGAACCTCGGTACTGAACACCGCCATTGTAGAGTTCCAGGAAAAGGGTAGTTTAGACATCGAAGATGCAGGAGTAATTGTGGCGGAGTGGATGAGCAGTTCCCTCATCAAAACGGGAGCCTTCACCCTCTACGAGCGCGTCCTGTTATACAAAATCCTCGAGGAGCAGGACCTGGGACTCACCGGCGCCCTTGACGAAAAGACCACCGCCGAAATCGGAAAACTGTACGGAGTGGAAGCAATCGTAACCGGAACTGTCTCCAAGTTCGGCAACACCATCTCCGTTGTTGCGAAGCTCATTGACACTGAAACCGCCAAGGTTATAGCCTCCTCAGATGTCAAGACCACCAGTGTGGACGAGATTCCCGGCGCGATGGACCGGCTGGCCTGGGAGCTCGCGAAAGAGCCGTAAAGGTGCTATAATTCTTCAAGGCAAACGCCAGCCCCCACATGCGCGGGGTGCTTGCATGGAGGTTGTTGTTTGAATTCCATTCCCGATCCGACTCCTATTCTACGCTTCATCCACGTAGACAATATTGAGATATACCTTCGACGTGGTGGCCTCCATGCACCGAACTTCACGCCAAATGATGGACTCCAATACAAAACTATCCACAACGTGAATATCCAACACTCCCGACATCAAAGACTAATCAATTGCGGCCCAGGCGGAGTTCTGCACGATTATATTCCTTTCTATTTCGGAGAGCTGTCACCAATGATGCTTCAACTGAAAACTGGGCAAGTTCACGGATATAACGAAGGACAGGAGCCCTTGATTTATCTGTTAACGACATGTCAAGCTATCCAAGCTTCAGGCTTGCGTTTCGTATTTACCAATGGACACGCACTATTGACTTACACGGATTTTTATGATGATCTTGACAAGTTGGATCAATTGGATTGGGACATTATTCATGAGAGGTATTGGGCCGACACCGTCGATGACATGGATCGAAAACGACGTAAGCAAGCGGAATTTCTCATATATCGGTTCTGTGATTGGTCGTTGATCGAGGAGATTGCTGTAATTAACTTGAAGGTGAAAAAGAGGGTGGAGCGCATCCTAGCCAAATTTCCGGAGACCCAACAGCGACCGATTATTGTTAAATCAGATTGGTACTACTACTAGCGGGGGTATCGTTATGATCGAACATGCTACTGGCAACCTCCTTCAATCTGGTGCAGAGGCCCTGGTCAATACTGTTAATTGTATCGGATACATGGGTAAGGGAATCGCGCTCCAATTCAAGAAAGCCTTCCCGGAAAACTTCAAGGCATATCAACGTGCCTGCAAGGTGGGCAAGGTTAAGCCGGGCAATATGTTTATCTTCGAGACCGGCACGATGACTAATCCCAAGTATATCATCAATTTCCCAACGAAACGCCACTGGCGGGAAAAATCAAGAGTTCATTATATTGAGGCCGGGCTCGACGCGCTCGTTAAAGACGTGAAGGGTCTAGGAATCCAGTCGATTGCTGTGCCCCCTTTGGGGACTGGTTACGGCGGCTTAGACTGGCCGATAATCCGACCCATGATTGAAGAGAAGTTCGCTGATACATCAGCCGTCCGTGTGCTTCTATATAAACCTTCCGGCTCACCTGCCGCGGAGACAATGCCAATCGGAACCGATAGACCCAAAATGACATCTGCCAGGGCTCTGCTAATTAAGATGATTGATCAATATGCCTCATTGGCCTATAGGACAACCCTCTTGGAGATCCATAAGCTCGCCTATTTCCTGCAAGAGGCAGGAGAGAATCTGAGGCTGAAGTATGAAGCAGCCTATTATGGGCCTTATGCGGCAAACCTTAATAAGGTGCTGGAGATTATGGAGGGACATTTTCTCCAAGGTTATGGCGACAACCAAAAACCAGACGTTGATATCCATCTCATGCCAAGTGCGGTGGAAACTGCAGGAACGTTCTTGGCGGGCAGACAGGGGTCAATAGGAAGGTTGAATAAAGTAAACAATCTTATTGAAGGGTTTGAGACCCCCTATGGCATGGAGCTGCTTTCCTCTGTTCATTGGGTAGCTAAGCACAAAACGCCTCCAGCCACTGATTCCGAATCTGCCATAGACGCAGTCATGGCATGGAATAATCGCAAAAGAATGATGTTCAAGCCTGCACATATTCACGTTGCTTGGGAACATCTCAAGCGCCAGGGCTGGCTAGACTAATCCCTGATATATTGTTAATCCATCCGTGTCTTGGACAAGCATTCGTCCTCTATAATTAAAACCCAACCCATACAAAACCCCTGCTGATCCTGCTCAGCTCCTACCTTGCCAGGAATGTCGCACCGCCCACGCTCGTAATTGGCTATATCGTGCCTGAACAGAGCTCAGGACGACCTTTGCGGCCAACGGCTAAACGCTAATTGCTGATCGCTGATGGCTAGATGCTGGATACTCGATGGAATCCCGCCAGCCCTGGGCGTACCCGCCACGGGGAGTCCGGCGGGGTTGGATGCTGGATGTTGGATTCTTGAAACTCGTAACTCGTAACTCGAAACCCGTCTACGGCTAACGCCTACCCGGCTACACTACATTACGCCGGACAAGCGCCGGGCAAGCTCGTAACTTAAAGCATGTTCCGTTCCGTCACCCTGTTATTGATCCTGTCAGCCAACATCCTTTGGCCGCAGAAGCTCCTCATCCCCATGGACGCGACCCAGCGGGACCACCTGAAGGCCTACGGGGTAACCTTCTGGGTCCTGAAACGGGACGTCAACGTGGATTGGCTCCTCAACTACCGCGGGGGTTCCTTCCTGATGGACGCCCGGCCCGAGATCCAGCGGGAGTGCCAGGTCCGGGGCGTGACCACCGAGCCGGTGGATGCCTCCCAACTGGGGCAGATCTACGCCACCATCGAAAGCAGCAACATGGACGTGGTCCTCCTGGAGAAAGCCCCCCGCATCGCCGTCTACACGCCGCCCAACAAGCAGCCGTGGGACGATGCGGTTACCCTGGCCCTCACCTACGCCGAGGTGCCCTACGCCACCGTCTATGACGAGGACGTCCTTTCAGGAGGGCTGTCCAGATACGACTGGCTCCACCTGCACCATGAGGACTTCACCGGGCAGCACGGCAAGTTCTGGCGCTCTTACTCCAACGCGCCCTGGTACCGCCAACAGGTGCAGGAGTACAACGCCCTGGCCCAGTGGCTGAACTTCCCCAATGTGCCGGCCCTGAAGAAAACAGTGGCCCTGGTCATCAAGGAGTACGTGGTGCGGGGCGGGTTCCTGTTTGCCATGTGTTCGGCCACCGACAGCTGGGACATCGCCCTGGCGGCCCGGGACGTGGATATCGCCGGCATCCCCTTCGACGGCACACCCCCGGACCCTGACGCCAGCGCCCGCCTGGACTATTCCAAAGGCCTCGCCTTCGAGAACTACCAGGTCTACACCGATCCCATGATCTATGAATATTCCAGCATCGATATACCGCCGAGCCACCAGCCGCTTACCCGCTCAGCAGAGAGCGACTACTTCACCCTCTTCGAGTTCGCCGCCAAGTACGACCCCGTCCCGACCATGCTCACCCAGAACCACGTGGGGGTCATCAAGGGCTTCATGGGGCAGACCACCAACTTCCGGCGCAGCACCTTGAAGAAAAGCGTGGTGATCCTGGGGGAACGGGAGGGCACGGAGGAGGTGCGCTACATCCACGATAATCTGGGCAAGGGCACCATTACCTTCCTGGGGGGCCACGACCCGGAGGACTACCAGCACTTTGTGGGCGACCCCCCCACCAACCTGGCCCTGCATCCCAACTCGCCGGGCTACCGGTTGATCCTGAACAACGTCCTCTTCCCCGCCGCCCGGAAGAAGGAGCGGAAGACGTGAGTGCCTGGTGTGGGCGCGCTCACCAGGGTACCCGAAGTTTCTCGCCAGCACGGCGCCAATTCCTGGTAGTGTCCTAATTTGGACTAATCAAGATTTTCCCTCGAACTTCATCCCCAACTATAAACCATGTCGTTCCAGTCCTGCTATCGACAAGATAACCCGCGCTACCAATCGAGCCAGATTGCAGAGGTTGGAAAGAGTACCGCCTATTCTCTGACATTAGCCACCCGATAGCAAGTAACCCTATGACCGCTACAGTGGCCAGAAAAGCCCAAAATCGCTGCATGATGAAACTCCTTGTGTAAATAAAATAAGTCGAGGACCCGTAGATTTCGGGTAATTCCTTTCCGCTCATGGAAGTATAGACAGGCCAGCGGAACAAAGTCAAGGGCAATTTGTTTAAGGGATTTTTGGCTCAAGGAACTTTGCCAGGTGAAGATAACTTAAATAAAGAGGATGCCCTAGATAATGGCAATCTCTCTAAACTTTTAAGAGTCTAATGATTAGGTATAAAGAAAAAAGGAATTCGCCCGATATTGGAAATATCTTGATTCGGAGTAGTAAAATGACGATATTCTACTCGTTAAATAACAAGCACTTTGGCCTTTATGTTAATCCAGCGTATGGATTTAAGGGATTTTTTAACCATTTATCAGGAAGGGGATTACCATGATAGAACCAATCATTGCCTCCGCAAGCCTTGGGCTTATCATTGGGATTGTCCTTTCAAGAAAAGTGCCTCGCTTCATCATCAAAGAAGTGATTAAGGAGCCATTCAATCTCCCGAATATAAGTGTCAAGAAAAATGGTGATAAGACAAGCGACGTCACAGTAATGAGAAAAAATAGAGAACCTCAAAAGATAACTATATAGATATACTGTTCAATTTTGTTTCGCACTACAGCCGACGGATACAGTACATCGCCACTATACTATATTATAGTGGTGTTTTTCATGATTGTGGCCCTTCTCACCATAGTACTTCAACTTTGTTTGGTCGATGATGGGAAAACTAGTGAGGCCATGATGTCGGTATTAAACTTCTATCAAAAGGCCTGTTGGGGGAGTCTAGGTACTTTAGGTGGTCTTGTCGGCGGCAAAGCCTTCTAATCTAAGCCTCAGCCAGCAAATCTTCAATACTCCAAAGCCTTTTTGTAATCCCCGCCTCCATCGCGGGCGTTACCCTCAAACTCCGATGAATCCTCACAAAGTTATAGTAGGCGAAGTGCAGGGCCACCGCCGCCTTCAGGCTTACTAGGCTCTTTGAGAACCCATTGGTTAGCCTGGTAAACCGGCGCATTTGCATACGCATTGTTAGATTCTGGCGCTCGACGAGAGAGGTTGAGATATATTGTCGCTGCGGATTCCCCATCATTACGTAATGGAAGACAGCGACGATGTCTGGTGGGGAATAGCGCCGCTCTCCGTTAAGTTTGTAGGTTTTATGAAGTTGGGCATAGTCAACGTCTCTGCCAAAGGCCATATCTCCAGCCTCATAATAAGGTTGAAAGGCGTCGGTCGTAAGCTGGACATGGTTTGTTAGCCTTCCTGCCAAGTCAAACATGAACTTTTTAGTTGTTGCCATGTTACGCTTGCCAATTTCATAGGCAGGGATAATCTTAGTTTCGGGGTCAAGCGCAACAAAAACGTATTGATCGCCCAAGTCTTGACGAAAAGCTTTTTCTTCCGGCGTGAGATGACCTTGTTTCTTGCCCACATAAGCCCAGATTTCATCGGCTTGGATAGAGCGGCACTCCAGGTTACGCATTCTTGCATCCATAACCCACGCACAATATGCTCCTGTCCGCTGTAGGAGCCTTACAATCGTATCTCTGTGTACGCCTGTCATGCGCTCTGTAGATCGAATTGAGTTGCCTTCAACTAGGGCGGTGATAACGGCGACTTGTTTTTCTTTTTTAAGATGGTTCATCGGACTCCCCTTGATTTTTCACGTGGAGAGCCCTACCTTTCGGTGTGTGCTTTGCGCGGGACCCATCCGCGTGAGGTTCTTGCTCCGTCGGTAGTTGCTTCTATCGGCGGAGCTTTTTATTACTAAGCTGGTGGGCTACTTATTCGTATCATTATAAATTCCTTGGAACAAACTTCCTTATTATCTAATTTAAACATGTAGCCCCACCGGGGATCGAACCCGGAACTTCCGGATTAGTAATCCGGTACTCTAGTCCAATTGAGTTATGGGGCCTTTAAGGGTGGCTCTCTCGACAGCAAGCTTGGGAGCCACTCTTCGTTTAATAATCCTCAAGAGGGTTTACAATAGATCTCTCTTTCTTCTTATACCAGCGCTTTCGCTGTTTGCCGAGCTTTTCAATTTCATCCTGATCTACCAAACGCTTGAGAATAGATGCGACATTAGCCTGAATATGATTATGAGACATATTTACAGACGATACCTTCAGAGCCGCTACGATTTCAGGGCCTTTCCAACGCTTTGAAGGTTCTGCCTCAAATAGCGACCTTACAAAATCGGTCGGCCCAACAGCCCTGTTTAGGGGCTTTGCCTTTTCGACAATCTCTTCTAGATTAAGCTGGGTACCGTCAGAATAGTGCTCAATAAGGCCATCATATGATCCAAGCAAGGCATTTAACCTCTTAATTTGCCGAACTACAGACCTGCGTCCCTCACGCAGTTCCTCTAAAGTTTCTCTTTTTAGCCCTTCCATTACGAGTTCCTTTAAATTTCTATCTTGAATGTATCTACGGGGGCTATCAGATGTCAAGGACTTTTTAAGCATAGTTAACTCCTTGCTGGCTTAAGTGTGCTTGAGTAGGGATGAGTAGGGGTATGTAGGGCATGCCTTACTCTTTTATCTATTGGGAAAATCAAATTAGGAACTACCGCCCAATTAGCTCGCTATCCTTACAGTTCTCTCATAAATTAATTCAGCGTAGAATGGTAAATTCATCCCTATAAATGAGGAGTGAGTACGATGGCAATAAAATCGGCTTGGCATTCTGTGAAAACGGATGTTCACCATAACAATACGGACTGCAATACAGGCAATAACATCGAGAAAGAAAACGTGCGACAAGGGACTGGCGGAAAGCCCCTGTGCAAAGAATGCGCGGCGCTTAATAAGCCTAAGGTCTAAGAACAAAGGTAATCTCCCAAAACGGTCCAGCGGGTTCCCCGTCGTTTATACACCACGAACGTCGCAGTTCAGATACATTTAGGCCGTTTTGCATTGATATAGCGAGAGCCCTAAAACCCTCGCTGCGCCCGCCATGAAATCTAATGGTGGGCTCGAGGAAGGGATGGTTTGTGCCCCCATCACAAGACTCAAATGTCTCAATCCCTTCATTTCTGAGAATTGCTACAATGTCTTTTATCTTTGGGTCAAGGCCCTCAATCTCACAGGGGGGAATTAACTCCATTTCAAATTAGGACACTACCCAATTCCTTTTCGGCGTTGCATCGGGTTGGATGATGATTTAAGTTGCCCGTCGTGATGGTCTTTACGTACATGCGTTTCCTATATCCAGAGCTTCTTTCTACCATCTTCCGATGGCAGGGCTGGTGATATTGGGCTCTTGCGGCGTATATGCGGGTCTACTTCTGATTACAATCTCCGGATAATATCCAATTTTCCCCGTTATCCGTGGTACTCATAGAATCGAAACTGGTGCCATTCCCTGACAACTTCTGCTTTAAGCCGATTGCAGCTCGAAGATCTGGTTTTAACTGATTCACCTTGACAGGACACAACGGATAAACTAATGAACTAAGGAGGCAAAATGGCAACTCAAACCAAATTCTCTTTGTCTGAAAACGATATTCCCAAGGCCTGGTACAACATCCAGGCCGACCTTCCCGAACCCCTCCCGCCGGTTATCCACCCGGGGACCATGCAGCCCATCGGCCCTGACGATCTGGCGCCCCTTTTTCCCATGGGTTTGATTGCCCAGGAGGTGAGCCAGGAACGATATATCGAGATTCCTAAGCCGGTGAGGGAGATCTACCGTCTGTGGCGTCCCACGCCTTTATTCCGGGCCCACCGACTTGAGCAGGTACTGGATACACCCGCTCATATCTACTACAAGTACGAGGGAGTCTCGCCGGCTGGGTCACACAAGCTCAACACGTCAACGGCCCAAGCCTTCTACAGTAAGGAGGAAGGCGTCAGCGCCCTCACCACTGAAACCGGTGCCGGGCAGTGGGGCAGCGCCCTGGCCATGGCCTGTGATACGTTCGGCCTCGGCTGCGAAGTATACATGGTGAAAGTCTCTTACCATCAGAAGCCCTACCGCCGAGTCCTCATGCAGATGTTCGGGGCCACGGTAACCCCCAGCCCGTCCACGGAAACCGAGGCGGGGCGGGCTATTCTCAAGCGTGATCCCGACACCACCGGTTCCCTGGGCATGGCCATATCCGAGGCGGTGGAAGTAGCAGCTGGCAGCGGCGGTAAGAAAAAGTACAGCCTTGGGTCGGTCCTCAACCACGTGCTGCTACACCAGACTGTCGTCGGACTGGAAAGCCTCAAGCAGTTCGAGGCGGCCGGTGAATATCCCGATATCCTCATCGGCTGCGTCGGCGGAGGGTCCAATTTCGCCGGATTTTTCCTTCCCTTCGTCCGCGAGATTCTGGTGGAAGGCCGGAAGACCCGGATTATCGCCGTTGAGCCTACGGCTTCGCCGAGCCTGACCACCGGAAAATATGTATATGATTTTGGTGATACGGCAATGACCACTCCTCTGATCAAGATGTACACCCTGGGGCACTCCTTCCTACCCGCACCGATTCACGCCGGTGGACTGCGGTATCACGGTATGGCCCCTATCGTTTGCGCCCTTTACGATCAGGGGATCATCGAAGCTGTGGCCTATACCCAAAATCCCGTATTCGAGGCCGCGGTAACTTTCGCCAAGGCCGAGGGCATTATACCCGCACCCGAGGCGGCCCACGCCATTAAAGCGGCCATTGACGAGGCCCTCAAGTGCAAGGAGCGCGGCGAGAAGAAGGTGATTGCCTTCAATCTGTCGGGACACGGGCACTTCGACATGGGGGCCTATGATGATTACATTGCCGGGAAGCTACAGGATTATGCATACCCGGTGGATGCGGTGAAGGAGGCTTTGAGCGAATTACCGCAGGTGGACTGAGCTTACCAGGGGGCGGGAATTGCTGTTAAAGGGATTCCCGCCTCCCAGATTCCAGGCAGCGCATGGCCGCCTTCCATAATCTTCAGATTTAACGCCAAAATCGCGACTGGAAACCTATCTTCGGCTGGCACCTGTATCGGGATATCTCGTAATTTCCCACCATGGATACACTTTCAGTCCGCACTAACAGCCGCGTGGAATTCGTGGAGATCACCAGCCAGGTGCGCCGGTGGCTGAAAGACCAGAGCGCTGCCTCTGGCGTGCTCACCCTCTACGTGCCCCATACCACCGCCGCCGTCACCATCAACGAGCACGCCGACCCCGACGTCATCCGCGACTTGACAATGGAGCTGAATAAGGTCATCCCCTTCGACGACAATTACCGCCACCTGGAGGGCAACGCCGCCGCCCACATCAAGTCGTCCCTGGTGGGTGCGTCGGTGCAGGTGATCGTGGAGGGCGGCGACCTGGTGCTGGGCACCTGGCAGGGCATCTTCTTCGCCGAGTTCGACGGCCCACGGACCAGGAAAGTGCATTTGCAGCTGGTGACTGGTGATTAGTGACTGGTGATTGGGGACTGGTTATAGTCCACGGACGACTGACAACTGACAACTCGTAACTCGAAACCCGTAACCCGTAACACATAAAGGGAAAGGGTATCTATTATGAAGCGGCTCTACTTAACGACTATTTCTTTGCTATCGCTTTGCCTGGTGGCCTGTGCGATTCTGCAGCAGACAGCCAGGCCGGATCAGCCCCTCCCCGTTGACCCGCAGGTGACGGTCGGCACCCTGGAGAACGGGCTGAAATACATCATTCGCGTAAACCGGAAGCCGGAGAAGCGGGCCGAACTGCGGTTGGCGGTGAACATCGGTTCGGTGCTGGAAGACGAGGACCAGCAGGGACTGGCCCACCTGGCCGAACACATGGCCTTCAACGGCACCGAACACTTCGCCAAGCAGGAACTGGTGGACTACCTAGAGTCCATCGGCATGCGCTTCGGGCCGGAGGTGAATGCCTACACCAGTTTTGACGAGACCGTGTATATGCTCAAAGTGCCCACGGACAGCGTTGAAATGGTTGAACAGGGTTTCCAGATCCTGGAAGACTGGGCCCACGGCATAAGTTTTGAAAATGAGGAAATTGAAAAGGAGCGCGGCGTAGTCATCGAGGAGTGGCGGCTGGGCCGGGGCGCTGAAGCCCGGATGCGCGACAAGCAGTTCCCGGTTCTGTTCAAGGATTCCCGGTACGCGGTGCGCCTGCCCATCGGACAGAAGGCGGTCCTCGATACCTTTCACTATGACACCATCAGGCGCTTCTACGCCGACTGGTATCGCCCGGACCTCATGGCCGTTATAGCCGTGGGTGATTTCGATAAGGACTGGATTGAGGGGTTGATAAGAAAGCATTTCGGCGGTATACTGGTGAAAAAAGACGGCCGGAAACGCTCTTTTTTCCCGGTTCCCGACCATGACGAATCCCTGGTGGCCATTGCCTCCGATCCCGAAGCCACCGGCTCCAGGGTCAGTGTTTACTACAAGCAGGACGTTAAGGATGAGACCACGCATGGCGCCTATCGTGAGACTATCATCCGTAACCTGTACAACGGCATGCTGAACGAGCGCCTGGATGAGCTTACCCGGAAGCCGGACGCACCGTTCCTGTACGGCTTTTCCGGTCAGGGGCGCTTTGTCCGCACCAAGGATGTCTATTTACTGGGAGCAGCGGTAAAAGATAACGGCATTGAACGGGGGCTGGAAGCATTACTGGTAGAGGCCGAACGGGTGGCCCGGCACGGGTTTACCGCCTCCGAGCTGGAGCGCCAGAAAATGGACCTGCTGCGGCGAATGGGGCGGGGTTATAAAGAGCGGCAGAAGACAGAATCCGTGCAATACGCCAGTGAATACATCCGGCACTTTCTTACTGACGAGCCTATACCCGGAATCGAATATGAATATGAACTGTATAAGCGGTACCTGCCGGGCATCCAGGTTGATGAGGTTAACCGGCTGGCTCGGGAAAGGCTCTCGGACCGGAACCGGGTCATCCTGGTGAACCTCCCAGAGAAAGAGGGGATTCGCGTACCAGAAGAAGACGCACTGCTGGCTGCCTTCGATGCCGTGGAAGCGAAGGCAATCGACCCCTACCACGACGCCGTATCCGCTGAGCCGCTGGTAGCAGAGGCGCCCACACCGGCAGCCATCGTCGCCGAGGAAACAATTGAAGAACTGGGGATCCACAAATGGAAGTTGGCCAACGGTGTTCGAGTCCTGCTCAAACCTACCGATTTCAAGAATGATCAAATCCTGTTTACGGCCTACAGCGATGGGGGGACATCCCTTATCAATGATGAGAATTATGTGGCCGGGATGACGACAGCAGCGGTGATCAGTGAGGGCGGTGTTGGCGCTTTCAACCAGATCGAACTCCAGAAACGATTGGCCGGAAAAATGGTCGGGGTTTCGCCCTTTATCGGCGAGATTCAGGAGGGTCTGAGCGGTTCGGCATCACCCCAGGATGTGGAGACCATGTTCCAGCTCATTTACCTATACTTCACGGCGCCTCGTAAAGACAGCACGGCCTTTCTCGCTTACACGGAGCAGATGAGAGGCCTTCTGGAAAATAAAAGCGCCAGTCCGAACGCCGCCTTTCAGGACACTATTCAAGTGACCATGTCCCAATACCATCACCGCCGGCGCCCCATGTCGCTGGAACTCCTGGAAGAAATGGACCTCGTGAAATCATTCGCTTTCTACAAGGACCGGTTTGCCGATGCCAGCGATTTTACCTTTGTGCTCGTTGGCAACTTCGACCCGGATGGAATCAGGCCGTTGGTCCAGACCTACCTGGGTGGATTGCCGACGCTGAATCGGGGCGAATCCTGGAAGGATGTGGGAGTCAGGCCTCCTGGCGGGGTGATTACCAAGCAGCTGGCCAAAGGAATGGAAGCCAAGAGTCTGACCCGGATTATGCTCACCGGCCCGTTTGAGTGGAACCGCCTGAACCGCTATGAACTGGGGTCTATGACTCAGGTACTGCGCATCAAACTGAGGGAAACATTGCGGGAAGACCTGGGCGGAACTTACGGTGTCAGTGTCCGGGCAGCCCCATCGCGCTATCCCAAGGAGCGCTACCGCCTTACATTCAACTTCGGCTGCGCGCCGGAACGGGTACAGGAGCTGACGGCGGTGGTGTTTGAGCAGCTTGACAGCCTGAAGACCTTCGGCACCACATTAAAGTATCTCACCAAGGTCAAGGAGACCCAACGCCGGGAACGGGAGACCAGTTTGAAGGAAAATCGCTTCTGGCTCAGTATCCTGGAGACCTACGACTACCATGGTGAAGACCTCCTGGATATTCTGAAGTACGACGAGTTGGTGGACGGGTTATCCCTGGAAGCGATACGGAATGCTGCCCAACGATACCTGAGCATCGCCAACTATGTGCAGGTAACCTTGTACCCGGAAGGCTTTGAGTGATGGAATTTAAGAAGCCACGAATTGGCACGAATGGAAACTTTGCCACGAATTAGCACGAATAAACACGAATAAGAAAAGATAAGAAAAGAGAAAAAAAGCATATTATATATTAGAGCAATTTGTGAACATCCGTGTTCATTCCTGTCTAAGTACTATATTTTTCGTGAAAATTCGTGTTAATTCGTGGCTAAATCCAGCCCTCTTCCAGCAGTTCAGGGCTGTTTGACCGCGAGACCCCGCCGCTCGAGCTCCTGCCGGTAGACCACATAGTCATCCGAACTGAAGCAGACGAATCGCACCTCCTCCAGCAACGGTTCTTCCGCGATGAAATCCTGCACCGTCCCTATGGCGATAGGCGCGGCCAGCTCGATAGGAAAGCCGTAGACCCCGGTGCTGATGGAGGGGAAGGCCACCGTCTTCGCGCCATTGTCCACCGCCAGCCGCAGCGAGCTGCGGTAGCAGGAAGCCAGCAGCTCCGGTTCACCTTTCTCTCCTGCCTCGGCGTAGCCCTGGCCGTAAACGGCACGGGGAGGCCCGGCACGGCGAGCCCCCCGCCAGACCGGGCCCACGGTGTGAATCACGAATCTGGCCGGGAGCCGGTAGCCCTTGGTGATGCGCGCCTCGCCGGTGGGGCAGCCGCCTATGGTGCGGCACTCCGCCAGCAGCTGGGGCCCAGCGGCGCGGTGGATGGCGCCGTCTACGCCCCCGCCGCCCAGCAGCCGCTCGTTGGCGGCATTGACAATGGCGTCCACCTGCTGGGTGGTGATGTCGCCCTGAACTAATGTGATGCTGGTGGTCATCTGAATCTGTCCTCCTTCATAAAAGAAAGTCTTGACGCAGCCCACATGGCTGAATTTAACATAAGACCCTGAATGGATTAAGACAGAATAAACCCCTGAAGGGGTTCCCCATTTTATTCTGTCTCTCCAATCCCACGGTTAAAACCGTGGGCTAGGCTAGGCCGAATCAAGACAACCGGATAGCCCACAACTTCAGTTGTGTGACTTCAGATTTGGACCGACACTGGGAACCATTTCAATGGTTTATCCACAACCCGTCATCGCCGAATTCCATCCAATTATTTCGTAAGAACTCCTGCTCCCCTTTTCTCTTGTCTCTCCTTAGCCGACCTTCACAAATTGGGCTGTCTCGCAATCGGGATTTGCTCCTGTTGAGTTTTTCTCTAGTAACAATCCCCCTTTACTCTGGAAAGGAGTCCCATGAAAAGCACCTGCTCCCTTCTCCTGATTCTTTCCGTCCTGTTCCTGCTCGTGTTCTTCGGCTGCGAACGCGGGGATCGGGCCACCATTCAAAAACGGCTGGCCAAGTATACCCCCGTCCGCCTGACCGCCGACCTGAGCACCCTCTCTGAGAACCAGCGCCGGATGCTGCCCCTGCTGATCGAGGCAGCCCAGGCCATGGACGAGGCCTTCTGGATGCAGGCCTACGGCGAGCGTGACGAGCTGCTGGCCGCCATTGAGGACACCGATATGCGGCGGTTCGCGGAGATCAATTACGGCCCCTGGGACCGCCTGGCCGGCAATGAGCCTTTCATAAGCGGAGCTGGACCCAAGCCGGCAGGGGCAAACTTCTACCCGGCTGACATGACCGCGGAGGAATTCGAGGCCGCCTGTGGTGAGTCTCCCGAACGGGCGGCAGCACTGCGGAGCCTCTATACCATCGTACGCCGTAACGCAGCAGGCGGGCTGGTGGTAGAGCCATACAGTCAGGCTTTTTCAGGGCCGTACCAACTGGCGGCTGAGAAGCTGCGGCAGGTGGCCGCCCTGGCTGAGGACCCTGGCTTCAAGCGCTATCTGGAACTGCGGGCCGAAGCCCTGCTCACGGACAACTATCAGCCCAGCGACCTGGCCTGGATGGATATGAAGGACAACCGCATTGACGCGGTAATCGGTCCGATCGAAACCTACGAGGACCGGCTGTTCGGCTACAAGGCGGCCAGCGAGGCCTATGTGCTTATCAAGGACCTGACCTGGAGCGCGCGGCTGTCAAAATACGCGACCATGCTGCCGTCGCTGCAGCAGGGCTTGCCCGTCCCCGCTCCCTACAAGCGTGAGACGCCCGGTACCGATTCAGACCTGAATGTATATGATGTGATCTACTATGCCGGCGATTGCAACGCGGGCAGCAAGACCATCGCCATCAACCTGCCTAATGACGAAGAGGTCCAGCTCCGGATAGGAACCCGCCGGCTCCAGCTCAAGAATGCTATACACGCCAAGTTTGAAAAAATCCTGCTCCCCATCAGCAGCCTGCTGATTGATGAAGACCAGCGTGAACACATCACGTTCGAGGCCTTTTTTAATAACATCATGTTCCATGAAGTAGCCCACGGGCTGGGCATCAAGCGAATCCTGGACGGTTCCGGGACAGTGAGGCAGGCGTTGAAAGAGCAGGCTTCGACCCTGGAGGAAGGCAAGGCAGACGTGCTGGGGCTATACCTGATTAGCGAGCTGCAAGACCAAGGCGAACTAGGTGAAACTACCCTGATGGACAACTACGTTACTTTCCTTGCCGGCATTTTCCGGTCTATACGGTTCGGGGCCACCAGCGCGCATGGAGTGGCCAACCTGATCCGGTTTAACTTCTTCCGGGATATGGACGCCTTCACCCGTGATGAAGGAACCGGCACCTACCGAGCGTATCCCGATAAGATGCAGGCGGCGGTCAACGCCCTTTCGGATAAGATCCTGCGCTTCCAGGGTGATGGCGACTACGAGGGTGTGGTAACCTTTGTTGAGCAAATGGGACAGATCGGCCCCGAGCTGCAGGCCGACCTGGACCGCCTGGCCGGGGCCGGTATTCCGGTGGACATTGTCTTCGAACAGGGGCTGGATGTGTTGCAGCTAGCCCCTTAATGGCCACGCCGCAGCTGGTACTTCCTCTCAACCCACCCCCCGGTCCCCCCTCCCTTATAAATGGAGGGGGGCATCACGAAGTGAATGGGGGTAGGTTGAGAGGGTGCCCGCCCTGAGTCCGCTAGTCTCAAATCGACTCATGTGAAGCTGGCGGATCGAAGGGTTTGGAGGTGAGTTCTCATTCCACCGCCAAAGGTAAAGCGATTAACAAGATAGAGCACTAGGACATAACGGCTATGACGCCGCGAGCTCAAGAGGCGACAGGTCTGGACTTGTCGCCCTTTTTTCTCTCCTGATTGAGCGAAACGGTTGCAGTAAAGGTCTTCTACCGCCCGCCGGGGGTAAACCGGTACACCGCCCCCGGCAGGGGAACGATCCAGTCCGCGTCAGGCGGCAAGGCATCCAAGACGCTGGGGATAAACAGCCTGAGCCTTAGCGACGAGAATCTCGTCCATGGAGGCTTGAAAGGGGAGCGAAAGAAGTTTTCCCAATGCCCTAGAATCACATGGCGGGGCCTATGGTTCCGAATGAGCGCTTCAGGGTAGTCAGGCACCTGGAACCAGGTATCCACGCAGGTGATGGCTAGATCAAGCCGATGGCTGTCCGGTAGAGCAAAATCCGGTGGCGCTCCCAAAGGGTAATAGCTGGTGGCGTCCTGGAAGTGGATGCGGAAATCAATTGACCCGCCGGGCCCCAGGAAATCGATCAGGTAGGCGAAGGTTTTTCCCTCCTTCCAGGCCCAGGCGCTCCTGGGCACCGCCTTCAGGCCTTCCTCCACCTCACCCTTCATTACATGTATGCCCAGGAGATGGGGCCCGTGGTCCGACTCGATTGCCATGAAACGGATGGTGCTGTCGGCCAGGTAGAACCACGTTCCCGGGCGGCCGCTCCGGGCCAGTTCTTTGTCCAGGACCTTCACCCTGTCCAGCAGGGAAGGATCGGCGACCGCCACGATCCGCTTCACGGAGGCATTGCCGTAGATTATGGCCCCTGGTGCATGCCGCCTGGCAATATACGGCACGTCCAGCAGGTGGTCGTAGTGGGCGTGGCCCACCAGGATGGCTTCGACTTTCACCTCCGGAGTGCGGGAATGCAGCCGGTTGATGAGGGCGGTGTCAGGATAGATGTGCCACAATCCCACCCGCAGCAGTCCCGGATTGGAGTATAGGGGCGCCGTGAGCAGGCCGTGTTTACCGCGCCAGAGCAGATTGCCGCCGGTGCCCAGGTATTGCACCTGGATAGCCTCTTCATAAGAGGCATCGACAGGCGTCAGGGCCTCCATGCCGGGATCGGGCACAACCCGGGGGCCGATTCCGGCGCAGCCGATACTCAGCAGGAGGAGCAGCGTGAGACCGGAGATGCGACAGACAGCGGCTGCACGGTCGCTGTTCCCACTTTTCCTCATAGTGTCAAAATATAGGCCCGACGTATTCATACCACAAGCCCGGTCGAAGGCTTAGACCGCTTGCGCCGAACCCACTCACTTAGTGCCGGCATGCGTAGCCGGTAAAATGAGGGCCAGTCAGCCGAGTCATCTGCGCTCCCGAGGGAATAGGGATAGCCATTGAAACCACCCATATATTAAAACTCAATCTTTAATTTGAACCTTTTGCCTATCACAAACGTCTCTATATCGAAACAGCATCCGTTATCAGGCGAACAAGCAACTACCTGCCGCCCATTCATGTACGCACGAAAAGAACAACGAGGTTACGTATGCCACATCTCCGTGTTACCCTTTTTTTACTTTCTCTCGCGGTACCATATGCCCTTGTGGGTCAGTCCGCACCACAGCAGGCCGACACACTGGATGCGTTGAAGCGCGATGCCCTCAAGGTCTATCTCGACTGCCAGCGCTGCGACAATGACTATATCCGCACTGAGATCACCTACATCAACTACGTGCGAGACCGCAAGGAAGCCCAGGTCCATATCCTGGTCACTGACATGCCCACGGCCAGCGGAGGCCGGGAATACACTTTCAACTTTATCGGTCAGCTGGAGTTCGCCGGGAAGCATGACACCCTGACCTATGTCAGCTACGAGCAGGACACCGACGATATCATCCGCGCTGGTATCGTTCGAACACTGAAGCTGGGGCTGACCAGCTACGTGGCCAGAACTCCGCTGGCCGACCAGATCGAGATTTCGTTCAAGCAGAAGTTGAAGCCCACAGACGTGATTGATAAATGGGACAGCTGGGTCTTTCGCACAAGTCTTAACAGCTACCTTAACGCGGAAGCGAAGAGAAATTACCTTAGTCTCAACGGGTCTATCTCAGCAAATCGGATAACCCCCGAGCTGAAGATCAGACTCAGCCTGAGTGGAAACTACAATGAGGAGAATTACATCATTGATGACACCACTACCTATTCCAGATTCAGGCACAGCGCTTACTCTTACGGCCTGGTAGTGAAGAGCATATCGGAGCACTGGTCTATTGGCGTACTGGGGAGAGCCAATTCATCCAGCTATAGTAACATCAGGCAGCAACTCATACTGTCGCCCGCCATTGAGTACAACATTTTTCCGTATAGTGAATCTACCCGGCGCGAGCTGCGCTTTCTTTACACGATAAGTCATAATCCCGTCGAATATATCGACACGACCATCTTTTATAAAACTTCCGAGAGCCTGCTCAGTGAATCCCTGGAGATCAGCCTGGAGATGAAAGAACCCTGGGGCTCAGTGGAAGTATCGCTGGAAATCTCGCACTATTTCCATGACTTCCGTCGATATCGGGTGGAGCTCGACGGTGATTTAGAATTGCGCCTCTTTAAGGGTCTATCTTTAGACCTGTTTGGGAGCATTTCCAGGATCAACGACCAGCTCTCTTTGCTGAAACGTAACTTTACCACCGAAGAAATCCTGATGGGAACCGGCCAGCTGGCCACCGACTTTGAGTACTGGGGCAGGATCGGATTGAGTTATACTTTCGGTTCCATCTACAGCAACGTGGTCAATCCCCGCTTCGGCGATTAGGGCCGGTGCGGCCGCCGGGGTGCCAGTGGCTTGACATACCGCCCGACCAACCCGCGTAGCGCCGGCATACCCTAGCGGTTATCACAAAATCAGAGCGTTTCAAAACTGCTTCCCTATTAAAACCTCACCCTGATCGTCCGACTTTTCTCCGGTGCCAGGGACTGTACGCCTTGCAATGTCTTCATCTTGTCCGTGCCTGGCTCACCGACCTTGAGCGTGTACACGCCGTCCCTGAACACCCTGGGCCGGAACGAGGCGCCTTTGATGCGCAGGGTGTAAACGATCTCACCGTCGGCTTCATCGATCACCTGCAGCACCGGATCGGTCATGCCGCTGACCTTAACGGTCGGCAGGTATGCCACCGCGCGGCGGCCGTAGTTATCCAGCTGGCTGATCGTTTTCGGCCAGCCCGGGTATTGCTGCTCATCAGGGTTTGACGGGTCGGCATAGCGCGGCCAGCACTCCATGGTGATGGTGCGCTCGGCCTTGTTAAACCGGACAATGCCGTAGCCGGGCATCCGGTCGTGCAGCGCGGCCGGTTCCCTGCCCGTCGGTTTCCCCGGGTTGGTGGCCGCCCAGACGGTTACATGGTTCCCCAGTCCATCCAGGGACTCACCGGTGTAGTCGGGCATACCCGGCTGGCGGTTTTTGCCCGGTTCCAGGGGGACCCAGGCCCGGGGATAAAAGTTGGCGATGGACGGAGCGGCAAAAGACCAGCCGGCGTCGTTCCAGTCGTCAATACCGTGATGAACGATGGTGGACAGGTGCTGGTCGCCGCCGATCATGAATGCAAATCCCCGGCGCAGTTCATGCAGCGCCTTGTTGCGTCCCGTCTGGGGCCAGCCGTTGGAGTCCAGGTCGGCAACCAGGCGGAACAGTTCGGCCCCGTGCAGGGTCGCAACGCAGGCGAAGACGGTCTGAGAGAGGGCAGCTTTCATGTCGGCGCCGCGCCAGTAGGCGGCCCAGTCCGCCAGGAACGCCAGCTGGCGGTCGCCCAGCAGTTTGGCTCCCGGCACATCAAAGGTTTTCGGATCGAAGTCCGGATCAATCACGTGGTCGGCCCGGCCCGATGTAGTTGGCGGGACCAGCCCGTTGCACCCCGATTTGAACTTGCGGTCCTCAAGGAGGGCAAAACTGACCCGGCCTACGCTGAGGTCGGTGTAATACGCACCGATACCCTGGTCTATCGGCGTGGGGTCGTAGGGGTCGGGCAGGTGGCTGGTCTGGGTCCGTTCCACCAGCTTGACAAACTCGGCGGGATGGACGTAGCCGCCGCGGTCATCCTTGTCGGTCTTACGGCCGCCAGCGCCCCAGAGATTGCCCTGGTAGACGTCGTGGTCATCGGGAATGGAAATACACGGTATGTCCCGGGCCAGGTCACGAAACGCCCAGCACCACAGGTACCACTTGTAGAGGTAGTCCAGCTTAATGTTGGCGAGGTCGGGCCGGGTCGGGCTGGACCCCTGGTAGACCTGGTCGCCGCTGAAGAACAGCAAGTCCGGCTGGTGATGGGACACGTACCTGACAACATCGTTGTGGGGAAACCAGACACTCCCCGGTGTCCACGAGAATCCGCCGGATTCGACCCCTCCTTTCAGGTTGTGGTTGCCCGTAAAGGCCGCCACCACGATCTCCTCCTTCTCCACCGGGTCGTGCCGCACTGTCCCGGACCAGGTGTAGCGCCGGTACTGGTTGTCCCCCAGCCGCAGATCGTACACTACGCGGTAGGGGGTGTCCCTGGTGCTGTCCCAGCGGTCCACGCGGAAGGGCGCGGTATGGCCCGGCACGACGATCTTGGTAAACGCCACCGTCTGCCACGTCCCGTCCGTCATAACCTGCAGAGATACGGTGGAGTTATCGTTATCACCGACAGGCATCATCTGGGCGGTCAGCTTGAGGGTGTTTTCGTGCAAAGTATACTGCGTGCACAGAATCGGACCGCAGAGCTGGTCGTCGTACATGGCCACCTTACTGCCGGAGACCCGCCAGTCGCGAAACCAGAACCGCCCGGCAGTGCTGCCCCCACCTGGATGCGACACCAGCGCCAGGTTGCCCACCAGCCGCTCCGGTTCAATGTCCTTCAAGATGACGCTGCCAAGCTGTTTGCCGCTTTGCGGGTCGTGGCTGGCGATGGTCAGTGTGTATTTCCCGCTGACCGGTTTCACCGCCAGCCGCAGCTCAACCTCTTTGGGCGTGCCGGCTCCCCTGGACTGGCGGGCCAGATCACCGTCCGGCTGATCGTCGGTGGGCGCCTGGCTGAAGTCGCGGATAAACATCGCGCCGCTGCCGTCAATAGCGGCAAACAGACCGCCGCCCGGCCCAGGGCTGTGATGTGCCAATGCGGCGGCCCGGTAGTCCAGCTCCCTGCCGACGCCGATGAGAAAACCGGCAGCGCTCTGCGGCGATACCTTCCCGCCGGCCTCTACCAGGCCGGTGCGCACGCTCATCACCAGGTCACCTTCCCCGGCTCCCAGCCGCCTGGTCAGCAGGTGCACCGTCCGCATGGGAAGACTGGCCTGCCCGGGACTCCCCGAGGGGCTCGCTGGAGGCGCTACGCCGAGGCCGGGTACGCCCAGGGCCACGCACTCCAGCCGGCCGGCCGTGATGCGCCAGTCCTGCAGCCGGTTGGCCCAGTACTCCGGCCCGACCCATACCCGCTCGGCGTCCTCGGGCCAGGCACTCTGGAAGGCTTGGCCTCCCAGTGCAGATGGGCACAGCAGGTACAGGAACATTCCCGCAGCCAACACATTATTTCTTAATCTATGATGAAACATGTTGATGCTCCTCCGATTATGATTCATTAAAAAGGTCCCATGCCTATGGTCCGCCATCCCCGCCACCGCTAAGCAGAGTTCAAATTGGTGGACGCAGCTTAGGGTAAATTTCGCTTCAGACAAAATAATAACGAATGGGCAGATAATAAAAGGGGAACCTGTCCGGCGGCTTGCCCCGACGTTTCTGTCGGGGCCAGACGGGTCTGACTCCCTGGAGGAAGGAATGAACACGAAATCTCCATCCCGGTCCATCCACTTGGCCGGAATGCTCTTTAGCGGCTACCGGGCCGGGGATAAAAACGCCTTTTTCCTGTTGCACACCAATAGCTGTGTGCATATTTTTCATGCCAATATACTGACCGGAAAAACAAACGGATATTACGTAATACTATTTTTTCGCACGAGATATAATTGCATCGGAACAATCCTCTAACCGGCTCGATAATAATCCCGATCAACAGGTAATGACGCTGCCAATCCATTCCGCCCGCAGCATATACACCATGCTTCTGAAGGGGCTGGTATCCCTGTGCTGCTGCCTCCGACGTTGGCTATCCAGCCCGTCGAGGGATGACAGGTTCAATCCCTCTGGACGCCGGACAGGACAGCCGTACAATACTAGTGAGAAGGGAACATGACTGAACTGTTTTCCCGCCGCATTTGCCTACTGCCGGCAGCCCTGATTACTCTGGCTTTCGCCAGTGCCAGGGCCGGAGAGAAACCGTTTTTTCGCTCCGAACTGATCTTTCCCCTGGAACACTGGCACAACCACGCCTCCAGCATTGTCGAGCTGCCCAACGGCGACCTGCTGGTCTGCTGGTACCACGGTTCGGGGGAGCGCCAGGCGGACGACGTGGTCATCCTGGGCGCCCGAAAGCGCAAGGTGGCCAGACGCTGGAGCCGGCCATTCCTCATGGAGGATGTCCCCGGCTACCCGGATACCAATCCGACGATGTTTGTCGATCCGCAGGATAGGCTCTGGCTCATCTGGCCCACCATCCTGGCAAACGAATGGCATACGGCGCTGCTCAAATATCGCGTTTCCACCGATTATCTCGACCAGGACCCACCGGAATGGAGCGTCAGCCGGGTGCTCCACGTGACCCCGGGGGATAAATTCGCCCGGACCGTTATGCGCGCCCTGGATGATCTTTCAAAACGGGAATTTCCCGGAATCGATCCCTCCCGGGTCACCGAGTATCTCGAGACGACGCGCCGCAACGCCGCCGATAAATTCAGCCGCCGGCTGGGCTGGATGACCCGGGCGCACCCTTTCATTCTCGAAGGAAAGCGGCTTATCGTACCGCTCTATTCGGATGGCTTCGACTTCTCCCTCATGGCCATCAGCGACGACTGGGGCCAGACCTGGTTTGCCAGCACCCCCCTGGTGGGGCTGGGAAATATTCAGCCCAGCCTGGCGGAAAAGAAAGACGGAAGCCTGGTGGCCTACATGAGGGACAACGGGCCGCCCCCCAAGCGCCTGCTCGTCAGCCAGTCTCATGACAAGGGAGAAACGTGGGGCCCCGTCAGCGATTCCGAGCTGCCCAACCCGGGATCGGGAGCGGAGGTACTGCAATTGAGCAATGGGAAGTGGGTGTTGGTCTACAACGACCTCGAAGAGGGACGCTACAGTCTGGCCATAGCGCTCTCCGATGATGAAGGCAGGACCTGGAAGTGGAAGCGTCATATTGAGCGGGATACGGATGTGGACAATACCGGAGAGGCGGGCCGGTACCACTATCCCTCCATCGTCCAAAGCCGTGATGGGAGCCTGCACGTGAGTTACAGCTACTTCGCCAGGCAGAGTGAGGTCAAACCGGACCGGGAAGGCCGGCCGATGCGGAAAGCCATCAAGCACGCCCATTTCAATGAGGCCTGGATATTGGAAGCGCCATGAGCGTAATATATCGTGAAATTCTGTAACTGGGAGAAGAGATGGCAGCGACATCAGTGAGGCGAAGCGGATGAACCAGCAAACATTCCCTTCACCTTTGCGCGGTATTATCGTTCCCATGATCACCCCGCTGCTGGACCGGGACAGGCTGGACGTGGCCGGTCTGGAGCGACTCCTCGAGCAGATTCTCGCCGGGGGTGTCCACGGCCTGTTTATCCTCGGCACCACCGGCGAGGCGCCCAGTCTGGGCTACCGGCTGCGCTACGAACTCATCGAGCTAACCTGCGCCCAGGTGGCCGGGCGGGTCCCGGTGCTGGTGGGCATTACCGACACGGCGTTTGTAGAATCGGTCAACATCGCCCGGAAGGCCAGGGACGCCGGTGCCCAGGCAGCCGTACTGGCGCCGCCGTACTACTTCCCCGCCGGCCAGCCCGAGCTGCTGGAATACCTCCACCACATCACGCCGGAGCTGCCCCTGCCCCTTTTCCTGTATAACATGCCCAGCCATACCAAGCTCTTCTTCGAGCCCGAAACGGTACGGGCCACCGCCGACATACCCGGCATCATGGGACTGAAGGACAGTTCGGCCAACATGATTTACTTTCACCAGCTGCAAACCCTCTTCAAGGACCGGCCGGATTTTTCCCTGCTGGTAGGCCCGGAAGAGCTGCTGGGCGAGACCATCCTGTTAGGCGGGCATGGGGGAGTCTGCGGCGGGGCCAACCTCTGGCCCCGGCTGTACGTGGATCTGTACAACGCGGCCCGGGCCAAAGACCTGCCGACGGTCGCCGGACTCCATGAAAAGGTCATGCAGATCAGTTCCACCATTTACAGCGTAGGCCGTTACCGGTCCAGTTATCTGAAAGGACTCAAGTGCGCCCTTTCCTGCCTCGGTATCTGCGGTGACTTCATGGCCGAACCGTTCCACCGCTTCCGCACGGAGGAACGTGAGATCGTCCGCCGCCACCTGGAGGCCCTTGGCCTGCCATCCTGAGGTTTTGGACGGGCGAAAGCAGCCCGACGGTAGTGGACTGGGACCGGAACGGCGTCCCCGACCTGCTGGCAGGCGCTGAAGACGGATACCTGTATTACCTGCAGAACCGGTGATCATCAGACAAGGCGTCCCATCCTTATCGTGCCATGAAGAACCATTGCTCAGCCACCCTGCCCGCTGATACAGCCCCTGTCTGCCGCCGGTTCCACTCAACCTTGTACTCCTGTTCGAGATTCACGGCCCTTAACCGCCGCCGGTTATCCCGGCTACAAAAAGGAAGGCACGTCATGTTGAAAAACATCCATATCCTGCTGCCGCTGGCAGCCATTTTTATTGGTTGCACTTCGGGTATTATTATCACCCCGTCGGAAGTGGTCAGTAAGGAGTTTATCTATACCCAGGCCCCTTTCGAGCAATGCCACGCCTCCACCATCGCCGAGACTGGCAGCGGCCTGGTGGCGGCCTGGTTCGGCGGCACCCGCGAGAAACATCCCGACGTGGGTATCTGGGTCTCCCGCACTGAAGGCCGGGGATGGTCCCCGCCGGTGGAGGTTGCCAATGGGGCGGCATCGGACACCCTCCGCTACCCCTGCTGGAACCCCGTGCTGTTCCAGCCGAAGACCGGACCGCTGATGTTATTCTACAAGGTTGGCCCCAGCCCCAGTGAGTGGTGGGGAATGCTCATCACCTCTACTGACGGGGGTAAGACCTGGTCCCAGCCACGACGCTTGCCTGAAGACATTCTCGGACCGATCAAGAACAAGCCGATCGAGCTAGCTGACGGCACTATCCTGTGTCCCTCCAGCACCGAGCACGACGGCTGGCGTGTTCATTTCGAGCACACGCCTGATCTCGGTAAAACCTGGGAACTGGTTGGCCCGATCAACGACGGCAAGGATTTCGGCGTTATCCAACCGACGCTTCTAACTTATCCTGACGGCCGCATCCAGGCCCTCTGCCGCAGCAGACAGGACAGGATCATCGAAAGCTGGTCCGCTGATGGCGGCCGCACCTGGAGCAAGCTTAAGGCCACCGTGCTGCCCAATCCCAGCGCTGGTATCGACGCAGTGACGCTGCGAGATGGTCGCCATTTGTTGGTCTACAACCACACAGTTCGAGGCGGCCCAAGGCCACGGGGCCGCGAGCTGCTGAACGTTGCGGTCAGTCGGGACGGCAAGGTCTGGCAAGCGGCCCTGGTGCTGGAAAACGAACCGGGAGAGTTCTCTTACCCCGCCGTGATCCAGAGCGCCGACGGGTTGGTACACATCACATATACCTGGCAGCGGCAGCGGGTGAAGCACGTGGTCCTGGATCCGGCCAGGCTGGTTCTCAAGGACATGCCCCAGGGCCAATGGCCCAGCTAGCCGCCGCCCGCAGCAGCCTGCGCCCTAAAAGACAGGCGAGGCCGGATTCATCGCAGACAGCAACAGTGAGTAAGGTATGCAGGGTAGCCTGAGCGGACCCGACATCGGCATCCTGCTGCTCTATGCCCTGGTCCTGATCGCGATGGGGGTGCACTACAGCCGCAAAAGCCGCACGGCGGAGCAGTTCATGGTAGCGGACCGGACCATACCGGCTTGGGCGGCGGGCCTGGCCGTCATGAGCGCCTATACCAGCAGCATCTCCTATATCGCCACGCCGGGCAAGGCCTTCGACGCCAACTGGCATCCCATCATTTTCTCCCTCTGCATCGTACCCATCGCCTGGGTGGTCACAAAGTACGTCGTCCCTTATTATCGCAAACAGCGCCTTATATCCGTCTACTCGTTTCTGGAAGAGAGGCTCGGGCTTTGGGGACGGCTGTACGCGGCTCTGTCCTTTCTGCTTTACATGATCGGGCGGGTCGCCGTGATCCTCTACCTGGCCAGCCTGCTGCTCAGCACCTTTGTGCCCTGGGACATCGGCCTGGTGATCATCGCCATCGGCCTGGTCACCATCGTGTATACCCTGCTGGGCGGCATGGAGGCGGTGATCTGGACGGACGTAATGCAATCGGCCATCATGATCGCCGGTATCCTCTTCTGTGCGGTAACCCTGACCCTGGAGGTGTTTTCAGGACCGGAACCCCTGATCCGGACCGCCTGGGAAGGGCAGAAATTCAGCCTTGGCAGCTCGGAGCTATCCCTTTCCTCCCGGACCATCTGGGTGATGATCATCTACGGGATCACGGAGAACCTGCGGAACCTGATGACCGACCAGAACTACGTGCAGAAATATTCCTCGGTGCCCACCGAGCGGGATGCGCGGCGCTCCATCTGGATCGCCATGCTCATCTATATTCCCCTTACGGCGGTCTTCCTGTACATCGGGACCACCCTCTTCGCTTTCTATTCCCCGGAGGGGCACGCCCTCGGGCCGGAGATCACCAAGGGGGACCAGGTCTTTCCCTACTTCATCGCCACCCAGCTGCCGGCGGGTCTGAAGGGGCTCATTGTAGCGGCGATCCTCGCCGCCGCCATGAGTACGGTGGATTCGGCCCTCAACTGCTCCGCCACCGTTCTGCTGCTGGATTTCTACAAGCGGTATGTCAAGCCGGAAACGGGCGAGAAGGCCGGCGTGGTGTTTCTGCGCCTGGCCACGGTCGCCTGGGGAGTGATCGGTACGGGTTTCGCCCTGCTGATGATCCAGGCCGGCAGCGCCCTGGACGTGTGGTGGCAGATCTCGGGCATTTTCGGCGGGGGGATCCTGGGCCTGTTCCTGCTCTCCTGGCTGCGCGTGCGCCTGAAACTGTGGCAGGGGCTGGTGTCCATCGGGATAAGCATTGCCGTTATCAGCTGGGGGACCTTCGCCCGCAACCTGCCCGCCCCGTGGCAGTGGGCTCAGTGCCACCTCGATCCAATTATCGTCGGGGCGGTGGGGACCGGAGCGCTGCTGGCAGGCGCCGGCCTCTTCTGGGTCACTAGGCGAACGCATCACCGCTGAGAGTCAGGATCGCCGGTCCCAATGGGACCCCCTGCGGGAGCACCCACGGTTTAAGGCGCTGGTGGATGAATAGAACCCACCCCCCTTTCCCTCCTCCCTTAAAAGGGAGGGGGGCTTCACGAAGTGAAGGGGAGTGGGTTGGCATCCGCTGCCCTGAGCGGAGCCTGTCCTGAGTGGAGGCGAAGGGTCGAAGGACTGACGAAGGGGCTGGGGCCTCGGCGTAGCTTACGGCGAGCCGGATTGGATCCTAGCTCCGCCTCGTCGCACTGAGGCTCTCGAAGTGGGACGAGGCCGACGGCTAATCACTGACAACTGATTTTCACGCACTTCACGCACCAGGCGAACGACAAGCCGCGTCCAGGGGCGTATATTCGGGCACTATGATAATGCTGCCTCATATCGCCCCGCTGCCGCGACCGATCCATAATCTGACCGGCTCTTTTCCCGTTCTTCATTTTGCACTTTTCAATTTGCATTTTGCAATTTGCAATGGCTGGGGCCTGCCTCCCTTTGGCCGTAACGTAGCGGCATGGCACACGTATCACACCCACCGGAACTCAACACCACCCCAACAGTGCTCTCGTCGGGGGATACCCCTAAAAAAAATGAATTTTGTATGGGTTTTGTCGAGTTTTGCGCCGGTCCCTGCTTCCCCGTCTGAGCGCCTGGTGGAACGCTGCCGGGCGCGGGAAGGGACCCGGCCGGAGGGCTTACAGCCGTTTTGAAAAATGCCGGTAGAGCAGCCAGGTCACCACAAAGGAAACCGCCAGCACCAGGAGGGGGATGATCACGCCCAGAAAGGGCGCCCCGATGCGGGTGGACTGAGCGAGCAGAACCGTCATGGTCACCTCCCCTGCTCAGATTTTGGCGCGCCGCCCGCCTTGCGCTTCCGGTAATGGACCCACGCGAAAATCAGCCCCGTAAAAGACGCCACGTAGGCAATGGTCATCCCGATAACGACACTCAGTCCCTCGTTCATTCGGTCTCCTCCCACCGGACGCTTCTTTCCAGCTGTTCGAGATAACTTTTCTGCTTCTTCTCGTATTCATCGGAAATGGTTTTCAATTTGGGATCGATCACCCAGTGCATCAGCACAATCAGCACCACCGAAATGCCCAGAACGACGAACCCGGTGGTCAGCAACAGGCAGCTGAGGGCCACGCCCACCGCCAGACCGATGTAGGCCAGCGCAGAGAGGACAATAGTAATCCAGTCCTCACGGGCCCACTCGTCGGCGGCCGCCGGCGTCCATTTGCGACGGATCAACGCCATCTTTGTGTCCCTTCATGTTTTTGTCTCGTCAGGGTTTCGCCTTCACTTGGAGTCCGCTCACTCAATGTGTGTTACCTGTTCCAGCAATCCTTGCCGCTCGGCCTCGCGGCGCACCGGACCCCAGAACCCGATGGGCCGGGACATGACATAATACTTGACTAAGTGGTCCATATCTTCGGTTCTGGTCAGGTAAGTCACCGGCAGGTAGATCAGGGCGGTGAGGGCCATGAGCGCCCAGAACTGGAGGTAGTCAGGCAGCTCGGGAATAACCCCGAAGGCCGGCAGGACCCATACCACCAGCCATGAGAGGCCCAGGTTGGCGATCCAGGCGGAGAGACAGCCCCAGGCGTTGAACCGCCACCAGATCACCTGCAGGATATTGGGCAGCCATACCCCCGCCGCCATGATCCAGAGGGCGAAGATGAGCCACTTGGTAATCTCCTCCATCATCAGGCCGAAGACGAACGAGCCCAGCAGGAGCAGCAGTGTGGTGAAACGCCCCACCCAGATGAGCCGCTTCTGCGGGGCCTCGGGATTAATGTAATGGTGATAGATGTCCCGGGTGGCGTACAGGCCGCCCAGGTTGAGGTGGGTGGAAATGGTGGAGAGGTGGATCGCCAGGATGGCGGCAAAAAAGAACCCCAGCATGCCCGCGGGCAGGAAATCGAACCCCAACCGGAACCAGCCCATTTCATATTCGCTTGCCTCCCGGATGTGGGGGAACAGGACGAAGAACCCCAATATGGCCGCAGCCCAGACGGAATTGCGCACGACTACCATAGCCGTCCCCCACCAGATGGAATAGGAAGCATCCCGTACCGTCCGGGCCGACTGGATACGCTGGGCCTCAGCATACCAGTCGATGGAGGTGCCCATACCAAAGCCCCCGATGAGGGCGATGACCAGCATGGTGATAAACCAGGCCACCGGGAAATCCCCCGAGAACCAGCCGGAGAAGTGGAACGGGTTGAGCCGCCACGACTGCCCCAGGTCGGCTAATCCGCTTACGATGGCCTGGGGGCCTCCCGCGGCGATGATGCCCCACACCGACACAATGAGGATGGCGGAAAAGGCGATGATCCCCTGCTGGAAATCGGCCATGACGACGCCCCAATAGCCGGCGGAGAGGACGTAGATGGCGCAGATGGACGAAAAAACCACCAGGCCCACCCACACCGGCCAGTCGAACATGTAGTTGCACACCTTCCCCATGGCGATACCCACCCAGCCCAGGATGAACATATTCATGAAGACCTGCCAGCCGGCCAGCCAGCCCCGCAGCAGCTCGCTGCCCAGGCCACCGAAACGCAGGCTCTGCCACTCGGCCTGGGTGTAGGCCAGCGACCGCCGGAAAATCCTGGTGGACACAAAGGCGCTGATGGCGCACCAGGCAGAGAAGAAGGTGTACCAGATCCCCGCAAACCCGTACTGGTAGATGACGCCCGTCACCCACATAGGCGTATCGGTGGCGGTGTGGGTAGCATATACCGAGGAAGCCGGCAGCCACCAGGGCAGCCCCCGGCCGGCCAGGAAGAAGTCCGCTTCGGACCGTTTGCCCAACCGGTAGAAAAGGACACCGCACCCGATCATAAGGGCCAGGAAGAGGACGACCCAAAGCCAGTCAACGAAGACGAATTGTACCAGGGCTACCTCCTTATAGCAGTATTAACCGGCACTTCCACAGGATGATTCCTCCTCAATGTACTGGCACATCATGTGGCCGATAATTATGTGAGGTTCCTGGATGCGCGAGGTCCGGTTTGAGGGCACCACGATGGCCAGGTCGCACGCCCCCGCCAGCTTGCCGCCGCCATTTCCGGTCAGGCCGGCTGTGAACATGCTTTTCTGCCGTGACGTCTCCACAGCCTTCAGGACGTTGGGACTGTTGCCGGAGGTCGATATGGCCACCAGCAGGTCCCCGGCCTTGCCCAGGCCCAGCAGCTGGCGATGGAAGACATCCTCGAAGCCGTAATCGTTGCCGATGGCGGTGAGAGCGGATGCATCCACCGTCAGAGCGACGGCGGGCAGAGCGTCGCGCTCCCGCTCATACCGGCCGATAAGTTCGGCTGCCAGGTGCTGGCTGTCGGCGGCGCTGCCCCCGTTGCCGCAGAAGAAAATAGTGCCGCCGTTCCTGACAACTTCCGCCGCCTTTTTGACCAGCTGCTCGATTTCCCCGGCCTGCCGTTCTTTCAGGTTTCGAATGACTTCAAGATGCTCTTCAAAAATCGCCTGCAGGTCCATAGCCATATCTACATTTGAGTAGGTAAAGTTCAGTCTGTGAAACCCTGTTCGATATATGCGACCAAAATCGAATGCAATAGTGCTGGCATCGTTACCCTCGCGCATCGGCGTGCCGGGTGAACCCAGTCCCATCGTACCGGAACCGGCGACCGCTCCAGGTATTTCTCCTGCCCACCCGCAGCTGACTTTTGCCTCAGTTCGCGGGCATACCACACACTAATCGCCACTGCTTTAGCATCAAAAGTTTAAGCTTCCCCCCCCGAACCGGACAAGCTGATAAAGAGCAGGGCTTCCCCGGGAAATTAGACGTTTGAGTTTTTAATCTGTTGACTTATTGAGAGATACGGAAACTGACAAGTGGAGAAGGTTGTTTTTTCAGAAAAACGGGGGAACTCCTGAACTCCTTTACGAATTGACATTCGTCGGTGCTATATGTAAAATGCGAGGCTGTTTATGAGATATATTTGACCTTTCTTAAGGTTTGACGTAATTTGGGTAGAATTCATACGGAGGTCCATGTTCTATGGTAGATTACTTTCTCCAAGGCGGTGGTTTCATGTGGCCCATCCTTATTGCCGGAGTGTCGGGCATTGCCTTTTCCCTCGAGCGTCTCTACCATCTGCTCAAGGGCAATATTGATGTAGAGAGCTTTACCAATGAGGTGGCCGGCACGCTGAAAGAGTCCGGAGTACAGGCAGCCATTACCAAGTGCGACCAAGCCAAGGGACCGGTTCGCAACATCTTCCTGGCGGCCCTGGAGCGTATCGGCCTGGGTGCTTCCGAAGCGGAGAAGGCCATCGAGGCCCGGGGAACCATCGAAATGGCCAGTCTGGAAAAGAACATGTCCTGGATTTCCTTCTTTATCGGCACCGCTCCCATGCTCGGCTTTCTGGGAACGGTTGTCGGCATGATCCGGGCCTTTAATGACATCAAGGATGCCAATGATATCAGCCCGGCGGTAGTCGCTGGCGGTATTTCCATCGCTCTGCTGACTACGGCCTTTGGCCTCATCGTGGCCGTGGTGCTGCAGTTCTTCCAGAATATCGCCCTGAACATGATCGAAGGCCGCGTCGTAGACATGGAAAAAGGCTCCGAGGCCCTGGTCGATACGATTATGGACCTGGAGCGTGAGGGCAAACTGAAAGTGTAGCTCCGGTCAGCAATCGAGTCCCTTTGGTATGAGACGCAAACGTAGCCAGCTCAAGCAAATCCCCTCCGCCTCCATGGCGGATATCGCCTTCCTGTTGCTGGTGTTTTTCCTGATTACCACCACTATCAGCATGGACAAGGGTATCGGCCAGGTTCTGCCAGCCATCGGGGAGGAGCTGGAGGTTAACCCAAAGAACATCACCAAGGTACTGGTGAACGCCGCCGGACAGGTGCTGCACGATGAGGAATTGGTTCCCATGAATCAGCTGCGCGCCAGGATCAGAAACATGCTGGCCCAGAACGATAAGCTCATCGTGTCAGTAAAAACCCACCCCATGACCAAGCACCAGGTCTATATTGATGTGCTTGATCAGCTCAAACAGGCGGGGGCAACCCGTATCTCTATCGCGGAGCCCGACATCTAGGCCCCGATAGATGATGCAACGAGCCGCGAATGAAGTTTAGAAAGAAATCTGAAGTCAAGTCCGAAATCCCCACGGCGTCTATGCCGGACATCATCTTCATGCTGCTGGTGTTCTTCATGGTGACCACTGTCCTGCGGGAGTTCGAAGGGCTGCCGCTTATCCTTCCCAGCGCCAGTAAAATCGAGAAGCTGGAAAGCAAGCGCAATACAACTCATGTATGGGTCACCAAGGCAGGGCTCGTCTCCATCGATGATAAGAGGGTGCCTGTTCCTGCCATTCGTAACGTCATCTGGGCCAAGATGGTGGAGAATCCCAAGCTGACCATCTCCCTGAAGGTGGACCGGGATACACCTAGGAAGGTAGTTGCCGAGTTGGAGACGGAGTGTCGGCACGCCGGTGCTTTGAAAGTCAACTACGCAGCCAAGACAAGGGTGGGTTAGTATGCCTATTCACTATGATACGTTCGCTGAACGGTATCCATTGCGGGTGCGCCTTATCATCATCGGGGTGATAGGAGTTGTCGTCCTTATGTTTTATGCCTTTCCCCGGTTCCTGGGAGAACTGGGGGTCATCGAACAAAGTATCGAAGCAGTGATTGAGACCATCGATATTCCCCCGACCCAGCAGTTTGAGGCCCCGCCGCCCCCCTCCCGGCCTTCCATTCCGGTAGAGTCGGAGGACGAAGATATCGCCGAGGATATCACTATTGAAGAGACCGAGCTGGAGAGTTTCGAGTGGGAAGCACCGCCGCCGCCGCCGGATGAAGGCCCCCTTATCCGCTTCATTCCTTACGATGAACCACCGGTGCCTATAGGGGGCTACGCGGCCATCCAACAGCGTGCGCACTATCCGGAGATCGCTCAGGAAGCCGGTATTGAGGGGACCGTGATCATCCAAGCCTTTGTGGATAAAAATGGCCGGGTCCAGGAGACGGTTGTCCTGAAGGGCATCGCCAATACAGGGCTGGACGAAGCGGCGGCGGATGCCATCAAGCGGACCCGGTGGAAGCCGGCCAAGCAGCGGGACAGGCCCGTAGGAGTGTGGATTGCCGTTCCGGTGAACTTCATACTCAAGAACTAGGTCCAGCGTTCTCCAGTGCCCTTGAACTGAACCACCCTGCAAAGGCAAATAGGGGGGCCAGCCCGATTTGGCTATCCACCCAGACACCTTTGTCAAACGGTATCCCCTGCGTGTGCGCCTCATCACCACTGGCGTGCTGCTGTTCATTGCTGTCATGTTTTATACTTTTCCCCGTTTCCTCCAGGAAGAGGCGGTCGTTGAGCGCTCATTTGAGGTAACGATAGAGACCATCGATATTCCTCCTACCAGGCAGTTTAGAGTTCCGCCGCCGCCACCACGCCCTTCCATCCCAGTAGAGTCTGAGGACACCGATATAGTTGAGGATATCACTATCGAAGAGACCGAGCTGGAGAGTTTTGAATGGTATCCCCCCCCGCCAGACCCGGAAGAGGGCCCCACCATCCCGGTTGTTCCCTATGATGAACCTGCCGAGCCCATCGGCGGGTATGCCGCTATCGCGAATAATACGCACTACCCTAAAGCTGCCAAGACAGCGGGAATCGAGGGCCGGATTATCGTGCAGGTATTCGTCGATATAAAGGGCAGGGTCACAGAAACGGTAATTCTCAAGGAGATTCCCAACAGCGGCTTTGGCAAAGCGGCCTCGGCCGCTATCAAGCGGACCCGGTTTAAACCGGCCAGAAAGCGCGGCCAGCCCGTGGCGGCCTGGATTGTTATCCCTGTGCACTTCAAGCTGATACCCTCAGCCGGCCGTTACCGATAACCGACCAACCATAATTGAGGACGTTGCGAAACGTCCGCTTGCTCTTCCTGATTCCTCCCGCCAAGCGCTGTCTGCGGGTGCCAACGGCGGTATGGGGAGTGCTCCGGAGAGCGGTGTCCGGTGGCGGAATGCCGGCGCCCACCTCACCTGGCGACCGACAAATTATTTCTCGCTCCGGGCCTCAACTCAGTCGAACAAGATGCATGATACCTGGGCTAACTGGGGTGGCTTTGGCCCTGTCACCGACCAGCAGACAGGGGATGAACACTATATCATGGCTACCATGGATCGGAACACCCTGTCCAGCACATTGCGGTTTGACCGGACCCTGACACCGTCCCTATCCATCCAGTTCTACGGCTCGCCTTTCGTGACGGCCGGCACCTACACCGATGACAAACTGGTATTGGAGGGCCATACCCGGGCGGACCGGTTTGACGATCGGTTCCATACTTTTACCGCTTATGAACGGGATTTCGACGGCGATCCCGCCACCTATGACACCGATGGTGACGGGGTCGCCAACTTCGAGATAGAGAATCGGGACTTCACCTACAAGCAGTTCAACTCCAACCTGGTGGTGCGCTGGGAGTACCAGACCGGATCGGCCATCTATTTCGTCTGGTCCCGGAATATGTCCGAATCCCTCGATATCGGGAACTTTGAGCTGGCTCAGGACCTGCGGCAGCTCTTCAAGGCCGACGCGGAGAACGTCTTCCTGATAAAGGCGAGCTACCTGATGAATATCTAGGTTGGATGACGGGGCGGGGCCCTGTCTCAGCCCTGCCCTGGAAAGTTGACTGCCCGGGATGCGCCTGCTGTCTGGCGGGCGTATCTGGTTTCATGACCACATCGCGCCCATTGGTGTAGTCACTATTGAATTGTCTCACTCACCGCCGCCACAGCAGCCGCAGCACCAGTGTGAGGATCAGGCTCACCAGGATCATGGTGGTCAGGGGAAAGTAGAACCGGAAGCCGGGCCGCTCGATCACGATATCCCCCGGCAGCCGCCCCAGCCAGCGCAGGACCGGAATGGAAGGCCCCCACTGAACCAGCGCCCCGATGACTACCAGGACAGCGCCCAGGATTATCAGAATTTTACCGGTCATGGTCTCAGGCGGCGGGGACCTCCCCCGATAGTACCAGCAGCTGCTGCCGCACCTCATCCATGACCTCTTCCATGGTCATCTCCCGGTATCGTTCAGCGGTAACCGGTTCCCCGATGCGCACGATGACGGGACCGGGACGCAGGAGTAGTCTGTTCTTGGGTTTGAAGCGGTAAGCGCCCTCGATGCCGATGGGCAGGATCGGGGCACCGGTGCTAATCGCCATATGGAAGCCGCCCTTTTTCAGACGACCCAATTTACCATCCAGAGTGCGGGTGCCCTCAGGCATGAAACCCACCTGGAAACCCTGCTTGAGGCACTCTCCGGCCTGCTTTATGGAGGCGATGGCGGCGGCCCGGTCCCTCCGGCGGATGAAAACCGCCCGAAACCTTTTGAGTATGGCGCCCCAGAAGAAATATTTCGCCTGCTTCTCAGCTATAACAGCGGTGAACTTGTCCTTCATGATGGCGCCGAGAACGAACTGATCGATGAAACTGGAGTGATTGGCCATGTAGATATAGGCCTGATCGGTGGGATATGTGCCGATGATCTGCAGACGCACGCCTATGGACCAGAGAATGGCACGACAGTAAAACGTAGCGGCCCTACAGCGCGGACGCTCCGGGGTTAGGAAGGTAATGATCAGAAAAATAGTGCCCCCGATAAGGAGGGTAAGATACCCTAGCACGCATCGGTAGAACGTGATAATTGCTGCTATCATGCCGTATTACCTGGCAACATGTCGCAAAAGGGCCTGGAGCCGGTAGGTCGTATCCCGCTGAGCCTCAGCGACGTGCATACTTTCAGGTTACGACCTGTTGAGTGGATTTGCAAGCGAGGAGAGCCTGCGGTGCAGAATTGCAATAGTACGGGGAGTAGTGCCGCAGCAGCCGCCGATCATGCGGGCGCCCAGGTGCAGCCAACCCCGGGCAGCGGCCCCGAATTCCTCGTCGGGAACGTACTCCTCGATGACTCCCTCAGCCGAAGGCTGGCTGCGACCGGCGTTGGCGTATACCCCGTACGGCAGAGTAGTCAGGTTCGACAGGGCTTCCACGCCCTTCCTCGCCAGCGGCAGCGAAACGCAGTTGATCAGGATACCCCGGGCGCCTTCCCCTTCAGCGACCCTGACCGCCTCGGAGAGGGATGCGCCACCCCACAGCTTCAAATCCTCGTTGATCAGGCAGGATGCCAGCACAGGCAGGCCCGTACCGGCGGCAGCCGCCAGGGCGAGCAGCGCTTCTTCCAACGTAATGTGGGTTTCCAGCAGCAGCAGGTCTACCCCGGCGGCAGCCAGCCATCGGGCCAGTTCACGGTAAGTCTTCCGGGCGATATCTGCGCCGGGGTAGTCGCCCGGTAGGTAGCAGTCCCCCACTGGTGCCAGGGACCCGGCCACAAGTATGCCGGACTGCGGATAGTCCCGGGCGGCTTCCCTGGCCAGGGAGACCGCATGTTGGGTAGCTCTCCGGGCAGCTTCCCGGGCAGACTTCCCGTCCAGCCCGGCCCGCTGATAAGTAAAGGTGGTGGTGCGAAAAGTGTTGGCCGTTAGCAACCGGGCGCCGGCGGCGAGATAGTCCTGGTGGATGGAACGAACTACCTCCGGGGCAGTTGCCATGGACCGGGCGGACCACAAAGGGAGGGATATATCCACTCCCCGGCGGTGCAGCTCGGTGCCCATGGCGCCGTCAAGGAGGATAACGGGTCTTTTTTGCAGAAAATCGTTAAACAGAAGCGCTTTTTCCAGGCAGTTCATAAAAGATAATTACACAGCAAAAGATAAGGTATCTGTGGCAGAACGGGTTCTAGGTGTGGTTATGGTATACCTCCGCCCGTTTCGCGACGCGGAGTACGAGTATAATCAACTCACGCTTTTTCTGGCAATATATCACTCGATAACGGCCGACACGCAGCCGCCGGAAACTTTTGAATCGTCCCCGCAATCGTTTGCCAAGGTCGGGATTGTCCTCAAGCCTGGTAACAGCTTTAAGGATTCGTTGCGCCTGGACACGGTCGATAGAGCGCAGTTCCTTAGCCGCCCGTGCCTCCCATTGAATCTTATAGGAGACCATACTCCCGAAGGAGGTCTTCGTGTGCCGTCAGGGGCGCAACCGGGTGCTTAAGTCGCTCTTCCGCAATGACGCCGTCAATATGGTCAAAGTAGAACTCCAGGGCCTTTTTAATGACAGCGCTTTTACTCTGATGCGTCTCCCTGGCGATGGCTTCCAACTCCGAATTGAGTTCGTCGTCCATCCTGACGCTGACAGTATTCATCTCAGGTTCACTCCAAACATTTAGTTGAAGACAATTCGAAGCCCTTTAAATTTAGCGCATGTATTATCTGTATTACAAGTATTAGTGTATTACTTCAATCTGTATGTGCGTGTTGCCCTCATTTTGACAAGAGACCGAGCGGTGAATGATAGTTTGCACATTACAGATCCAGGCGGGTTCATGCCTTCGGCCAGCGGTAAATTACATACATGGCCCTGACCCGCTGGCAGCTCGATGATCGCCGGGTAGTGGTGAGCCACAAGGACGACGCCGTTACCGTCTCCCTCACCGAGGAGGAGCTGGTATCATACGACCTGGCGGGCCGCTTCCTGGGATCGTACCACCACGGTACCAATATCCGCCGGGGCCTGGACAACACCTTCCAGCAGCGGTGGCGGATGAGGGGAGGGAACGCCAATCGCCCCCGTCACCGTGTCCTCCCGGATATAGAGGCCCGGGCCCATCTGGAAGGTCTCCGCAGCCAGGTTTCCCGGCTGCTGGCCGATAAGGCCACCGCCTGTCCGCACCCTGCCACCGCTGAGGTGCTGCGGCGGGCCGCCGGATATACGTATAACCGGCTGGCCGAGAGCGCGCGGACCTTCGCCAGCTTATACGGCCATATACCCATTCTACCACCCGACCAGTATCGCGCCCTGGTTGTCCAGGCCACCGACGGCTGCACCTACAACAGATGCACCTTCTGCACCCTCTACCGGGACAAATCCTTTCACGTTCGTGCTCCGGAGAACTTTCGCCGTCATATCCAGCAGGTCCTGGAATTCATGGGAGCGGGCCTTTCCTACCGCACCTCCCTGTTCCTGGGAGATGCCAACGCTATCGCCATCGCCACTCCCAGGTTGGTGGAGCTCATGGATGTACTGCGAGACACCCCGGCCCTTAAGCCCGTTATAACCCAGGGCGGCGTACATGGCTTCCTGGACATCTATACCGGCACCCGCAAGTCCGCCCGGGACTACCGCACGCTCAAAGGGCTGGGGCTGCGGCGGGTTTCGCTTGGGGTAGAGAGCGGCAGTGAGGCGCTGCTGGCATTTGTCCAGAAACCGGCTGCCCGCAAGGATATACACGACGTGGTCAGCAGGCTGAAAAAGGCCGGTGTGGCAGTGGTTATCATCTTTATGGTGGGCCTGGGCGGGCATCGATACCGGGAGGAACACCTGGCTGAGTCGGCCTCGCTGGTGCGGATGCTGCCGCTCTCGAGGGGAGATATTATTTACCTCTCGCAATTCAGTCCCGTCCCCCCGGCCCCTTACCTTTCCATCGCCGCGGAGATGGGGGTTGCTCCCTTATCAGCCGATGAGATTATCGAGGAAACGCGCCGCTGGAAGACAGTCCTGGTAAGGGCGGTTGGAGAGACAGGCACCAAAGTGGCGCCGTACAGCTTTCAGCGATTCATTTACTAGTCTGGCCACGTCTGACCGGTGTAATTTTACATGCTTTTGTCCTGAACCAGACACGGGTTCAATTTTGTGCGGAAAGTGGAGTAGAAATACATTACCTTATGCATATCATGATAAGGCATCGCTATATTTGCAGCGGGCATTTCTGCCAACCGCGTGATAAGTGTGAACAGTAAACGGATGACCTAATGGATTCTATGCGCAATCATTTCCTCATTTCCATGCCTCACATGACAAATGGCTTCTTCGAGAAGACAGTGATTTACATCTGCGATCACGACCCCCAGGGATCCATGGGTCTGGTGATTAACCGTCCGCTGCCATCGGCCAATGTGGCGGTCATACTCCAGGCCCTGGGATTAGGCTCCGGCGAAGGCCCCGGGAGCATCAAGGATATCTACTACGGCGGGCCGGTTCAGCCGAGCGTCGGATTTGTCCTGCATACGCCGGATTATGAAGTCGAGGGTACCCTGCCCATTTCCGAGGAAATCTCCTTGACCACCAATTCTGACATCATGCACGATATCGAGACCGGGAGTGGCCCGGAGCGTTATCGTTTCACCATGGGGTATGCCGGATGGGGCCCTGAACAGCTGGAGCGGGAAATCGCCAACGGCGACTGGCTGGTCATTCCCGCCAGTGGTGAGTTCATCTTCGAAAAGGCCGATCGCGCCAAATGGTCCGAGGCGGCGCGAAAGTTCGGCATTGAGATCTCCCAGTTCTCCGGCTTCGGCGGGGAGGCGTAGGGCCGCTGCAATAGTCAGTTGGCAGTTGGCAGTTGGCAGCTTGCCTGGCGTAGTTCGCCAACCGGCGAACGAAGACAGGTTGGCAGGCCTCGGCGTCCTCGCTGCGCTAGCCTCGGCGAAGCCGCCTACGGCGAGTCCGGACAGGTAGCCTACGGCGAGCCTGGCAGCTTGCCGTCAGAATCAGGATTCACAGGATTTTTAGATTATCAGGATTGGAAATTTTCCTGCTTTTTCGATACAAACGCTTCACCTCAAGGCTTTTTGCTCCAAAGTTGATTAATAGGCCAATATCCAAATTGTAGGCAGTAAGATAATTCAATCCTTGAGCTAAATGAACATCTTCAAGTTTTATTAATGCCTTGAGTTCTACCATAACTTTTCCCTTAACAAGGAAATCAACTCTTCGTGTACCTACTTCAATCCCTTCATAAAAAATGGGTATCTCTTGTTCCCGAACAAAGTCCAAACCCTGTTTTTCCATTTCAATAGCTAAGCATCGTTGATAGATGACTTCTTGGAACCCGTTTCCAAGTATACTATGAACTTTCATAGCACAACCAATAATCTTATAGGTTAAATCATCATCGATTGTCTTTTTCATCTGTGCGCCTTCACATTATTGCTAATCCTGGTCATCCTTTCATCCTAAAAATCCTGATTCAGACGTTTATTCATACCGTAGCGTGTCCCGTTGCAGCTCGGATGGACTGATAGCTCCCTGTCAGAATCAGGATTCACTGGATTCATGGATTACCTTGATTATTCGGTTTATCCTTTCACATTTCGATATCTAATTATTTCTGAATCGAATCACCAATCTTGGTAATCCTTCAATCTTGAAAATCCTGATTCAGACATTTATTCATACCTCAGACTGTCCACCGGATTCGCCGTGGCTGCCCGCAACGCCTGCCAGCTCACCGTGAGTATGGCAATCACCAGCGCCAGCACTCCTGCCAGGATAAAGACCCCGATCCCCAAGTCGATGCGGTAAGCAAAGTTCTCCAGCCAGCGGCTCATGGCGTACCAGGCCACCGGCCAGGCAATGAGGTTGGCCAGTAATACCCATCTCGTAAATTCAGTGGAAAGCATGGCGGTAATTCCGGGCACGGAAGCGCCATATACTTTGCGAATCCCAATTTCTTTGGTCCGACTCACAACAGAATATGAGGTTAAACCGAGCAATCCCAGACAGGCTATTATTATTGACAGACCAGAAAAATAGCGAAAGATTTTTCCCAGCTGCTCTTCCAATGTATACATCTGACCAATGTCATCCTCAACAAAATAGTATTCAAACGGCGCTTGGGGTGAGATGTCACTCATTGTGTTTCTGATAAAACCAATGGTTTGCTGTATATCGTCCGGCCGTACTTTGATCGAGAGCACATTAAAGGAAGTCCACATTTCGATAGCAAGCGGTTTCAGTAGATCTCGCAACGACTGGAAATGGAAGTCTTTCACGATCCCGACCACACTGCCCAATTCGTTGCCCCTCATCAAGACTCGAAACTGTTTCCCAATGGCTGATTCCGTTTCCCATCCAAGTGCCTCGACAGCAGACTCATTCAGGAGATAGGCTCTCCCTTGATCGGCAGGAGAATCTTTTCGAAAATTTCGCCCTGACAGTAGTTGGGCCTGGAACGTTGGTAGAAAATCTGCATCTGCTAAGAAAAATCGCATTTGCATTTGTTCATCATCTCTCATCCCTTCCCATTGGATGGTTTGGTTCCATCGTTCTGTCATAAATTGGTTTCCTGAAATGGATAAAATATTTGGATTTGTCAGTAACTCTGTCTTAAGGACATTCCATTGCCGTTGAAGATCCTCCCCGTATAGTTTGATGTTTATTATATCCTCTCTATTAAATCCCAAGCTTTTCAATTGGACAAAATGGAGCTGGGATTGCATTACAATGGTCATCGCCAATAGCGCAATAGCAGCGGAAAATTGAATTACCACGAGGATATTCCGGAACCGGGAACGGGAAATATCTAATATCGAAGACGGCTTTAATATGACTAACGGACTTTTAGAAGAGATGTACCAGGCCGGATATGCTCCGGCAATGGTTCCGACCAAGAATGCCATTGCGACTATACTAAGCGATGTCTGCCACTGTTGCATATACTGAAAATCTAGATGGAGGTTAAATAGCGAATTACACTTCGGCAGAAAAATTTCCATCAGTACAACCGCTAGTGGAAGTGCAATGAAAGATAATACGATTGATTCCCCGAATAGCTGGGACATGACCTGGAAACGAGTTGCACCAATAGCTTTTCGCATTCCTACTTCTTTTAAACGGGATGCAGACTGGGCGACGGTCAGATTGATAAAATTGATACAGGCTAAGACGATAATAATGATCCCAATGGCGGTAAGGATGAAAATATTCAGCTTGAGATCAGAGGTAAGATGAATCTCGGCTAACGGCTGCAGGGCTAATGATCTATCGTCTCCTGGGCGTAGCTGCTGGTAAAATATCATGGATTTCTGCTGAAATTCGTCCAGTGAGACATCCGGTTGCATAAGGACGTACCCCTCGAAATTGGACGCTCTCCAGTTTGACAGATAATCATAGCCGCCAGCAAGGTCATTGACCAGGGGAAACGGGGCGACCAGAGTAAAGGGGATATCCGTATTATGTGGGACATCCTGCGCAACGCCGGTAACAATTAAATCAAGTCGGTTGTCGAGTGTGAGTGTTTTGCCGAGGGGATCTTCCTTAGCCGAAATATTTGACTGCGGTATTTTCAGTAATCACGACTGAATATTTATCGTTCAGTACGGCGTCCGGATTGCCTCGAACCAGGGGAAAAGTAAACACCTGAAAAAAAGCAGGATCAGCTAGAATAAATTGATCTTCAACAAAACTCTGCTCCTGATACGTTACCGAAGTCTTTCCAAGGCGTTCCACCCGAATAAAACTGACTACCTCCGGAAATTCCTGCGCTAAATACGGAAGCAGCGGAGCAGGCAGATGATATCCCGTGTCCGTCTTTCCACGAATTTCAGAAACACGTAATAGGCGATAGATTCTCTCCGCCTTCACATGAAACTGGTCGTAGGAGAGTTCATGCCCCACAAAGAGCAAAATGAGGATGAAGGCGGCCATCCCCACCGCCAGCCCGGCGATGTTGATGAAGGAGTAGGTCTTGTGCCTTAAGATGTTACGGAGGGCGATGGTCAGGTAGTTTTTAAGCATGGGTTCCCTTTTATTGTCTGAATCATGATTAGCGGGATTGAAGGATTTCCACGATTATAAGGGCACATTCCCTTTTCTATCCTGCCCATCTTTTCATCCTGAAAATCCTGATTCTGACGTTTATTCGTACCTCAGCGCTTCGACCGGATTCGCCGTCGCTGCCTTGACGGCCTGGTAGCTCACCGTCGCCAGAGCCATCACCAGCGCCAAGACCCTAGCCCCAAGTCTCTAGCCCCCCTGGACCAGGGGCACGAACCGCACCGCCAGGTCCTCCTTGGCGGTCATCTTATCCTTTTTCAGGGTATATACCATTAGTTGCTGGTCGTAGAGCGTCTGACCGATAGGGACCACCAGTCGCCCGCCGTCAGTAAGTTGTTTGAGTAGGGGCGGGGGTACTTTATCTTTGGCGGCGGCCGTTACCACGATGCCATCAAAGGGCGCCTCTTCCGGCCAACCTTCGCAGCCGTCCCCCAACCTCAGGTGGACGTTGGTGTAGTGCAGGCGCTCCAGGACCTTGCGCGTCCGGACATGGTGGGCGGCGATAATCTCGATGGAGTAGACCTCGGCGCACAGGAAGCTCAGCAGGGCCGCCTGGTAGCCGGAGCCGGTGCCGATTTCGAGGATCCGGTCTGAGGGCTGCAGATGGAGCAGCTCGGTCATATAGGCGGTGATATAGGGCTGGGAGATGGTCTGGCCCTGTCCGATAGGCAGCGGCCCGTCGCAGTAGGTGCTCCGCGGCTTGGTGTAGGGAACAAAAACGTGCCGGGGGATCTCCTCCATGGCACTGAGGATGCGCGGGTCCCTGATTCCCCGCCCGCGGATTTGCTCTTCGACCATGCGGTGCCGAAGAGTTGCCAGATCAGCTTTCCGTCGCATTAGCTGCAACTTACGCAGTGAAGCCCTTTTTCGCAATTGTCCACATGCAATTAATGACATCAGGCGGGATGACGCTGCCGAATTGGTGCTGCTATCAGGTGGAATTGTCGCCCGGCAAGCGTTAAACTTCCGTGGCAGTCCCGACGCTACGGTCGGGACTGGCGGCGGTAAAAACATCAGAATGGACGCTGAAGATTGCAGGAGGAGAACCCGTGCAAAAGCTTTACCGGTCTCGGACCGATCAGAAAATCGCAGGTATCTGCGGCGGACTGAGCGAGATCTATCACTTTGACGCCAACCTGATTCGCCTCGGGCTGGTGTTTATCGGCCTGGTGACCCAGATCGTGCCGG
>CAZULW010000019.1:0-1386 GCA_964621455.1 uncultured bacterium
CCCCCGTGCCGACATGCACCGGGCCCACCGCTATCTCCTTCTCATGGGGAATTCCACCGCCGCCGCTGCCCAAACTGCTTCCCCCGGCATAACCCTTACCGAGGAGGAACACGCCTGGGCCGCTGGCCGGATGGCACGGCTGCAGCTTACCGAACCGGTGGCGGTGCTTCCTTCCAGTGTAGCCGAGTCCCGGCGCGTACCGCTGGCAAAGTGGGAAGCATTCCTGGCACCGTACCTTGACGCCCGGCATGAAATTCTATTTATCGGAAGCCAGCGGGACCAGCCTGTGAGTGAGGCCCTTGTTCAGAAACTAAACCGGCCCGTCAAGGGCCGGGCCTTTGATCGGCCAGCAATGGCCACGGTCTGCGGACAGACCACCTTGCGGCAAGCCATGGCCCTTATTACCCGCTGCCAGGGGGCACTGGCCACCGATTCCGGGCTGGGGCATATCGCCGCTAATCTGGGGGTAAAAACTGTCTCAATATTCGGCGCCGGCGATCCCGCCATAACCCGCCCCTTAGGGCCCCGGGCCGGTGTCGTCTCCAAACCGGTACACTGCAGCCCGTGCCTGAAAAATGTCTGCCGCAACCATGACGAGCCCCTCCTCTGCCTTAACGCCACCCCGGACCATGCCGTCTGGGAGGCTTATCATGCCCTCTAACCTCACAGGCCAGGTGATGAACCACCCTGTTCCGGCGCAGGAGAGGGTATGAGCTATCGACTACCGATTCTTATCGTTTGCATCACTGCCCTTTGGGGCCAGAACCACCCTTTTGACACCGGTGAGACGCTTATCTATACCACCGGATTCCGCCTGTTCTCCGCCGGCACATCCATCATGGAAATCACGGAGCAAGAAGAGGACTCTCTCCTGCATGTTGTCTTCCAGGTCAAGACCAGCGACTTCTTCGATCACATCTACCGCATCCGGGATCGGACTGACCTGTGGCTGGACCCCGGCACGCTGGAACTGCGGCGCATGCAGCGGGACATCCACGAGGGGCGGTTCGAGCGCAAGGACACCACCATCGTTGATCAAGAATCGGGACTCATCTACGCCAGGCAGGATACCCTGACTCCGGAAGGGCCGGTGTTTGATCCCATCGGCGTGATCTATTATCTGCGCGGCTTGCCACTGGCAGTAGGCGATGAAATCCGCCTTGCAATCTTCGATGGCCGCTACCTGCGGAGGATAGCTATCACTGTCGGCGGGCCGGAGCGGATTCGGGTGCCGGCGGGGGAGTTCGAATGCCTGGTCCTGAAGCCAGTGCCACTCGATCAGCGGCGACTGACCAAAGTAGACGGCCTGCTGCACCTGTGGCTGGCGAATGATGAAGCGCGGACGCCGGTGCGTCTGGAGCAGAAGACCGGCTTCGGGACGATGGT
>CAZULW010000019.1:1486-40715 GCA_964621455.1 uncultured bacterium
ATGAAGCGCGGACGCCGGTGCGTCTGGAGCAGAAGACCGGCTTCGGGACGATGGTCCTTAAGTTGCTGGAGGCCAGGTAGGGGGCCTTAAGAGCTCCCACAGCGGCGGGTCAGGTAGCTATTTATCTGTAAATTGTTTCTGGATAATGGATCGTTCTAAACATATCATTAAGTCTTATACACATCACCCCTATGACCTATATCGTGAATCCTGATAATCTTTTTATCCCTATCCAAACTCAAAATAATCCGTATATTCCCTACACGAATTCGATAAAACCCTTCCCAATTCCCCTTCAATCTTTTCACATCTGTACTCAAAGGACCTTTGTCTTCTAGCCATTCCTTGAAGTTCTTAATTTTGCTGAGGATTGATGAGACAACTTTCTTTTCTGACTTGCTTATATATTTTCTACTTTCCCTACTTAATTCAACTTTCCACACTACAAATCCGCCTCTTCGAAGTCCTGGCTCTCGTACTTTGTCGGATTGCTGAATAGTGCGTCTATTTCCTTCATTTCATTGTCGTCCGCATAAGGAATAAGTGCCAACTTCAATTTTTCCAATTTTTCCTCAAAAACTTCCGCTACGGCTTTTTTTACCATCTCGTACATTTTGGTTTCACCGACCTGCGCATCCATAACTATTTCCTCCTTGTAAAACTACTCTATATCAATTTACATAAAAACCAGAATGACTAGAGGTAAAACCAACTGATAACTGCTACTTAACGCTAGAGATCAGTGACCTTTAAACGGTGGTCTCTCATTTACCAGCCTCCAACTGCACAATCCGCATGATGTCGTTATAAATGATCACCGCGATGAGGGTCAGGAGGAGCATTATCCCTAGCCGCTGAACGGCCATGTGGGTCTACTGGGAGAGCGGTCGTCGCGGGATAGCCCGGTGCCGGGCCGCTTTACCCCTTTAGCTTTCGTCGGTGGTCTTCCCTGAAGGATAGTAGGACGGCAATAAGCGCGATGATTACTGTTCCCCCAAGAACGACGTAGAAACCTTCCATCTATTCATTCTCCTCAACGGGTGGTATCATGAAAAATGCCACAACGAAAAGTATAGCGGCTGCGATAACAATGAAGACTCCAGATATGACGTTGACCTCTTCGGTAAGAATGCCACCAACCAGCCCTATTGTGAGGATGTATTTGGTAACATCCATCAACATGTGGCCTGTAACTGTTCGTCTTTTACTATGTTTCATACGTTTCTATTTTCACTGAATACAATGTAATAAATATTTGGTAGGGATACACTTAGTTTCGTGAATAAGCTATTGTCATCGCCAACTTGGCAGATAAGAATTCTGTCGCGTGAGGGACTACCTCAGTGATGAGGATGGCTGAGTGACCCCTGTCCCAGTCCCTTACCGCACAATCCGCATGATATCGTTGTAGATGACCACCACGAAGAAGGTGAGGATCAGCAATATCCCCAGTTGCTGGATAGCCATGCGAACACGCAGCGACAGGGGCCGGCGTATGGCAGCCTCGACCAGAACGATGGCAATGTGCCCGCCGTCGAGGGCGGGAATGGGCAGGAGGTTGAGGAACGCCAGGTTGACGCTGATAATGGCCAGCAGTCCCAGCAGGGTGGGGAACCCGCTCTGAGCCGACTGGCCGGCCAGCTGGGCGATCAGAATCGGGCCGCCCACCACTTCCCTCAGGCTGGCCTTCCCGGTGATTATCATCGCCAGCGACTTGGATATGAGGACGAACCATCGCCCGGTAAGGGTGAACCCGCTGGCAACCGCCTTGCCAAATCCCGCCGGTCTGGTAGTCACAACAGGGCCGATACCGATCAGCCCTACCACCTTGATCTCGTCATCCACCAGCAACTCGGTGGCCCGGGTCTCCATGTCCGTCCGGAAGGTCTGGCCGTCCCGGACCCAGGTGACCGCCACGGTCTGGCTGGGCCGGGCGTGAATAATCGCGGTGAGCTCGTCCCAGGAGCCCACGGGCATGCCGTTGATAGCGGTGATCTCGTCGCCCGGCTGGATACCTGCCGCTGCAGCCGGGTAGTCCTCAGCGAGTGATCCCACCACAGAGGACGGGTCAGCCTCTGCGATACCGTTCGCCAGGGTTAGAGAGAAAAAGACCACCACCGCCAAGAGCAGGTTGGCCAGGACCCCGGCGGACATGAACCAGATCTTCTGCAGGGTGTTCTTGGACTGAAATTCCCACTCGGCCCCGGTGAGCTTTGTGTCCATGCTCTCATCTACCATGCCGGCCACCTTCACGTAGCCCCCCAGCGGAAACAGTCCCAGGCCGTATTCGGTGTGGCCGATCTTTTTCTTGATGCCCAGGCCGAAGAGGTTAAACCCTATGTAGAACCGCTCCACCCGAATACCCACCGACCGGGCCGCCAGGTAGTGCCCCAATTCGTGGAAGAATATCAGCACCACCAGCACAAATATCAAGGCCAGAATTGTGGTCATACGCTAGTATAAAACTCCTTGTTAATCATTAGTAGCCAGAGATTACTCCACCAGCTGCAATATAACAGAAAAAACCGACCATTCCACTCCTAACAGTGTGGAGCAGCTGGGCCTAAGCCAGGGTCTACAGGTCCAGGGCCGGGCCTAGGCAGTGCCGGGTCCAGGTCTGGAGCTCCTCGATAGCTGCCAGGTCCGGGTGGTCCACGAAGGGGTGATCCGCCAGGGCTTTTTCCAGGGTGGCCGGAATTTCCAGGTAGGCGATGCGGTCTTCCAGGAAGGCCTGCACGGCCAGGTCGTTGGCCATGTTGAGCGCGGCCGGGGCGGAGCCGCCCCGCCGGAGGGCCTCGTAGGCCAAGGGGATACAGGGAAACTTCTCCAGGTCCGGCGGCTCGAACGTGAGGGTCGCAATCCGGGCCAGATCGAGGCGGGGCCAATTGGACGGCTTATGGTCCGGGTAGGTGAGGGCGTACTGGATGGGAATTTTCATATCGGGAATCCCCAGCTGGGCCTTTACCGAGCCGTCCACGAGCTCCACCATACTATGGATGATGGACTGGGGATGGATCAGAATATCCACCTGGTCAGGTCCCAGGTCGAATAGCCATCGGGCCTCGATCACTTCCAGTCCCTTGTTCATCATGGTGGCCGAATCGATGGTGATCTTGGGCCCCATGTCCCAGTTGGGATGTCGCAGGGCCTGGGTCTTGGTCGCCTGGGCGAGCTTCTCCCGCGGCCACGTCCTGAAGGGCCCGCCTGAGCCTGTGAGTACCAGCCGCCGGACCTGATCGTGCGACTCCCCCGCCAGACACTGCCAGATGGCGCTGTGCTCGCTGTCCACCGGGTAAAGGTGGACACCTTTTCGCCGCACCAGTTCGGTGATATACTCACCGGCCATGACCAGGCTCTCCTTGTTGGAGAGGGCCACGTCCATCCCCGCCTTCAGGGCCGCGATGGTAGGGGCCATGCCCACACCGCCCACCAGGGCATTAAGACAGAGATCAACATCGTCCCGGCCAGCGACGGCCAATACGCCTTCCGAGCCGGTCAGGATCTCGATACCGCTCCCAGACAATCGTTCCCGGAGCTCTTCAGCAGCCGATTCGTCAGTAATGGCCACCGCTTTAGCCTGAAAGCGCAGGGCCTGCTCTGCCAGCAAGGCGGCGCTTTTCCGGGCCGTGAGGGCCACCACCTTAAACTCACCGGGGAGGCTGGTGACCACCTCCAGGGCCTGCGTGCCGATAGAACCGGTGGACCCGAGAATACTTAAACGCCGCATCAGATGGCCAGGCTCAGCTGCACCCCCCCTGTGATGAAATCGGGATTGACCTTGGCCTGCACCGACAGCCTCAGCCAACGGAAAACATCGTAGCCGGCGGACAGGAGGAAAAACCTGGTGGTTGCCTCCAGCTTACCGGGGACATCAGGCTCCTTTACTTCTGACCTGGGAAAGACACTCTGGAACATGAGCACCAGGGCACCGGCCACGTTCACGGACCCAATTTTCGCGCCATAAGCCCAGCTCATTTCGTTCCATTTTAGCCCATACTCAGGCAGGCCCTCGATCCGGTTCTGGACGAAAGTTATTTCGGGCGTCAATGGCCCCAGCGTCAAGGATGCAGGGAGATACCTGAGGCCAATTCTCAGCAGTTGCACCACCTGCTGGCCCATCAGCCCGCTTCCAAGACCGCCGACAACAGCCAGGTTGGGTGATACCCACCACTGAAGGCCAATCACCGGCAGGAGCTGCAGGCCGCTGCCGGCATGGGGACGATATGCCACCGGGTAAAAGGTAGCGGTTACCGGGGCAAACTCCCCTCTGGGAAGGGGGGCAGGGATCGTGGCTGTGGAGACTTTTTCGGCAAATGAGAGAAAATAGGATCGGTCCCTCAGCCCGGGGGAGCGGGCGATCAGGGGGGCGCCAATCACCAGCACCATCAGCGATTCGGCTAAATAGCGCCTAGATGAGCCCATGGCTGGCCTGCTCGATGAAGGTCAGAATCGTCTGAATTTCCGGCGTGGGCTCCAGCTCCTCCTTGATGATCGTCACCGCCTTACTCAGGTTGTGATCTGAGCGGTAGATGAGTTTATAGGCCCTCTTGATCCGGGTCCGGGTCTCCGCCGGGAACCCGCGGCGCCGCAGGCCCACGACGTTCAGGCCGCCAAACCTGAGCGGTTCCCCGGAAGCCATGACATAGGGGGGGACATCCTGCGTCACCCGGTAGCCGCCGCCCACAAAGGCATGGGCGCCCACGCGGCAGAACTGGTGTACGGGTGTGCAGCCCCCTATGAAAGCGTACTCGTGGATCTGCGCGAAGCCCCCCAGTTGCACCATGTTCGCCAGGATCACGTTGTTACCGATCATGCCGTCATGTCCGACGTGAACATATGCCATCAGGTAGGCGCGGGAGCCGACGACGGTGCCTGCTTCCCCGGTGCCTCGATGAATCGTCACATATTCCCGCAGGACGGTTCCATCACCCACGGAGATTGGTGTATCATCACCCTCGAATTTCAGGTCCTGGGGTGGCCCACCGATCACCGCCCCGTGAAACACCCGGCAGTCGGACCCCAGGGTTGTGCCCCGCAAGACCTGGGCGTGGGCCATGATCGCGGTCCTCTCACCCACAACGGTACTGCCCTCGATGACGGCAAAGGGACCAACTTTAACGTCGGCAGCCAGCCGGGCATCGGGATCGACAACCGCGGTGGAGTGAATGTTGGTTGAAATGCTTATTCCTCACGATCGGCGATCATGGCCATCATTTCGGCCTCGGCCACCAGTTCGCCGTCCACAAAGGCTTTGCCGGCTATCTTGCACGTATTCAGGCGGAGGCGCAGTAGTTCCACCTCCAGGATGAGCTGGTCCCCTGGGGTGACGGGCCGGCGGAATCGGGCTTTATCTATAGCGGTGAAGTAAATCAGCTTGGTGTTGGGGTCGGGTACCGTATTAAGGAGCAGGAATCCGCCCGCCTGGGCCATAGCCTCCAGGATCAGGACGCCCGGCAGGATGGGCCGGCCGGGGAAGTGCCCCTGGAATAACTCCTCGTTGATAGTCACATTCTTCACCGCCCGGACCCGTTTGCCTGGCTCCACATCCAGTACCCTGTCCACCATGAGGAACGGGTAGCGGTGGGGCAGGATGTCGGTTATGGCCCGGATGTCAAACTTGAGTTTGGAGCTGGCGCTCTGCACCCGCTTCTGCTGAATACGCTTGCCGTAGACCTGCTTCAGGCGCTTGACCAGTTCCACGTTGGCAGCATGCCCGCTGCGGGTGGCCACAACATGACCCTGGATGGGCATACCAAGCAGGGCCAGGTCGCCGATGAGGTCGAGAATTTTGTGGCGCACGGCCTCATTTTTGAAGCGGAGTGTCTGCCCCTTCAGGATGCCGTCGTCACCCGGTGCCACCTCGCCTTCGATGTTGAAGAGCTGCTTCAGATGGTCGATCTCCCCCGGCTCAATGGGCCGGTCCACAAAAACCAACGCATTTCCCAGACTGCCCCCCTTGGCCAGACCCTGGTCCTTCAGCTGCTCCACCTCGCTGAAGAGGCAGAAAGTCCGCGCGGGAGCAATGCGTTTTACAAAATCTTCATCCATGCTGTAGACAGACATGGTCTGGGTGCCGTTCTGGGCGAGATGGTGATAATCCATCATGAAGGTAATCCGGAAAGCCTCGGACGGGAGCACGTACACGTCGATGTTCTTGCCCGGATCGGAGTAGGAGACGGTTTTGTCGATGACCAGCACTTTGCGTTCGGCACTCTGTTCTACCAGGCCTGCCTGCAGCAGGGCATCTGCAAAGGGCTTGGCGCTGCCATCCATGACCGGCGGCTCTTTAGCGCTGAGCTCAACCAGGAGGTTGTCAATCCCCAGGCCGCTGGCCGCCGCCAGGATATGTTCCACCGTATGAACCTGATTGCCGTCCTGGGCAATGGTGGTTCCTCGAGAGATGTCCACCACATGGTCAATATCAGCGAGGATAAGTGGAAAGTTCTCCAGGTCGGTGCGAGCGAAGCGGATGCCCCGGTTGACGTCTGCCGGCTTGAAAGTGGCAGTGCAATCCAGCCCGGTATGGAGCCCGATCCCGGTAATTGAGACCTTCTTCTTGATAGTACGCTGATAGCCGGCCATAGACTTCAGTCTCCTTCCTTCTGGGGCTCTTCTTCCTGGGGGGCCAGGCTCGCCTCTATACGACGTAGTCGCCGGGCCAGCTCCGGCAGCTGCTTAGTGGCGGCCTGCTGCCTCAGCCACCGCTGGTGTTCCACCGCTGGATGGCCCGAGTAAAACTGCCCGGCCGGGATCGATTGCATGACGGCCGATTTGCCAGCCACCACCACCCGGTCACCAACAGTAAGGTGATCCGCAACCCCCACCTGGCCCGCCAACGTTACAAAATCACCGATCGTCGTCGACCCGGCGATCCCCACCTCGCCGGCAAACAGGCAACCGCAGCCGATCTTCACGTTGTGGGCGATGTGCACCAGGTTGTCGATTTTAGTGCCGTCACCAATGACCGTATCGCCGATAGTACCCCGGTCAATGGTGCTGTTGGCACCGACCTCCACCTGGTTTCCGATAACCACCCGGCCCACCTGGGGAATTTTGTAGTGGACATCTTCTTCGGTGACATAGCCATAGCCGTCGGAGCCGATAACCGCACCGCTGTGGACGATGACCTCATCACCCAGGCGCGTGCCTTCGTAGATGACCACGTTAGGGTGCAGATGCACCCGACGGCCGATCATGGTGCCCCGACCCACACTGACGCCAGCCCTGATAATCGACCCATCGCCGATGGTAACCTCATCGCCGATCACAGCACAGGGCCCGATGCTCACCTCCCGGCCCAGCTGAACCTCCCGCCCCAGAGCGGCTGATAGGTGAACCCCCGGGAGGGGTGGAACCTCGGGATAGAGGTAAGCCAGCGCCTCGGCGAAGGCCCTCGTAGGATTCGCTACCCGGATGGACGGCTTGCCATGAGCGTCGGCGCCAACCTTAAGTATGACCGCACTTGCCTGCGATGAGGCCAGTTGGCGGCTGTATTTGGGATCGGCGAGGAAGGTAATCCCGCCGGCAGTGCCGGAGGTGATCTCACAGGCATGGGTGATCGCTATTGATCCATCCCCATCCACCTCCCCACCAACCACCCGGGCTATCTGGACTAGAGTAGGCAAGTCGGAGGGCGTGTTTACTCCTTCTTTACGGCGGAACGGCGCAGTTCGGCGATGACGTCTTCCGTGAGGTCGTGGGCGGGCAATGCATAGACCAGAGCACCGCCGGCAGCATCCATTATGTAGTCATAGGACCGCTCCGCTCCGATCTTCTTTACCGCTACGTCGACCTTATCCAGGACCGGCGCCATCAACTGAGCCTGGAAGCGGTAGAGTTCCCCCTCGGGACCAAACTTGGACTGCTGGAACGCCTGGGTGGTCTGATAGAGAGATTGGATCTCCTGTTCCTTCTCACGGATTTTCTCATTACTCAGCAACAGGCGCTGGCGCTCGAACTCCCGGTTTAAACTGTCCAATCGCTCCACATAGGTGTTGTACTCCGCCTGCAGGCGCCGCTGCTCCTTTTCCAGCTTGGCCTGGGCGTCCCGAACCTCCTCATACTCTTGCATGATGCGGTTGGAATCGATATATCCTATCTTGATCTGACCGAATACTCCCAGGGGGATGATCATCGTCAGGCCGATCACACTCCCGATTAGTCTGCTTTTTTTCACCGTTTCTCCTTCTATGAATTAAAACGGCATTCCGAAAATGAAATGCAGCTCCCAGCCATGGGGCCCCGGCTCGCTATCACTCTCCACCGAGTCAAAGCCGTAGCCAAAATCGAGCCCCAACATCCCCAGCATGGGCATGAACATACGCACGCCTATACCCATCGATCGCTTGAGCTTGAAAGGATCCACGTAGCTGAAATTACGCCAGGTATTACCCATATCCATGAACGCCAGGGCATAGATTGTAGGGTTTTCAGACAACGACAGCCGCAGCTCGGCCGAGTATTTCAGCATTACGGTACCCCCCAGGGGACGTCCCTCGGTCAAGGGCCCCACGGTATTGTCGGGATACCCGCGCAACATCTCGCCGAACGGAATGCCCGAGCCGCCCATGAAAAACTTTTCATCCGGGGGAAGGACGGACCGGCCTTCGGGATCCGGGATCTGTCTAATTGCCCCCATTTTCACTATCTGGTGGAATACCAGTTTCTCGATAATGGGTACGTACCATTTGAGGGTAAAAACATGCTTGTGGAAGTCCTCATTACCGCCCAGGATTGAACCTGAAAGGGTGGACACCCAGTTCATTTCGGAGCCCATAGTAGGGAACTCGGGCCGGTTGCGGCTGTCGCGCGTTATCGCCTGGGTGAACGATATGCCCACCGTGGAGACGAAGTTGCTGCCTTCCTCCGGCCCGACGCCTAGATACTTGATCAGGTCATTGCTACTTCCCATGTAGCGCTTATCGGCCCCCTGGAAGATCCACATCCCCCGGAAGAAAGAGTCCGGCCAGCGGAAGCGGCGCCCCCATCTCGCCGATCCTCCCCATTGAACAATATCGAATGGAAAATAGCTTATACCGCCCTGGCCCCGCTCGGTATAGAAAGCCGATATACCCACCGTGTTAGGGGTGTTCAGCAGCCAGGGGTTGAGCAGGCTGAGGGAAAAGGACTCATAGGCCGCCGCTCGGCCGACGCCTGGTATCAAACCGGAGCCAGTTTGTGCGCCGCGATTATAGCTCAGGTTGAGCTGCTGCCCGGTCCCTAACAAGTTGGTGAACTCCAGGCCGCCACCGCCGATCATGCCGAACTGCTCGGTATAACCGACAGACAGGTTCGCCCGGTCGGTGGACCTCTCCGTCACCTTGATGCTCAGGTCCACCTCGTCCTCATCTACAGGGATCACATCGGGCTCAACGTTCTCGAAAAAGTTGAGAATCCATACCTCCCGCTGGCTCCGGCTCAGTTTTTCATAACTGAAGGTATCCCCCGGATTGATGCGCAGCTCCCGCCGGACCACATAGTCCCGCGTTTTTTCGTTCCCGGTAATGTTGATATACCTGACCGATACCTTCTGGTTCTCGATGATGTTGAAGAGCACGTCCAGCGAGTCTTTACCGGCGGGATACTCCACCGGTTCCACCCGGGAATAGAGGTAGCCCTCATCCATATAGACAGGGTGGACCTTCTGGGCGATGGCCGTTGTGAACGCTTCCCGGTTGTACAGATCACCCTTGACGAATCCCAGGGCTGACTCCAGATCTTCATCGGTGTGCAGGGTATTGCCTTCCCAGGAGAAGTTGCGGTAGTAATAAAGATTACCCTCATGAATCTGAATGAGCAGTTCCAGTCTTCGGCCGTTGGGAGTGACTTGAACCGAATCACGCACTATCCTGGCATCGCGGAAACCGTGGTTGTGATAGTAGTCCACGATCTTGTTCAGGTCATCTTCATATTTATCGCGGTCAAAGGGAGAACGCCAGAACAAGTACCACCGCCACCGCTTGGTGTCCTTCATCTGGGATCGCAGCCTGAAAGACGAGAGCTGTTCATTACCTTCAAACCGTATGCCCCGCAGCCGTACTTTCTTGTTCTCTACGATTGTGATCTTCAGGATTTCTCCATAGGGATGCTCTCCGGGCTCCTGCTCCACGGATACTTCCACATTCAGGTAGCCGTCCTCGTGATAAAGATTCTTGATTTTACGGATCACTTCGGAGACGGCATATTCGGACACGATCTGGGGAGGCTTCAGTTCGATGGTTTCCAGGATCTTTTTCTTGCCGATCTTCTTGTTGCCCTCCAGGATAATTTTTTCCAGAGAGGGATACTCCTCCACCGCGATGCGGAGCACCAGCCCATCCTCGGTTTCCTGGTCCATATAGACCTGAATATCAGCGAAAAAACCCAGATCCCACAGGCGGCGGATACCGCGCTGGAGGTCTATGGCCGTAACGGTACGGCCGGGATATAGCCGGGAGGTGGTCCGGACGACCTGGGCGGAGGCACGTTCATTGCCTTCAACTAAGACATCCTGCAGCTGGAAACTGGTTGCCTGCTGGGCCCAGAGCGTGGTTACCAGCAGCAGCCCTGCGAGATAACAGGCGCGCATCCTGACTATCCCTCCACCGAGGATGGTTTCATCTGCTCGCTCAGCAGGCCGAAACGCCGCTCGCGGCACTGGTATTCCAGGATCGTCTCATACAGTTCCCTCCGCCGGAACGCCGGCCACATCACATCCGAGATGATCAATTCACTATAAGCGGATTGCCACAGGAGAAAATTGCTCAGGCGGGCCTCACCGCTGGTACGGATGATGAGCTCCGGGTCGGGAATGCCGTGGGTGAACAGGTTGTTTTCGAAAACCGCCTCGTCAATATTTTCAGGTTCAAGGTTGCCGTCCAGAGCCATGCGGGAGACGCGGCGGACTGCTTCCAGGATCTCCTGGCGGCCGCCGTAGCTTAGAGCCAGGTTAAGATTCAGCCCCGTATTAGGCGCAGTGAGCTCCATGGCACTCTGCATCTCCCCCTGCGCCACGGCGGGAAGATGATCCAGGCGGCCGATGACGGTGAGGCGCACGTTGTTTTCCATGAGCTCCTGCACCTCTCCCCTGATGGTGGTCACCAACAGGCGCAGGAGGGCGTCTACTTCCGCGCGGGGGCGCTTCCAATTCTCGGAGCTGAAGGTGTAGAGGGTAAGGGTTTCAATGCCCAGTTCGCCGCAAGCGCGGGTGATTTCCCTGACAGAGTTCACACCTTCCTTGTGCCCCGCTACCCTGGGCAATCCCCGGGATTTCGCCCAACGACCGTTGCCGTCCATGATGATGGCGATATGTCTGGGCAGATTCCCCCGCTCCAGGATGAGGGCCTTCAGCTCCGTTTCGGTTTTGGATTCCATCAATACTATCAGGTTAAATTACCTTGCACCCTCGCATTAGGCAACTGTCTGCTGATCCGCCCTGCCTTCTGGATCATGGCCATAAGTCTCCGCCGCATAGTATTAAAAAGCGTCCGGGCGAGGCATTCCCCCATCCCGCCGCGTTTCCACATAATACCGGGTACGGCCCATTTCCAACGTCCAGCCAGGGGCAACGGTTCCCGGCAAGGCGTCTCATCTGGATCAGATCAGGGGCCGGGGATTCGATCCTCAGGACAGCCCGCTCACGCGTTTCATGAGGGTATCGGCAATGCGCCTGAACGCCTGTCCCGCAGGTGTATCGGGATGACTCAGGACGTACGGCTCGCCGGCATCAGAGGCGATGACCAGGTCCGGAACCAGGGGTATGCGGCCCAACAGGGGCACCCCCAGCCGACGGCTCTCTTCGCTTCCGCCGCCGCTGCGGAAGATGGGTATGGTTAACTCAAAGTGTCCCTTATCATCCCCGGTAACGCGGGTAACTTCACTCAATCCTTCCAGCTCCAGAGTGGCCCCGCGTACCGCCCGGCCTCCCGCATCCTTCACAATCCCCGTCAGGGAGAACCCGGACATGTTTTCAACCACACCCAGGACCGGCGTGTTCACTTTGCGGAACATGTCCGCCCCCTTACGCACATCCAGGAGGGCCAGCTTCTGGGGGGTGGTGACAATGACCGCGCCGGTAAGGGCCAGTCGCTGGATCATAGTCAGCTGTACGTCCCCCGTCCCGGGTGGCAGGTCGAGAATCAGGAAGTCGAGCTCCCCCCAATCCACGTCCTCTAAAAACTGCTCGGTCATCTTAGCCACTAAAGGCCCCCGCCAGATGGTGGGCGCCTGGTTGCCGCTGATGAATCCGAAGGACATGATGCGCATGCCATGGCGTTCCAGGGGAACGATTTTCTGCTGCTCATTCAGGGAAGGGCGCTCCTGAGTTCCCACCATCATGGGCAGGCTGGGGCCATAGATATCCAGGTCGAGGATGCCTACTCCGGCGCCGGTCATGGACATGGCGGCGGCCAGATTCACCGCCACAGTGGACTTCCCTACGCCCCCTTTGCCGCTGGCTACGGCGATGGTCTGTTTGACGCCGGGAATGGGAGCCTGAACCATGTTCGGTCCGGCCGCGGCGAAGGTTCCAGCGTTTCCGGCAGGCTTGGGAGGCACAACCTCTACCTCCACGTGGGACAGCTTCAGCCGCTCGAAAAGAGCCGATTTGACACTGGCGGCTAATTTGTCCTTCTGCTCCTCGTTGCCGGTAGCCACCGCCAGCACCACCTTGACATTGCTGCCCGACACCTGCACATCGCTAACCATCCCGAACGAAACAATATCCCGGCTATAACCGGGATAATTAACGGTTTTCAGCACGGCCAAAATGTCATCGCGCTTCATTTCCGACTCCATTTCCAGCTGGTCACACAAACCCCCCGCAGCAACTCGTTAAATTGATGTTATGGGGAGTTGTTATACACAGAAGAAAGCGGCTGCCCGTATCCCGAACAGCCGCATCCGAAAAATGTTAATCGGCGGTTCACCCGGAATACTCGCGGCCGAAGAAGTCGTAGTTGATTTTGATGTATTTCTTCCACTCTTCAGGGACTGCGTCTTCTTCAAAAATAGCCTCAACCGGGCATTCCGGTTCACAGGCCCCACAGTCAATGCACTCTTCCGGATCGATATACAGCATGTGGCCGGTGGCATCGTCCCCTTTTTGCCAGCCCTCGTCCGGTAGGATACAATCGACCGGACACACTTCCACACAAGCGGTATCGCAAACACCAAAACAGGGTTCACATATGATGTATGTCATTAGAATCGTCCTCCATCAGTATTGCAAATTATATTGGCAGTGAAAATATATGCACTTATACGTGCGGGAAAAGTTACTTTTGTCCCCTACGGGTTCACAATCAAAATCAAAACTTGATCTCTGGATCACATTTTTATATCGGAGCCTCCCCGGCCGTGAGCACCCCGGTCTTGCCCTGGTTTCAGTAGGTGAGGGCGTTGGTCAGGGTCTGCCAGTCCACCAGCAGTCGGCGGCACTCTTCCACCAGGACATTCTCCACCAGATCAATCGCCAAGCCCGCGATCTGCTTGATCCGGGCATTATTGACAGGCAGCTCGTTAAAACCCAGCGCCGCAACCTCCTCAATGGGGGTACCTATGTAGATTCGTCCGATGCGGGCCCAATGGATGGCGGTAAAACACATGGGACACGGCTCGGTGGTGGAGTAGATTTCGCAGCCGGACAGGTCGTACGTTCCTAAGGTCTGGCTGGCCTGGCGGATGGCATTGATCTCTGCATGGGCCGTGGGATCCTGGTCTTTCATGACGGTGTTGTGCGCCACGGCGATGACCCGGCCCCCCTTCACGATACAGGCCCCGAAAGGGCCGCCTTCGTTGCCGGGAAAGCCCGCCCGGCAGTCCTCGATGGCCAGGCGCATGAAGGTCTCATGAGCGGTTGCGGACATGCTGTTTATCTCCATCAACACCGTCTGTTAGCGATAATGCCGGCGCGGCGGCGGTTTCAATAACATACGAAATTTAAGTATGGATTGATTGATGAGGGGAGTCAAGCGAGGAAAAGCGGGATTACACGGCTGCCGGCATGAAGACGACCAACTTCTGGCTGGAAGTGCGTTACGGTATTTGCCTTTCCCGCCTTTCTGTCCTACCTTTCATTGGGAAATCTCCACACCCAAACGCATTGAGTCAAGGCAATCTGAAGAGGGCAGAGTAACGCGAACCTCCAAAGACACCAGTACACAAGTCCATCCCGCCTACCTGGCCCTGCTGCACAGTGGCGAGCTGGCCAAGCGGGTGGAAGAGGCCTACCGGCTCCTGTCCCTCTGTCACGTCTGCGCCTGGCACTGCAAGGCCGACCGCACCGCCGGCAAGGAGGGGGTCTGCCACACCGGCATGAAAGCCCGGGTGAGCAGCGCCGGTCCCCACTTCGGCGAGGAAGACCCCCTGCGGGGCTCGCGCGGCTCGGGGACTATCTTCTTCTCCGGCTGTAATCTCCACTGCCAGTTCTGCCAGAACAGCGATATCAGCCAGCCCCGCCTGCGGCGGGGCCAGAGACCCGATGGGCGGGAGGTGGAAGCGCAGGAGCTGGCCCGGATGATGCTCAACCTGCAGGACCGGGGCTGCCACAATATCAACCTGGTCTCCCCCAGCCATGTGGTGCCCCAGATCATGGCCGCCCTGCTGGTGGCCGCAGAACGGGATCTGCGCCTGCCCCTGGTGTACAACACCGGCGGCTACGATTCCCTGGAGATGCTGCGATTGCTGGACGGCGTGGTGGACATCTACATGCCCGACATGAAATACGCCGATGCCGATACGGCCCGCCGTTATTCCAAGGTAGTGAATTATCCCGATGTCAACCAGGCGGCAGTGCGGGAAATGCACCGACAGGTAGGCGACCTTGAGGTGGATAGCACCGGCGTGGCCACCCGCGGCCTGCTGGTGCGGCACCTGGTCCTGCCTAACCACCTGGCCGGAACCGATGAGATCCTGCGGTTCCTGGCCGGGGAAATCTCACCTCGGACCTATCTCAACCTCATGGACCAGTATCGTCCCGCCTATAAGGCCGCCGAATATCCGGCCCTCGACCGTCCCACCACCAGGGACGAATACCGCGATGCCGTCCGGCTGGCCCTGACAGCTGGCCTGCACCGGCTGGATAAGCGGCAGCCTTTCCCGCACATAATCAGGGCTGGCTAGCGGATCACTTGCACCGGTAACTCAGCCAAATCCCAACAGAACAGGATGCCCTGATACTATGACGAATTGCCTAATCTTAACCCATACCCCTTTCCCGACGCTGCGGTCGGGAGGCCCCCCCGCTTGCTGCGGGACAGGCTTCAAAGGGAGGGGGGACTGGGGGATGGGTTAATGATTATTCTCTCCCCTAAGACAAATATTGTTTATTTAACTAGGATGAAATCGTTAAATTACTTTGTTAGATGAAGATTCCGTGAGGTGAGATTGTCCTTCTCCCTCCATTATCGAGAGCAAACTCAAGACGTGATACAGCGGACTAAATTATCCTTTGAGCGTAGCTGAGCATACCAGCAAACACGAACACCGGGACTACTTCCTCGATTCCCTGTGGATCGTATTCAGTTGTCTGGCTGATACCCTGCCCGGCAGCAGCGCGGCGGTCTACCTTCACGAGGGGGAGGGGGGAAATCTTGTCCTCAAGAAAAGCAACGTCCCCGAGAAGATCTTCGTGAAATCCGTCCCGGCCGGCGCCATTTCGGATATGAGTACGAAGGAAGAATCTGGCGGCCAACCCGGGGCGATGATATTATCGGAAGAGGAGACAGCCCGGTTTCTGGCCGGTTCCAGAAAGGACCCGGTCACCATGGTGTTGGCCCGTCCCCTGCTCGCAGGCGAAGACCGCGCAGGATTGCTTGTGGTTGGACTGAAACAGAAGCCCGACGATGAAGCCCAGGTCCAGCACGCTCTCGATATGGCGGCCCGGATTATCCAGAGCAACCTGATTCTGAATTCTGAACTGGGTGCCTTGCAGGCCGAAAAAACGTTCCTTTCCGATCTTGTGAACCGGGCTGGCACACTTGACATTTCATCCACCTCCGAAACGTTGATTGATACCCTCGTCCGGATGGTGAAGACTGTATTGCCTTTCGACAGATTGACTATCTCCACCCAGCCCCCTGAAGCGCAGGAAGGACTGCAAATCGACTGGGTGGAGGGTCTGGAGGATGACTACCCAACAGGCTATACTTATGCTACTAACGATGTTATTCATGGTGAGGTGTTCAGGCAGGCCCGGCCTGTGAACATCGGCCGACTGAAGGCGTCGCGATATAGGGGCCGGTTCGCAGCGGGGGATTTCAAGGATACCCGGTTAACCTCCTTTCTGGGAGTACCGATAATGGAGGCGGGTGTGCCCAGGGGTACAGTGGCCCTGGAAAGTACCGCAAGGGACCATTTCAGCGCCGCCGATATGGGCATCCTGAAGGCCATCGTCCAGGTATATGGAACCGCTCTCTGTTGGGGTCAGAAGTACCAGGAAGTTCGTGCCATGGCTACTATTGATGACCTGACCCAGCTGCTGAATCACGGGTCGTTCATAGAACGCCTCGGGGTTGAGCTTGAACGGGCTTCCCGTTATGACGAAACCATGAGCTTTTTAATGCTCGATCTGGATCACTTCAAGAAGGTCAACGACACTCATGGCCACCTGTTTGGTGATTACGTCCTCTGGCAGACAGCCCAACTGATCCGGTCGTGCATTCGCAAACCCGATATCGCCGGCCGTTATGGTGGTGAGGAGTTTAGCGTGATCATCCTCAATGCCGATAAGCAAACCAGCCACTCGACAGCCGAAAGGATCAGGAGTTCTATTTCCGAGTTCCTGTTCAAAAACGAGGGTAATGAAATCCAGATTTCAGTAAGTATCGGCATATCGGAATATCCCACGGATGGTAGTGACTTCAATGCGCTCATTCGGTGCGCCGACGATGCCATGTATATGGTCAAGCACCGGGGGGGTAACGGTGTGGTCTCCTACTCGGAGGAACCGGGCGAAGGAACGAAAGGGCAATAGTTATGGCGAAAGGAAAGAGATCTTTTGCAGACAAGGTCAGAAAACAAGCCGAGCGCAAGGCCGAAAGGCAGCATGTGCGGGTCATCAGAAGTGTAAGGGGTCCCGACACGGGTGCGGTGCGATTTTCCGACCGCGTGGTGGCCGTCCCAAGCGATGCCAACATGGACGAATACCTGAGTAAAGTGGTGAACGAGGGGAGCTAAGGCCGCAGCCTGGCACCGATCTTCTCTGGCCACCAGCCGGCAGTTCGAGAGTCGTTTCGACGGCCGGTTTTTTTACCCGGTTTTAATCAAGCTGCGATTCCAACCCCTGACCAACAGATGTGAGGGGGACAAGGCGGGGTCTTTGCCCCGAGATTCATGGTGCAGAGGGCCAGCAATAGCTGGTATGAAAGAGTGGTCTCTGCGTAATTTACTTTACTTTATTATTGCTTACCGTTGCATTGGAAAAGGAAAGTTGAATGCCTGATCGTCACCTGTTCACCTCTGAATCCGTAACCGAAGGTCACCCGGATAAGGTCTGCGACCAAATTTCCGATGCTATCCTGGATGCAATTCTGGCGGATGATCCCCGTGGCCGGGTGGCCTGCGAGACCCTGGCGACCACCGGACTGATCCTGGTATCCGGCGAGATTACCACGACCACCTATGTTGACATCCCCAGCATTGTCCGCAAGACGCTGGCCGACATCGGCTACACCCGCGCCGCCTACGGTATCAGCGCCACGAAAGCTGCGGTCCTCACCAGTATAGACGAGCAGAGCCCGGAGATCGCCCAGGGCGTGGATCAGTCCAACGAACATGAGCAGGGAGCCGGCGACCAAGGACTCATGTTCGGCTTTGCCTGTGATGAAACCCCCGAGCTCATGCCTCTGCCGATCCAGTTGGCCCAGCGGCTCGCGCGACGTCTGGCGGAACTGCGCAAATCAGAAGAACTACCCTGGCTCCGTCCCGACGGCAAGACACAGGTAACCGTAGAATACGATGGGGATCGGCCGGTGGCGGTGCGGAAAGCAGTGGTTGCCACCCAGCATGATGATTTAAGTGACGCCTACCCCGATGTCCGCATGGAACACCAGTTCATCACCAGGGAGGTGGTGGAACATGTCGTGCTGCCGGTCCTGGTTGAGAGCGGCCTCGATTTTGAGGAGGACTTCATTGTCAATGGTACCGGCCGCTTCGTGATGGGTGGCCCCCAGGCGGACACGGGCCTTACGGGCCGTAAAATCATCGTAGATACCTATGGCGGCTACGCCCGTCACGGTGGTGGCGCTTTTTCCGGGAAAGACCCCTCCAAAGTTGATCGTTCCGCCTCCTACATGGCCCGGTATATCGCCAAGAACATTGTGGGCGCCCAGCTTGCCAGGCGGTGCGAGGTGCAACTGGCGTACAGCATCGGCGTGGCCGAACCCATTGCCGTTAGTGTGGATACCTTCGGGACTGGACGGCTGGGCGATACAGAGATCGGCGAGATCATTAGAAAGGAATTTTCCTTCAGACCACGGGAAATCATCGCACATCTGGATCTTCTCCGTCCCATCTATCAGAAGACGGCCGCATACGGGCATTTTGGACGGGAAGATGAGGACTTTACCTGGGAGCGTCTCGATAAGGTGGAGGTTCTGGCCGGCTATCTGTGAATGGTGGCTGGTCCTGAAGCGGGCTGGACAATAATCACGGGCAGTTAATATGCAAGGCTCATCCCGGGTGGCCGCATGATCAGCCATAGTTTGTACAGAACTTCCCCCAAAATAATCGTGTGAAACTAAGGACCTCTCATATAGGCGTCTCCTTTGGTAGTTGAGAGCGGGGCACTTTTATTTATGCGTTCACGGAAAAAACCACTGAAGTGGTTGTATTATCACTGTAAACTCTTGTCAGCCCACGACTTAAGTCGTGGGCTAGCTATATGCCGGGATAAGGGAAACCGTTTTAACGGTTTCTATTATTCCGGACACAAATAGAAACAGCCTTCTCAACTTGTCAGTCTCCACATCTCTCTAGAAGTCAATAGGTTAAGAATTAAGACGATCAATTTTCGGGGGAACTCCACCCACTGCCGGGCAAGTTGACATCATGTTATAGATTCAGGTAAATTTTATAATGGGAAAGAATTATCAGCCTGTCGATCCCAAGGTCGATTTTGTCCGGCAGGAGAACGAAATCCTCCAGTGGTGGGAAAACCATCAGACCTTCCAGAAGCTGCTAGTTAAAAACGAGGGCAGGCCGCGCTGGTCCTTCCTGGACGGCCCAATCACCGCCAATAACCCCATGGGCGTACACCACGCCTGGGGCCGCACCTATAAAGACATCTTCCAGCGTTACAAGGCCATGCAGGGCCACGAACTGCGTTACCAGAACGGCTTCGACTGCCAGGGACTATGGGTCGAGGTGGAGGTGGAGCGCGAGCTGGGCTTTAAGTCCAAGCGGGATATCGAGGCCTTCGGCATAGAGAAGTTCGTCAACCGCTGCAAGGAGCGGGTACGCAAGTACGCGCAGATCCAGACGGAACAGTCCATCCGCCTGGGTTACTGGATGGACTGGGACAATTCCTACTACACCATGTCCGATGAGAATAATTACACCATCTGGGAATTTCTTAAGCGCATCCACGAGCGGGGCTGGCTCAAGAAGGGCGAGGACTGTATGCCCTGGTGTCCCCGGTGCGGAACGGGCATCAGCCAGCACGAGATGACTGAGGGCTACCGGGAAATTGACGACAAATCCGTCTATCTTCTTTTCCCGCTGGAAGACCGTGATAACGAATATCTCGTGGTATGGACCACTACCCCCTGGACCCTTTCCTCCAACGTGGCCGCCGCCGTGGCCGATAACCTGGACTACGTAGCTGTCCAGGACAATGACCGTACCCTGTACCTCCTGCCAGAGGCCGTTCACCGCATTTTCGGACGCAAGGCCAGCCCGGAGGTCGTCCGCCGCCTGAAAGGTGCCGAAATGGTGGGCTGGACCTACCGCGGGCCCTTCGATGAACTACCGGCCCTCTCAGACGTGAAGCACCGGGTTATCCATTGGGAGGAAGTGAGCGCCGACGAAGGCTCGGGCATCGTCCACATCGCCCCCGGCTGCGGCGAGGAGGACTTTGACCTGGCACACGTCTACGACCTGGCCGTCATCGCACCCCTGGATGAAAACGGCGTCTACCTGGACGGCTTCGGCTGGCTCTCCGGCCAGCACGTTGAGGACGTGGAGAAACCGATCATCATCAACCTGAAAGAGAAGGGCATCCTGCTCAAGCAGGAGCTCTACCGCCACCGCTATCCCCACTGCTGGCGCTGCAAGACCAAGCTGGTTTTCCGGGTGGTGTCCGAGTGGTACATCACTATGGACGAGCTGCGCTATCAGATTATGGAAGTGGCTAAACAAATCCACTGGATGCCCGCTTTCGGCCTGGACCGGGAGCTGGACTGGCTGAACAACATGGACGACTGGATGATCTCCAAGAAGCGCTACTGGGGGCTGGCCCTGCCTATTTATGAGTGTGATAAATGCAATACCGTAACGGTCATCGGCTCTCAAGAGGAGCTCTGTGAAAAAGCCGTAGAAGGATGGAACCGCTTTGAGGGCCATTCACCGCATCGCCCCTGGGTGGACGAGATAAAGATCGCCTGCTCGCAGTGCGGCAAGCCGGTGTCCCGGATCAAAGATGTCGGCAACCCCTGGCTGGACGCCGGCATCGTACCCTTTTCTACCATGCACTACCATGATGATCGCGATTATTGGGAAAAGTGGTTTCCCGTCGATTTCATCACCGAGTCGTTCCCCGGCCAGTTCCGCAATTGGTTCTACTGCCTGTTGGCCATGAGCACCGTCCTTGAGAACCGTCCGCCCTTCAAGAAGGTTCTTGGCCATGCCCTGGTGAAAGACGAGCACGGCAAGGACATGCACAAGTCGGAGGGGAACGCCATCTGGTTCGATGAGGCGGCGGAGAAAATGGGCGTGGACGTGATGCGCTGGATGTACGCCAAGCAGAACCCCGAGCAGAATCTCCTCTTCGGCTACCACCATGCCGATGAAGTACGCAAAAAGCTGCTCACCCTGTGGAACTCGTACAGCTTCTTCGTAACCTACGCTTCCCTGGATCGTTTCAACCCAGTGAAGGACGCGGTTCCTTATGAGCGGCGCGCTGAGGCTGACCGCTGGCTGGTGGCTAAGACCCAGCTGCTGGTAGATACCGCCGTGAAGGCCTACGAGAACTACCGGACCGACCATCTTATGCGGGCTGCGGACAGCTACCTGGAGGACCTCTCCAACTGGTACATCCGCCGCAACCGCCGCCGCTTCTGGAAGAGTGAGAACGACCAGGATAAGCTGGCGGCCTACACCACCCTGCACGAGGCGCTGGTGACCTTAATCAAGCTGCTGGCACCGATCATTCCCTTTGTGACCGAGGTCATATATCGCAACCTGGTCTGTGCTCTAAATTCCGCGGCCCCGGAGAGCGTCCACCTGTGCGACTTCCCCACCTGTCAGGCCGAACTGGTGGACGACGACCTGCTGATCGAGACCGACAGTGTCATCAGTGTGGTGGCGCTGGGCCGGTCCGCCCGCAACAAGGCCAATATCAAGATCCGGCAGCCATTGAGCGAGGTGGTGGTGAGCGGCGATGCCCGGGTGTTGGCGGCGGTGGAGAAAAACCGGGATCAGCTGCTGCAAGAGCTGAATATCAAGTCGCTGCGCGTTGCCCCGGACCGCTCTTCCTTTGCCACGGTCGAGGTCAAGCTCAACCTGTCGGTGTTGGGTCCCCGGCTGGGGAAAATGGTGGGGGCGGTGAGCAAGGCGCTGGCAGAAAAGCTGGCTGCTGGTCACATTCCCGAAGAGGTCATCGGCAGATCGGCCGTGTCCATTGAGGTGGACGGTGAGGCCGTGACACTGGAGCCGGAAGAGCTGCTCGTTCAGGTGCAGGGCAAGGGGAGTTATACTGTGGCAGTGTCCAGGAACCTGGCTGTGGGCATCAACACCGAGCTGACCAATGAGCTGCTCCAGGAAGGAACGGTGCGGGACCTGATCCGCCAGGTGCAGAACATGCGCAAGGAAGCGGACCTGAGGGTGGAAGACCGCATCCTGGTGGGCATCTCGGGTGATGGTCATGTTGAGAAATCCCTCATGCGCTTTCAGGATTATTTTCTGGCCGAGGTCCTGGGAACCAGGTTATTTCCTAAACTGGACCACCCGGAGCATGAAAAAGTCGTAAATTTAGGCGGTGCTGATGTGAGCATTCACATTGCAAGAGTCTAAACTGAGAGGTCTGTGATGACTACCAAAACGAAATGGTCTCAGAAGGACCTGGACTACTTCCAGGAGCACATTCTGGATAAGCGGCGTAAGCTGCTGGAGGAAATGGGCGATCTCCGGGAGAACACCCACATCGCCAACGAGTCGGCCAGCACCAGTGACTCCACTTACGCCTACCACATGGCCGACGTAGGCACCGATCAAGCTGAGCGGGAGAAAGCCTATTACTGGCTCGCCCGGGAGAACAACTATCTCAGATACCTGGACCGGGCCCTGCGGATGATTGATGAGGGGGCCTTCGGGATTTGCCAGACCTGCGGCGACCTGATCAGCAAAGAACGGTTGGAAGAAGTACCCCACACCACCAGTTGTTTTACCTGTAAGACCAACACGAGTAAGGCCGCCAACTAAGCCACATGCGGGCATTGGTGTACACCGCCCTCGTTGTGGTTTTTGATCAAGCTACTAAATACCTGGTACGCCACAATCTCGATCTGCACACTGCCGTCCCGGTAGTGGGTGACTTTTTCCGTCTCACTTACGTGGAAAATAGCGGTATCGTTTTCGGCATCAAGGTTGGCGGCGCGCTGCCTCTTTTTACCGTGCTGTCCATTGTGGCGACTATCCTGATCCTGTACTATTTCTTTCGCGAGCGGGCCAACCACCTGGGGGTCCGCATTTCCCTTGCTTTAATCCTGGGCGGAGCTGTCGGGAACCTTATTGACCGGCTGGTCTTTGGCAGAGTAGTGGACTTTCTGGATTTTGGCTTTGGAGAGTATCGGTTTTTTGTGTTTAATGTGGCCGACAGCGCCGTGACCGTCGGGGTGGCCCTCTTTCTGCTTCTGACAACGTTTATCCTTCCCCGACGGCAGGGAGCGTTAAGTGAGGACACCTGATATAGCTGGCGTTACCCGACTCACGGCGGATGTCCCCTGGCCGCGGCTGGACCATTTCCTGGTTGCCAGGCTGGAAGGCCTCAGCCGTACCCGTATTCAGCACCTGATCAAGGCCGGCATGGTGCGGGTAGACGGCGAGACAGTCTATAAGACCCGGGAGCCCCTGGCGGGAGGAGAGCAGATCCAGGTTGACCAGCCGGCTCCCGAGGAACCCGCTCATCTCGCGCCCGAGGATATCCCGCTCGATGTCCTTTACGAGGACGATCAGATTATTGTCTTGAACAAGCCGGCGGGCCTGGTGACTCATCCCGGCAGCGGCGTTCATCGAGGCACCCTGGTCAATGGCCTGATAGGACGGTATAAGCATTTGTCCGAGCGGAACAGCCGCTTGCGTCCGGGTATCGTCCATCGGCTGGACAAGGACACCTCGGGGGTAATGGTTGTGGCCCGGACCGGCGCCGCCCACCTGCATCTGGCCCGGCAGTTTGAACGGCGTGAAGTGCAGAAAACCTACCATGCCCTGGTATGGGGCGCCCCGCCTGACACCGGGAAACTGGAGACTAATCTGGTTCGCGATTCTCACAACCGTCTGGCGTTCAGGACCAGCAAATCTCATGGCCGCCCGGCGGTGACGGCCTACAGAGCGCTGGAACACTTTCATGGCTTTACGCTGCTGGAGGTCCGCCCCCGGACCGGTCGCACCCATCAGATCCGGGTACATCTGGCTCACCTGGGATATCCCGTATTCGGCGACGCGCTATACCGTGGTGTGCGGCCGTCGGCAAATATTGCGCCTGAACTGCGGGACGTGGCCGCGCGGCTCCGACAAGTGCTGCACCGGCAGGCGCTCCACGCATTCAACCTGGCTTTTACCCACCCTGCTACGAAGGAGACGATGACGTTCGAAGCTCCTTTCCCTGATGATTTCAAGGCTGCCCTTGCGTTATTAAGACAGGAGCCCCGTGCCTGAAGACAAGGCAGAACTGGACCACTGCGCTGAGGATTTTCTGGACTATCTGGCACAAGAGCGCGGGTATTCGCCTCTGACCGTCAGGGCCTACCGGCGCGACCTGGAGGATTTCACCGGTTTCGTGGCAGGTTATGACATGGAATACGCTCATCACCCTGAACGGATCGACCGACAGGCCATCCGCCATTTCCTGGGCTATCTCCGGGAGCGGGGAATGGGTGCCCGATCGGTAGCGCGGAAGCTGGCGGCGCTCAAATCGTTCTTTAAATACCTCAACCGGGCCGAGGTCATTCCCGCCAACCCGGCTGCCGGTATCAGGACACCCCGCTTTCCCCGGCAGCTACCCGAGTTCCTGCAAGAAGATCAGGCCACGTGGCTGATGGAGCTGCCGCCGTGGGATACCCTCATCGGACTCCGGGACCGGGCCATCCTGGAGACTTTCTACGCTACCGGCATCCGGCTGGCCGAGCTTACCGGCCTGGTAGTGGGAGATGTCTCCTTTACCCGGAACACGATGCGCGTAATGGGGAAAGGGGGCAAGGAGCGCGTGGTGGTTTTTGGTAAAGCGGCGGGCGAGGCCCTGGGCCGGTACCTGGAGGCCCGTCGGCGGCAAGGGGAGACGGTCGGCCCTCAGAGTCCCCTCTTCCGCGGGCGAGGCGCTAGAGCGATCTCACCCAGGGCCGTGCAGCTGCGGGTAGCGCACTACATGAAACAGGTGGCCGAGGCCCGGCACCTGAGCCCCCATCTGCTGAGGCACACGGTGGCCACTCACCTGCTGGACCGGGGCGCTGACCTGATGGCGGTGAAGGATCTGCTGGGGCACGCCTCCCTCTCTTCCACCCAGATTTACACCCATGTAAAGACGGAACAGATGAGAAGATTATACCGGCAGGCCCATCCCCATGCCAGCGCCAGGAAAGGATAGGGGATGCCCCTCCCGGATGGGGACATTGAAAAATGAAAAATGAAAAATGAAAAAGCAACTCAACAATGTAAACAGTTAAACAACTAAACCACTTACACGTTTTTGAAAGGATAAGTGTTGTTACACCGTTCATGATGCAGGCGAATCGGATTGGGTTGGGGCGGGAGCGAACGTGAATTATGGGATATGATGCGATAATGAATCAGGAGGAGGTGATTGTATGCAAATTGAAGTGACAGCCCGTCATTTTAAAGCGCCGAGGGAACTCAGAAATTTGGTTGAGAAGGAGGTCCGCAAGCTGGAGCGATATTTCGATGGTGTGCTGGATTGCCATATCATCCTGTCCCGCGACAACGGGCGGGAAGTGGCCGAAATCGTCGCGCATTCGAAAAAACATCAGTTCACCGTCATCGAAGCGGGCCAGAAGATGGATCGCGCTGTTGTCCTGGCGGTTGATAAGCTGAAAACCCAGCTGCAGCGGCACAAGGCCAGGCTCATTGAAAAGTAGCCCCTCGCCTTCTATGCCCCGCTTCCTGCCCCGACGTTTCTGTCGGGGCCTTGCGGCGGGGGTTCAATCCAATGACACAGATGAAAGGGGTAATGCAACTATGAAAGCTCTGATTCCTCTCGCAGGCCAGGGAACGCGCCTGCTGCCCCATACGGCGAAGCGGCAAAAAGCTTTGCTGCCTGTCGGTGGGAAAGCCGTCCTGGACCATGTCCTCGAGCCGCTCATAGCCGCCGGTATCACCGAGGTGTCCCTGGTGATCGGCCACCTGGGAGACCAGGTGCGCGAGCATATGGCCAAGTACAGCAATCTCCGGGTTACTTTCGTGGAGCAACCTCTGCAGCAGGGCCTGGGAGAAGCGGTATTCCTAGCGCTAGTGGAGGAGGCCGAGCCGGTCGTGATCGTCCTGTCCGACACCATTTTCAGGTTGGATTTCTCCGAGTTCATCACCCAGAGCGGCAACGTTATCGGGGTCATGGAGGTGGACGATCCCCGGCAGTTCGGCGTCGTAGAAGCGGCTGGCCGCCGGGTCGTGGAGATGGTGGAGAAGCCCGAGGAACCACGGTCCAACCTGGCCATTGCGGGCGTCTACCGCATCGACGATCAGCGCCAGCTCAGGCAGGCCCTGGCAACCATCGTGGAGGGCAAGATTAAAACTAAGGGCGAGTATCAGCTCACCGACGCCCTGAACCTGATGGTCGAGCAGGGCGAGCGGTTCCTGACCTACCAGGTGGACCGCTGGCTTGACTGCGGTACACCGGAGACCCTGCTGACCACTAATGCTGACCTGCTGGAGGATATGGACGGCCAGTTCATTCACCCTGAAGCGACGGTGGAGCGCTCTACGGTGCGCTCAAGCAGCATCATGGAGAACTGCCGGGTGGTGGACACTGTCCTGGAGAACTGCATCGTCCTGCCGGGCGCCCGCCTGGAGAAGTGCCTTATTCGCAATGAGATCGTTAAGGAGAGCACCGAGCTGAAGGGGTACGTAAGTGGGGGAGGGTAGGGTTCTCCCAGCCGTAAACGGCTGGGTTAGTTGTTTTTTTTCTTCCTATCCTTCCTTTGGCCCAGTCGTGAACGACTGGGCTAGCTGTTTTATTCTTGCTATCCTTCCTTTCCCCAGCCGTGAACGGCTGGGCTAATCCGTCACCCAGCTATTTATGGCTGGGACGCTGCGAACCCACCTCCTTCACTTCGTGATGCCCCCTCCCTTCAAAGGGAGGGGGAAAAAGGGGGTGGGTTTCTGAGCCTACTCCCGCACCGCAACCCTCACCTGGGCCTCCAGGCTGGTCACACAGCCGCTTGCAGCGCCTCGATCTCCCTTTGCTACTGCTTCATGCCCTCGATTAGTAGTGCTTCTAAAGCTCACGCCGCTGCCATTTCCGGCTCTTTTTACTTCACCCTCATTATCCAAACAACTTCATAATAAGTAGGTAATGTGCTTTCGTACTGGGTTCTAAACTGGCTATCTCCTCCAGTGGTAGTTAGGTATGGACCTGCGTTACCATCCAAATTGTGTCTATGTGTTTCACTTCCACCAGTTCCTCCACTTGTAGAATTTCCTCTTAAAAATCTATTTTCCCCATTTAGGTCCGGGATGATTTGCCCATTATAGGGGCTTTCGCTGTCATTTAGCGTCTGTCCATTGCATTCCATCCAACCATCGGGAAGTGCGGGCGTATTGGGGAAAGATTTCAGCCAGGCCGTGACCGAGCCAATGGGAGGGCTAACGACAGGATTTCCTCCCACAGTAAGTGTACCGCTTACATTAACATCCCCGGCAACGTCCAGTTCTGCCGAGGGACTGTCCGTTCCGATGCCCACGCCTCCTGAGGCGCGGATGAGGAACTGGTTGGTCGCCGTGGAGGCGAAATCGGCGGCCGTTGAGCTATCGGCCCAGACAAAGGCACCGTCGTGATTGGCCTTGGCCCGGAGACCCGCCGCGAAGCTGTGGCCGCCGGAGGCTAGGTTGAGATAGCCTCCCGGCACGGTGGCACGAAGGCCGCTGGCGGTGTTATTCACTCCCCCGCTTACGGTGGCGTAGTTGCCGCTGGCGGTGTTGCCGCTCCCCCCGCTGACAGTAGCGGCAGACCCACTGGCAATGTTGATGTTACCTCCAGCCACAGTCGCATACAGCCGGTCACCAGTGTTTCCAGCGTTATCTCCTGCCCGGTTGTTACGGCCACCCCCCACTGTGCCGTAGCTGTCTGTCACGCGGTTTGGCTCAACGCTGTTTCCGCCGCCGCTGATGGTGGCGCCATCCACACCGCTGGTAACAGTGTTGCTGCCATGTCCGCCCACGAGGTTAACGGTGTTCGTCCCCCGCTCCAGTCGCAGAGCGCGGACGTTGTTGACCCGGAAGTCGAGGGCAATGTTATTGGTGCTGCCCAGGAAGTTGGAGGTGGTGATACTGTTGCCGGTGAGGGACCAGCCGGCGCCTCCACCCGCTGCGGCCGTGGCCTGGACGGAACCATCGGGGAACATAAAACCCCCTAAGGTGGAGTGAATGGTATCGGCGACCGTGAGCATCTGGCCGGGATTGTTCGTCCCAATCCCCACGCCCCCTGAGGCCCGGATGAGGAACTGGTCCTCACCGGTGGAAGCAAAATCGGCGTTGGTACTATCGGCCCAGACGAAGGCGCCGGCGTGGTTGGCCCTGGCCCGGTAGCCGGTAGCAAAGCTGTAGTTGCCTAAGGCCACACTGTTATAGCCTCCCGGCACGGTGGCGTTGCTGCCACTGGCGGTGTTGGCGTTGCCCCCGCCCACCGTGGCACCATCGGCGCTGACGGTGTTGCTGCTACCTCCGCTGACAGTGGCGCCGACGCCACTGGCGTTGTTGGCTTGGCCCCCGCCAATGATGGCGGCGTTGCCGCTGGCAGTGTTGCTTGTGCCCCCGCCGACGAAGGCATTGATGCCGCTGGCGGTGTTGGCATAGCCCCCGCCCACGGTGGCGTTGCTACCGCTGGCCTTGTTTCGCTGGCCCCCGCCGACGGCCGAGTAGTCGCCTAGGGCTGAGTTGGAATCGGGGGCGGTTGCGCCCCCTCCGCCGCTGACGACCGAGTATAGCCCACGAGCCTTATTATACCTGCCACCACCTACGATAGCGGCGGCACCACTGGCCAGGTTCTGGAAGCCCCCGCCCACTGTGACCCAAGAGCCGTTGGCAGTGTTGCTCCAGCCCCCGCCGATGGTGGAGCTTCCGCCACCGCCACTGGCGATATTGTGGGCGCCCCCACCCACGGTGGCGTAGTTGCCGCTGGCGGTGTTGTTGATGCCCCCGCTGACGGTCCCGTAATCGGCCGTCACCTGGTTAATGGCACCACTGATCCCGCCGCCGCTGATAGTGGCCGCCACCACGCCGCTGGTAACGCTGTTACCGCTGTAGCCGCCGATGAGGTTGGGGCTGGTAGTATTGGGCTCCAGGCGCAGGGCCCCGGCGCCGTTCACCTTTAGATCCAGGGCCTGGTTGTTGGTGGTGCCCAAGAAGTCACCGGCAGCAATGCTGTTGCCGGTGAGGGACCAGCCGGCTCCTCCACCCGCTGCGGCCGATAAGGCGTACTGGGCCGTGTCTGCTCGCAGAGCATTGAAACTATAAGGCGAGGACGTGAGCCGGGTGCGCGGCGACAGCGGGGTGCCATAGACGGCAGTCTCCAGCCAGTACTGGGCGTCAAAGTCAAGGTCCAGAGGAGTACTGCTCCCCAGGATGACGCTGAATACGCCCTGGGCCACCGCAACAGTCTGCGGTTCCGACCACAGGGCAGTCCCCTCCGAGGCAACGGCGTATATGCTGAAGGTTAGGTTGACCGATTCGTTCAGCAGGTTGCCGCCGGCATCTTTCAGGACGCCCTGGTAGCTGATGGTCCGGGGTATCTGCCCCCAGCCAAATTGCAGGAGGCAAAGGACCGACAGGGATGCGAGGATGATGGCACGTTTCATGACTTATTCCCCCTTAGAGTAAGCGTTGCCCGCTCGGAGACTGCCCGCAAGGTGGCGCCGGCAGTTCCAGGCGCAGTAGTATTCAAAGGTCGGCGCAGAAGCCTGTCTTTCTGAAGACTTTTATACTCGATAATATAAGCAATCTTTACGAAACTCTCCAGTGCAAACGGGCATTCAAACGGTGCGCGCTTTGGCAGGCCCGGCATGATTTCTTTTTGAGTCGCCCCTACCCGTGACTTATCCTGTGGGGATTTAATTCAAGATAACCTCTCTCCATTCGTTTTCCGGCGTTATGCCGTCCCACATTCTTTGCCCCACTGGTCGTAAATTTTCTCCCGTGGGGGCACGATGAATCGTGCCCAACCTAGCAGACACTGGAGTACACCATGCCCGAGACCACACCATCCATCATGAAGTCCGTCTTCCGGGGCGAGGTCCTGGAAGAGCTGGCCTTTCCCTTTCCCACCATGGACGAGGACGAGGCCTGCATGGTGAAGGTCATCAGCGACAACCTGCTCAAGTGGGCGGAGGACAACTACGACGCCTCCGCAGCCGACGAGCAGGCGGCCTATCCCGACGGCACCCTGGAGACCCTGGCGGAGCTGGGGATTTTCGGCCTCAACGTTCCCGAGAGCTGCGGCGGCCTGGGCCTGTCCCAGACGGCATTCGCCCGGGTCTACGAGGCCCTCTCCTCCATTGACGGCTCTCTGCCGACAACAGTAGGCGGCCACGCCTCCATCGGCATCAAGGGGCTGCTGCTGTTTGGCACGGAGGAGCAGAAGCGCAAGTACCTGCCCGACCTGTCCAGCGGCAGGAATCTGGCCGCCTTCGCCCTGACCGAGCCGGGAGCCGGCAGCGACGCCGCCGCCATCCAGACCAGGGCCGTCCACCAGCCCGACGGCACCTGGCTGCTCAACGGGCAGAAGCTGTGGATCACCAACGGGGGTATCGCTGACTTCTTTACCGTCTTCGCCAAGACCGAGGTGGAAGTAGACGGCAAAATAGAGGAGAAGATCACTGCCTTTCTTGTGGACTGGGGTCTGGCGGGTTTCGCCCGGGGGCCGGAGGAGCACAAGCTGGGTATCAGGGCCTCCAGCACGGTGCCCCTCTTCTTCGACAATGTGGTCCTGCCCCCTGACAGCCTGCTGGGGGAGGCGGGCAAGGGCTTCAAGGTGGCGATGCACGTGCTGAATTCGGGCCGCCTGAGTCTGGCCTCCGGTGTTGTGGGGGGCGCTAAAGTGGTTATCAAGGAAGCTGTGAAACACGCCCGGGAACGCCGGCAGTTCGGTCGACCCATCGCCGAGTTCGAGCTCATCCAGGAAAAGATCGCCCGGATGACCGTAGACACCTACGTGACCGAAAGCATGGTCTACCTCACCACCGGCCTGGTAGACCGGGGAGACGTGGACTACTCCCTGGAGTCAGCCATCTGCAAGGTGTTCGCCAGTGAGCGGGGCTGGGAGGTCGTCAACGACGGGCTGCAGCTCATGGGCGGCCTGGGGTATATGAAGGGCTATCCCTTTGAGCGCGGCCTGCGGGACGCCCGCATCAACCTGATCTTCGAGGGGACCAACGAGATCCTCCGCCTGTTCATCGCCCTGGCCGGGATGCAGGCCCCCGGCGAGTACCTCAAGCAGCTGGGCAGGGCCCTCCGCGGTCCGATTAAAGGATTCGGGTTCCTGGCGGATTACGCCCTGACGCGGGTCCGGGAGGCCGTAACCGGCCGCCACCTGGCGACAGTACACCCCGCGCTCAAGGAATGGGCTGATCGCTTCACCCACTACGTGGAGCGCTTCCACCGGGCGGTGAACTCGGCCATCGTGAAGTTCGGCCAGCGGGCGGTGGAACGGCAGCTCATGCTCCAGCGGTTCGCCGACGCCGCCATCGATTTATACGGTATGCTGGCGGTTCTTTCGCGGGTTACCAGCCGGATCGACGCAGTGGGCGAGGAAGCGGCCCGGCCGGAGATGGACATCGCCCGTATTTATTGCGAGGGAGCCTGGCGCAGGGTGCGCCGCAATCTGCGTCAAATCCAGCGGCACCAGGACCGCTCCGTGCGGCGGCTGGCGGCTCATCTCACCGACCGCCGACATTACGATTTTCCCCTGTAATCTCCCGTCATCTCCGACGAGAAAAACGGGGCTGAAAAAGGGCTTGATGCCCTTGGGCCGTCCGCTTACATTCAGCCGCGTTTTAGAGGGGGTTTTCTATGAAGATCGAGGCTGTTGTTTGCCCCGTATGCAACGAGCCCCTTGACGAGCAGGAACTTGCCAAGTCCCTTGTGTGTCCCCATTGCCGCACCAAGCTCAAAGACCGCAAGTACCTGGACTTCGTGGAGTTCCTCATGGCTCAGGGCATCGTCACCGATATGGATTTCTTCGACCAGGCGCTTTATGGCGAGGACGTGGTCTATGAACCGGATATTGAGGAACTGGACGAGACCGATCCTAATGAATTTGAGCGCATCAATAAGAAAATTCAGAATGTGGAAGAAGAAGTAGAATTAAATGAAGTCACTACCGACGAGGAGGAATTCCGTCAATGGGAGGGTATTGAAGAAGATTGGGAGGAATTTAACCGGCGGCAGGAAATGACCAGGAACGACTAACCGAATCCCAACTGATAGAAAGAGAAGCAGGTTATGGGTTCAACCGATGAATTGAAGACAAAACAGATTCAGATCGAACTGGATGAAAAGGTAGGCACGGGGGAGTATTCCAATCTCGTCATTGTCACTCACTCACCGGCGGAATTTATCCTCGACTTCACCCAGGTAATGCCGGGCATGCCCAAAGCCCGGGTACGAGCCCGCATTATCATGGCTCCTCTCCACGTCAAGGCTTTTGCCATGGCCCTGAACGAGAACATCAGGAAATTCGAGGCCCGCTTCGGGGATATTCAGGTCTCTCAGGACGAGTGGGCCAGGGAATTCGGGTTCAAACTTCCTCCCGGTACCGTCCCCGACTGAACCCCCGATCAGGAAACCATCCGAGACCTTGCCAGCCCTGCGATAGCGGCTGGATAGAAGCCTGGACCCGGAACATCATGCTCCGGCCTACCGCTTCTTTTTGAGCCAGCGGAAGTAAGTCAGGACGAGAATGATAATTCCCAGGGTCAGGGGCAAGGTGACCCTAACCAGATGCTCAGCCAGATATTTGAAAGCCTCACCCATAATTACACCTCTCTGTTACCGGCGACGACCAGGTTCTCCGCTACCAGTTCGGCGATATCCTTCACTTGTACGCTTTCCTCTTTGTCCCGGACCTTCCGGGCGTCATCCAGCATGATCGTGCAGAAGGCACAAGCGGTGGCTATCGTGTCGGCGCCCGCCTCAACGGCCTGATCGAAACGGTCGAAGTTGATACGCTCTCCCTGATCGACCTCGTACCACACATTACCGCCGCCGGAACCGCAGCAGGAGCCCTGTTTACGGTACCTGGCCATTTCCACCAGTTCCCCCTCACGGCCCAGGGTATGGGCAACCACCTCCCGGGGCGACCGGTAAATGCCATTGTACCGGCCCAGGTAGCAGGCATCGTGATAGGTCACCCTGCCCGCAGCTTTCCCGTCAATTTTTAACCGCCCCTGGGTGATAAGTTCTTGGATATAAACCGAGTGGTGGGTCACTTTCCAGGCCGGGCCCAGCTGGCTGTAATCCTTCCCCAGGGTCTGATAGCAGTGGGGGCAGGTGGTAACGATCCGATTGAAGCGATACCTGGACAGGGTGGCGATATTTTGCCGTGCCAGGGTCTCGTAGAGGTACTCCTCACCCATCCGCCGCGCCGAATCGCCGGTGCAGCTCTCCTCTTTTCCCAGGACAGCGTAGTCCATCCCCGCTGCCTGGAAGATAGCCACCATGGCTCAGGGGGGACGAGATCGACCTCCATCAGACATACAGAAAAGGGCTTTCCTGAACGGCAACCTGGATGGAATTTCCCGATACAGTCAGGCCCAGGTAGTAGAATTCCGCCTGGTCTAACTGAATGTCCACTATGGATATACGTGCCTGGCGATCTCCATCGGTCGGCACCCAGCGAATCAGCAGCTGATGGGTACCTCGTGGGACATCAAGGCGAAAAATGGCTAGTGGTCCCGCCAACGGGGCAGCTGGATCCAGGCGAGCCTGGAAACGGACATCGCCATTGAGCTCCACCGATACCCAGTGCCCCTCTAAACCCTGCTGGAGATGGACCTCGGCGGCCACCAGGCCTTCCTGGTTATCCGTATCGTCTTCCTGGGTATCCGCATCGAGCGCGTTGTTGCATCCGGCCATCAGCACCCCCAACAACAGGACTGCGGCTGGTAGTTTCATGTTGGCCATGGGAGTTGCCCTCCTTTGAAAGTGACCTGAGAGTGATGTTTTTAACCGGCGGACGTCCTCCGCACACGGAACTTAGAAGGCCCCCCGGTAAAATTCAAGGTCTACAGCCCTGATTTATTCCATGGAGGAGCGGGAAAAGGGCCGGATTTCTTCATTTGCGTGTGTAAAATTGTACTTATCCAAAAGGGAGATAATGAAGGCTCAGCCAGGTCTATTGCCTTTTTTACTGCTCGTTGCCGTCAGCGCCATGCAGGCCGGTGATGCACTGTCCGCCAGGGTTCTGGACAACGGATTGCAGGTGATTGTAGTCGAAAACCATACCGTACCCCTGGCGACTATTGAGGTTGCCCTCAGAAACGGTTCTTTCACCGAGAGCTCGGAAGAGAATGGGTTAACGAATCTCCATGCACAGATGTTCTATAAGGCGAATCAGGCCTTCCCAACCCAGGCAGCCTACCTGGGGCGCGCCCGGGAGTTAGGCATAGTGTCGGGGGTATCCTCCAGAGAGGAGTGGGAGAATTTCTACCTTACGCTCCCAGCCGATTCCTTAAAGTCAGGACTGGACTTCATGCGGCAGTCGATCATCTACCCCCTCTTTAGTGGCGATCAACTGGCGCAGGAAAAGCAGGTGATTCTGGATGAGATGGACCGGGAGGCGGCCAATCCCTCCTATCACCTGTCCCGGGCGGTGCGGACAAAGCTGTGGGGGCGGAACGTTTGTCGAAAGGACTATCTGGGAGATCGCAACGTCATACGTTCCGCTGCGCTTGATCAGGTGCGCCTCATCCAGGAGCGGTACGTAGTTCCCAACAATGCGGCCCTGTTGGTGGCCGGAGACGTGAGGCCCGGAGAGGTGTTCAGGCTGGCGGAGACCCTGTTTGGCGCCTGGAAAGCAGGCCCCGATCCCTCCAGGGCCAATCCGGTACCCCCCTACCTCCCCCTTGCAGCCAGCATGGACACGGTGGTGGTTCAACCAGTCAACAACGCCGAGATCGTCATGGCGTGGCACGGGCCCAGTGTGATGGCCGACGTGAAAGGCACCTTTGCCGCCGATGTCTTTTCCTTCATACTCAACCAGAAGACTTCTGCGCTGCAGAAGAACCTGGTGGATTCGGGTCTCGTCCTGCGTGCGAATGTGTTTTACCTCACACAAAAGCACATCGGCCCCATCTTCATCAGTATAACCTGCCGCCCCCAGAAATTCTGGGAGGCTCACCAGGCGCTGCGAGCTGAGATCGAAAAGTTTGTCGATCCGGGATACTTTACCGATGAGCAGCTTGCCAACGCTAAAACCCTGCTGGAGGTGGATGCCATCTTCAAGGGAGACAAGGCCTCGGTCCTCATCCAGGAGGTTGCCTTCTGGTGGGCCGTGGCCGGGTTGGATTATTACCGTGACTACCTGGATAACCTGCGGGCCGTAAGTCGTGAAGACATCCTCAACTACCTTCATCGGTATATCATCGGTCAACCCCACGTCATAGCCGCGATGGTGAACCGACAGACCCGGCAGCAACTCCGGGTGCTGGGGGGGAGCCTGGCGAAATGAGCGGTCGTATTTGTAGGGGCACAACGCGTGGCTCGCCGTGGCTACACCGAGGCTGTGCCCCTACATGGGAAAATTTACGACCCGTTATCAGCAGCACTTGCTTCGTGTGGTTGGTTTGCCTGGGCCTGCTGGCGTGCTCGCGACCGGCGAAGGTTGAGACTACCGGCTTCATTGTAAATGGTCTTCAGGTAATTTTCAAGGATACGCCGGGCAACCCGGTGGTGGCGGGGGGATTCTACCTCAAAGGGGGCACGAACTACATGGGCACCCGGCAGGTCGGCATCGAGATCTTCCTTTTTGACGCGGCCATCCGCGGTACCGAGACCCGCACCAAGGATGAGCTGAATGCCAGGCTGGAGTCTATGGGCACCAGCTTCAATATAGCGGCTGGATATGACCACACCGGTCTCACCTTCCAGTGTATCCTTGAGCGCTTCGATCCATCATGGGGTCTGTTCACCGATGTCCTGCTGCACCCCCGCTTTGATCCCCGGGAACTGGAGCTGGTGCGCCAGAAGATGATAGCGTTAATCGAAGCCGAGAATGACCAGCCCAAGCGTAACGTAAACCGGGTTGCGAACGACCTGTTTTATGAAGGTCATCCCTATGGTGTGAGCGTGTATGGCTTTGCCTCCACTACCGCCGGTCTATCCCGTAAAGACCTGCTGCAGTTCCACCGCGGCGATGTGACCAAGAACCGGGCGCTGCTGGTCATTGTCGGTGATCTGGACCTCCAGGACATCACCCGCAGGGCCAGGGAACTGGCTCGGAAGCTGCCCCCGGGACCGGAGCTGCGCCTGCCCGCCCTGGCCTTTGATCCCGGCAGGCCCGATCTGGCCGTTGCCCGGCGGAACCTGCCCACCAACTACATCCTGGGCCTGTTTGCCGCCCCCCGCCCGGGCCATCCGGACTATCCCGCCTTCACCGCCGCCATGCGCATCCTGAGCGACCGGCTGTACGAGGAGCTGCACACCAGGCGCAACCTGGCCACCGACCCCGGTGCCGGCTTTGCCCACCGGTCTGCCAACCATGGCTACATCCATTTGACCACCGCCAAGCCGGACAGCACCGCCATGGTGATCTTCCGGACCATCGACCAGATGATCCACGAGCCCATCCCGGAGACCTGGCTCAAACAGGCCCTCGCCACTTCAGTGACCCGCCACCTCCTGGAGAACGAATCGGCCCTTGACCAGCTGGCGCAGCTGGCCATGTGGGAGATCGTAGGAGAGGATTGGGAGCAGGCCGATCAATATCTGCCGGAGCTCCGGTCCCTGCGGCCAGCGGACATCCAGGCGATGATGCGCAAGTACGCACGGAACTTCCACTTCGGCGTGGTGGGCAACCCCCAGCGAGTGAACGAACGGCTGTTTACGAGCCGGTAGGGATATTCATTACCGCCAAGACGCCAAGGCATGCCCTGAGCTCGGCGAAGGGACGCAAAGTACGCCAAGAAAGAATTGGACAGGATAACAGGATGGACAGGATGACCACCACTCACCAATGACCACTCACCAATGACCACTCACCAATGACCAGTCACCAATCACCAGCTACCGCAGGAACGTAATAGAATACTTCAGTAGCACCGCCCGGGTGCTGGATAGGGGCAGGGCCGGGTCCTCCCGCTGGCGGTCGCTGTTCAGGTTGTCGTTGTAGACCAGGTACAGGTCGGTGCCCTCGCGGGGGTTGTAGCGCAGGCGCAGGTTGACGATCACCGCGTCAATGGCGCTGTTGTACTGGATGAGGCCGGCCACCGAGGTGGTCACGCTGAAGGCCACCTGCAGGTCCAGTTTGTAAATCCAGTTGACGTATTCTTGATTGCGCTGAGGAAAGGTGACGTGATCGTACTTGATTCTGCCCCCAGCCATGAAGTACGGGTTGGGCCTCCACGTGGGCTGGACCTGGGCCGTAAGCCGCCAGCCGTCGTAGTACGCGCCGCCGTTTATCCAACCCCACGCCTGCAATAATCTCCCTGAAGGCGATTCGTAATAGAGCCGAGCTCCTGGAAACCTGTAGATTCCAGGCGGAACATTGGCGTCCGGTGAGAGGCTGAAGCTTTGAGCCAGGTCTTCATAGTTGGCATATACAGTAAATATGGCAGCGGCCTGCTTCTTGGTATGCAAGGACCATTTGAGTTCCCCTTCCGCCGACTCGACCTGCCCCGTGCTGGTACGCCGGTATATGCTTCCTGAAAGAGTGGGCAGGTGCCGCAGGACAGGGGAGGACTCGGGGGAGAACCAGCCGTAGCCCACCTTGGCCTGGAGCAGGGTAATATCGGTGCGGTCCACGAAGGCGAGCCCGGGTTGGAATCTGTCCCCCCGGCGGGTAATGTCCAGGTTATACACCGGCCCTTTGACACCGCGCCGCTCCCAGTTCAGCCGCAGCTGGCCGGCATCCATGACACCGGGCGCCTCCTCCCCCCCGCTGTCAAATGCCTGGGCCCAGCTGGCCGTCAGGTAATCCTCGCCGAACAGGCGCAGGATGCCGTCCACGCCACCAGCGTAGTTATAGCTGCCGTCGGTACCCATCCGGCTGGTGACCATGCCGCCCACGTATGAGTAGGGGTTCAGCACCTGGCGGCGCAGGCGGGCCACGCCCAGGTTCTCCGAGGGCAGCAGGGTGGTCCGGCCGTCATCGTCCGGCAGGGGCGCCGTCTGCATGTCAATGGCCCCCACGTCCCAGTTCCCCACCCGGCCTGGTTCAGGACAGCCGCCTGGTTCAGGCCACCCAAAGCATAGGGGGTGACGTACAGCGGGTTGCGGGAGTAGACGCCGGTGAAGCGTACCCGCTGAGCCTGGGAAGGTTTCCAGGTGCTGTACCCACCCCAGTTGGGGGGAATGGCTGGAAAAACATGGCTCTCACCCTTCCGGGCAATGTAGCGGGAGACGGTAAGTCCCATGATGACCGCTCCGTTCTCATCCTGAAAGCGCAGACTGGAGAAGGGAATGCGCACCTCGGCGAACCAGCCCTGGTCGTTGCGCTTAACCGCCGCGTCCCAGAACGTACTCCAGCTTCTGTTGAAGTCGGCGGGGAAGCTTTGCAGGTCGTTTGAAATGGAAAAATCAAAGCGCATCCCCACCGGGTTGGTCAAGAAAGCGAGAACGTTTTCATTGTCATTGAAGCTATCGAGATAAATGCCAAGCCAGTCATTCTGAGGATTTCCTGCATCCCGCACTAGATCCACTGCCTGGATGCCCGCCGGGTCCGAGTCGTACATCCGACCGGCTACGTAGAGATAGTCATCGTCGTAGGCCACCCGGATTTCGGTGCGCTCGGTCATCGCGCCCTCGAAGATGGGCAGGTGCATGGTCAGGGTCAGGGGCGCGATGGCCTGCCAGGCCGGCTCGTCGCTGAGGCCGTCCAGTGTGATCGGGCCGGACAGGCCGGGGAGAACCAGGGGCGTCGCCCGGTCGTCGTCAGGCCCCTGTGCGGCCAGGGCGGTCTGGAGGGGTAAGATCGGGAACAGGCAAAGCAGGAGCAGGGTGGAGAATCGGTGGGAACGCATTGGTCGCCTCCTTATAGTATTAGTGTGTCTGAACCGCACTGGCAGATCTGGGGGTGGCGTGTTCATTCGCCTTAAGATGACGGATTACAATTTATTATGTATGATTTCAAGAAACAATCATATCAGGAGTTTCCCCGACCCTTCGCCGGAGTTTATCCTGAATCCCGAAACTTCGAGGTGAAGGACTCAGGGCATGAATAATCAAAAGAAGTTAAAGAACACACTTATGCTTTGGTGAGATGTCTATAATAACCCATCCCCCTTTCCCCCCTCCATCACTGAGGGAGGGGGGCATCACGATAGTGAAGGGGGGTGGGTGGCGCACCTCGCGCACCAGGCGAACGACGAACCGCCGCCGCTAGCTTATATTCCGGCGCTATGATGATGCCACCGCCATATCGCCCTGCTGCCGCTGCCGC
>CAZULW010000020.1:0-10044 GCA_964621455.1 uncultured bacterium
GCAGGACATCGGCGCACAGCCCACGAGTGGCAAAGGCGCTTACCAGGACATTCGTGTCGAGGAAGACCCTCACGAAATGTCTCGGAAGACATCCTCATCCGTAAGATAACCGCGGGCTTCGGCAAAGGGGAGCACCTCTTTCCGCAACTGATCGAACTGCAGCACCGCCAGCTGGCGCCGAAGGGCGTCCCGAACCACTTCGCTGCGTGTGCGCCCGGCACGTTTGCTGATTTGATTCAGCAGGTTATCAGTTTCTTCATCGAGGCGAATGGTCAAGGTCGTCTTCATGTCGTACAATGTAACACGGCAAGGCTTGTTTTGCAAGCTCCGGCAGGCAGTGAGCTATCAGGTTCCATATGCCCCCTGGCGTTCCTATATTTGGCTGAGAAATGCCCCAACGAATGTCAACTCAGGAGCACCCATGCACACCATCCAATCCCGCTTGACCGATGAACTCGACGGCATCCGGGACGCCGGACTGTACAAGGACGAACGGATCATCCAGTCGCCCCAGAGTGCTGAGATTAAAGTGGGTGGCCGGAGTGTCCTCAACTTCTGCGCCAACAACTACCTGGGGCTAGCAAACAACCCCGAACTGATCAAGGCCGCCAGAGAAGGGCTGGAGCGCTGGGGCCTGGGCCTTTCCTCGGTGCGCTTCATCTGCGGCACCCAGGACATCCACAAGGAACTGGAGCGCAAGATTTCCCAGTTCCTGCAGACAGAGGACACTATCCTCTACACCTCCTGCTTCGACGCCAACGGCGGCCTGTTCGAGACCCTCCTGGACCCCCAGGACGCTGTCATCTCCGACGCCCTCAACCACGCCTCCATTATTGACGGCATCCGCCTGTGCAAGGCCCGACGCTACCGCTTCGCCCACGCCGATATGGACGACCTGGAGCGCTGCCTGAAAGGGGCCGCTGATGCCCGCACCCGGTTGATCGCCACCGACGGCGTTTTCTCCATGGACGGCGACGTGGCCCACCTGCCGGAGATCTGCGAGCTGGCCGAGAAGCACGACGCCCTAGTCATGGTGGATGACTCCCACGCCACCGGCTTCTTCGGGCCCACCGGCCGTGGCTCCATCGAGCACTGCGGTGTGATGAGAAAGGTGGACATCATCACTTCCACGCTGGGCAAGGCCCTGGGAGGCGCATCGGGGGGCTTTACTTCCGGCCGCCGGGCCATCGTTGAGCTCCTCCGCCAGCGCTCCCGGCCGTACCTGTTCAGCAACACCCTGGCCCCGGCTATTGTTGCGGCGGCCATCGCCTGCCTGGATATGCTGTCCGAGACTACCGCCCTGCGAGACCGCCTGCATGAAAACACCGCATACTTCCGCGAGTGGATGACCGCCGCCGGCTTCGACATCAAGCCCGGCGAGCACCCCATCGTGCCCATCATGCTGGGCGAGGCGAAACTGGCCCAGGACATGGCCGCCGCGCTGCTCGCCGAGGGCATCTACGTCATCGGCTTCTCGTTCCCGGTAGTGCCCAAGGGAGAGGCCCGCATCCGGGTGCAGATTAGTGCCGCTCACACCCGGGAGCACCTGGACCGCTGCGTGGAGGCCTTCGTTAAGGTGGGGAGGGAGTTCGGGGTGGTGGGCCAGGGCTGAGGGGCTGAACTGACTCTCCAACCGAAACTGGCCCGTGTCTCATTATAAGGGTAGCCCTACAAAAAGCGTATATTTAAGTTAGCTGCAACAACGCCACAACATGTTCTCATCGTAAAGAATCGAGAAACAAAATCATGGCAGAGGCAAAAGCAGTAAAAGATACCATCCAGAGCATTCTGGACAAACTGGTGACCGGCTATGCTCCCCAGAAAGTAATCCTTTACGGTTCCCATGCCTACGGCAACCCGCGCCCCGACAGCGACATCGACCTGCTCATCATCAAGGAGACAACCGCACGATTTTTCGACCGTATGTTTATGGTACGCCGAATTTTGACAAATCCTGGACGATCATTGCCTGTGGAGCCTATCGTCCTTACACCGGAAGAGGTCGCCAGGCGATTGGCAATCGGCGATCAGTTCATTGCAGAGATCATGGAAAAGGGCGAGGTCTTGTATGCGGCGTGAGGAGTCGCTATATCCGGCTGATTGGATTCGCATCGCTGAGAAGGACCTCAGGCGCGTCAAGCGTCTTCTCGATGATCAGGACCCTGAGGGGGCGGGATTTCATCTCCAGCAGGCGGTGGAGAAGTTCCTGAAGGCTTTCCTTTTGTCAAAGGGAATGGAAACTCCAGCGAATTCATAATCTGGAAGCCCTTTTGAATTCGGCGTCAGCACATGATCCCTCTATGGAATCATTTCGTGAAGCCTGCCAGAGAATCACTGACTTTTACCTGGTTGAAAGGTATCCACTTATTATTGAGGCGGGCTTAACGGAGAAAGATGTTTCCAATGCACTTCATCAGGTATATGGGCTTATCGAAAAGCTGCGGGCAGTGGTGGAAGGCCAATGAAGGCGTGGCCCATACCCGGGAGCACCTGGATCGCTGCGTGGCAGCGTTCATGAAGGTGGGGAAGGAGTTCGGGGTGGTGTAAATGCCTGAGCCACGATATTATTCATTGGTGGAAAACATAGCGCCCCCTGATGCAAATGGCATTTACAGTAACCATGCGACAAAACCCGACGGAAGAACTCTCCGGCCCATCTGCCGTATTCTTGGTGTAGATCCCGATGGCACTCTTTACATTGGTGCAGCACCCGACCGCTCTCTTTTTGAACGCATCTCCGATTTTTACAAAACAGTTTCATCCGATTACAAAAGCACTCCTCATCAGTCCATACCGGAACGTTATCGGCCAATAGAAAAGGAATTTCCCGTATCTCAGATGGTATATCGTTGGGAGGTTTGCAGTTCGCCCATAACAAGGGAAGATGAACTGTTGAAACTATACCGTGAAAAGCATGGTGAATTGCCGCCTCTTAATAGCCGCGGTCCGAAAAAAGCAAATGATTAATATGTTGAGACGAATTCCCTCTTGCCAACCCGTACATAATTCCGTACGTTTGGCCGCTAACATAAAGGACTGACATGAAGACCATAACCGTCACCAAGGCCCGTGAGCAGCTCTACCGGCTGCTCAACGAAGCGGCCGACTCCCACGAACCCATCCAGATCACCGGTAAGCAGGCCAACGCCGTGCTGGTCTCCGAGGAGGACTGGCGATCTATCCAGGAAACCCTGTACCTGCTGTCCATTCCCGGTATGCGGGAGTCCATTCGTGAGGGTCTGGAGACGCCAGTGGAGGAGTGTGCCGGGGAACCGGGCTGGTGAAGTGGCGGCTGGTCTACACCAGGCAGGCCCAGAAAGACGCTAAAAAGATTGCCCAGGCGGGTCTACGGCCCAAAGTTGAATCGCTGCTGGAGCTGCTTTTCAGAGATCCTTTTAAATACCCACCACCTTATGAGAAACTTGTTGGTGACCTGGCCGGCGCCTACTCACGGCGAATTAATATACGGCACAGGCTGGTCTATCAGGTCCTGGAGGAGCAGAAAATCGTCAAGGTTATCCGCATGTGGACGCATTATGAGTAGCCTTAGTGACTCACACTCGGGAGCACTTTGACCGCTGCGTGGCAGCGTTCATGAAGGTGGGTGAGAAGTTCGGGGTGGTGGGGTAGGGCTGAAGGGCTGAACTTCCTCTCCAGCCGATATTCGCCCGTGTCTCATTATAAGGGTAGCCCTACAAAAAGCGTATATTTAAGTTAGCTGCAACAACGGCACAACATGTTCTCATCGTAAAGCATCGAGAAACAAAATCATGGCGGAGGCAAAAGCAGTAAAAGATACCATCCAGAAGATCCTGGACAAATTAGTAACCGGCTATGCTCCCGAAAAAGTCATCCTCTTTGGTTCCCATGCCTACGGTAACCCGCGCCCCGACAGCGACATCGACCTGCTCATCATCAAGGATACGTCCGAGCGCTTCATCGACCGTTGGGTGACCGTACAACGCATCCTGTCTGACCGTAAGCGGAGGATAGGCCTGGAAACGATCGTGCTCACACCGCAAGAGGTGTCCCGGCGACTGGCTATCGGCGATCAGTTCATAACCGAGATCATGGAAGAGGGCGAGGTCTTGTATGCCGCGTGAGGAGTCACTCTATCCGGCTGATTGGCTGCGCATCGCTGAAAAAGACCTAGGCCGGATCGAACAGCTCCTTGATGTTCAAGACCCGGAAGCGGCTGGATTTTATCTTCAGCAGGCCGTGGAGAAATTCCTCAAGGCCTATCTTATCTCTCAAGGATGGAAACTCCAACGCACTCACGATTTACAAGCCCTGTTGAACACGGCTCTGGATTATGATCCTGGTCTGGAATCGTATCGAGACGTGTGCCAAAGAATCACGGGCTTCTATCTGTTAGAGCGGTATCCGCTCATCGCGGAGGTCAGTTTAACCGAGCAGGAAGTCCGTGATGCATTGCGGGAGGTCAAGGGTCTAATCGAAAAGCTGCGATCAGAGGTTGCCGGAAAATGATACCCACCCGCAACCACCTGGCTCGCCCGGTCTCGGCCCTGGCCGTCCCAGGCCTCGGCGTAGCCGCCACGGCGAGTCGCACGGGGAGGCCGTAGCCATGGCAAGCCTTGGGCTACCTGTCCGGGCCTCCCCGTGCCGTGTACGGCCAGGGTCAGGACGCCCCCATAGGGACCGGGCCAGCGTCGCCTGCGCGAAGGTGGAACCAGATACGCGGTGATGTGAACTTAACAGGCCCACGGTTGAAGGAATGGTGAAGCGTCACTAATTTCAGGGCAACACTTGTGCTTACAATGCAGGTCCCGGTGAAATATTATTGTTCTCTGGCCATGTTACTAGCCCTGCTCGTAGAGACATCCTGTGAAGGGCCGATTGTCGCCGACGAACAGCTAGTCATGGTCCATTTTCATTACCACTTTAAAAATGAACTCAACACCTTTGAAATGACCTTCCAGAAAGACCTTGCTATGGATGGAGTAATTGCAACTGATTTCTGGTTTACTACCGAAGAGCAGGCTGAGATTCTGGCACAAGTAGAAATGCACCGCTTTTTTCAACTCCCGGATACCATCAAAAGCTACCCGCCAGGAGCTACAATTGATCCGGATCCCGGGCGGCAGTTCCTTTGCATCAAGCATGAAGATCGGGATTATACGGTTAGCTGGTACTATCCATTGCCTGAAGATCACGAGTATGTATCGGATTTGTTAGCGTTGCGTGATTTTCTCATCGAACTTATCGAGTCAAAGCCGGCATACAAATCACTACCTCCCGCAAGAGGGGGATATCTATAAAACAGGAGGCCCAAACAGCTATGATCAACGACATCCTGCTCTACATCGGTTCTGCTGTCATCATCGTATGGGGCATCGCCCATATCGCCCCCACGAAAGGAGTGGTCGCTGGCTTCGGAGACATCTCCGCCGACAACCTGCGCATCATCACCATGGAATGGATAGCCGAGGGCCTCACCCTCTGTTTCATCGGAGTGCTGGTGCTGCTGGCTACCCTTCTGGGCTGGTCCCAGGAGCCCGTCGCTATCATCGTCTACCGCGTGTCCGCCGGGATGCTGGTGGTTCTGGCCGTGTTGTCGCAGCTGACCGGGGCACGGACAGCTATTCTTCCCATGAAGTTGTGCCCCTATGTGAAGACGGCGGTCGCCATCCTGTTCTTCCTGGGGAGCGCGCTTTAAGCCACAGGTATGAATATGCATGATCTACTCAAGTGGTTCTGTATCCCGGCATTGCTACTGCTTTTTCTCATCACATCATGTGAGGAAGAATCCTCACCGGCCATCGGCCTGGAGGATCTGGAGTTGCGTTTCCTTAGCGTCTCGATATGGGCTAATTTAGGACCTGTCGTTTCGCCCGATCCTATTCTCTGCCACGTCGATATGGAGATCCAGAACACCAACTCCGACCAAGCCCTGACCGGCCTGTACATACCCGATGCAGCGGTCTACATTGATTCTTCCGGGGAGTTACTGGGCGAAATCTTATTGACCACATACTGGGACGCCACTGACTGGGATGGTCATCTTGAGCCGGGCGAGTTGGACACAGTTAGGTTGATGAAGGTGGAGATGGAGGAGCGCCCGTTTGATCCGCCCTGCGATGTAGCCGTATATCTGGAACTCTGGGTAAAAGACCAATCCGACCGATCCCAGGCCTTCACTAGCGAAAGCCACCAGTTTATATGTGCGTACTGATTCATCGGCGTACCGACCGTCGCGTCCTCACCCGGCGCTACTGGGGCTGGCAACAAGAGCCAGCTGCCCCGTTGGTCTACCGCACCTCCGCAGGAATGCTGGTGGTTCTGGCGGTGCTGTCGCAGCTGACCGGGGCACGGACAGCTATTCTTCCCATGAAGTTGTGCCCCTATGTGAAGACGGCGGTCGCCATCCTGTTCTTCCTGGGGAGCGCGCTATAAATCCATGCGGGATTACGGGAAAAGCGTTGTGGCATGCTTGACTCACCCGACTTGAGCCATCGCCGTCTTCGTGGAGGTGGAAACCACGTTGAGGATGGTGAAGCAGGGCGTAGGAGGGGGGGTAAAGTAAGGCAGGGGACCTCCCTCGTTAGTGGAGAGTTGATTTATTGAAGTTCTTATAGCGCGAGGAAATCAGTCATTATAACTTAAAATCGCGTGGGCAACAAATAACAAAGGGGGTATAGTATGAAACTGAATGTAAGGGCACTAGGCCTGGCAGGCGGAATCGCATGGGGACTGGTGATATTTCTCCTGACTTACTGGTTCTTGATTTTCGGATATGAAGGAGTAACCTTGGCAAGACTCTCAAACGTATACCTTGGCTATTCAGTGACGTGGTATGGTGCGTTCGTTGGATTAGTATGGGGCTTCATTGATGGGTTTATCGGGGGAGTGTTGTTAGCCTGGTTATACAACAAATTCGCAGGTCAGCCGCCCGAAACTGCCTGATTTTATCCGGCCTTAGTCGTACTGCAGACACAGTGCTCGCACGCCTAGGCCCGGCCCAAGAAGAAAGACCCCGACTGGCCTTAAACCAACGGCGCTCGCCCCTCGGTGTTGGCACCCCCAGAATGCCATCATGATGTTATAATGCTTGACATTACGACGCCATAATGTTATACTTGGGTGCGATGGGCACTGACATCAAACGAACAACCATCTATGTGGATGCCCGGCTCCACAAAGCCCTGCGGATCAAGGCCGCCGAAACGGATCGCTCCATATCGGACCTGGTGAATGAAGCGGTCCGGCTGAGCCTGGCCGAGGAACTGGAGGACCTGGCCGCATTTGATGAGCGCACAGGCGAGCCAAACCTGCGCTTCGAGGATGTCCTGAAAGATCTGAAGCGCAGTGGCCAAATATGAGCTCCTTATCAAACCCTCTGCCGTCAAGGAGATCAAGCGGATTGACGGCAAAAAAGACCGTCAGAGGGTTGTGCAGCGAATCCAGGAGCTGGCAGAAGACCCCCGGCCAGAAGGATGCGAAAAACTCGCACTCCAGGAACGCTACCGACTGAGACAGGGCTCATACCGAATCGTTTACGCGGTGGACGACGACCAGCCTGCAGTGCTGATCGTTAAGGTTGGCCACCGAAAAGACGTATATCGATGAGCAGGGCTGTTCTCGAGCTGCCGGCAATGATCAATAGCCTGGTTGTAGTCAAAATATCTCCTTACAGATGACCGTCTACCTCGTCCAGCACGCCGAAGCCAAACCCAGGGAGGAGGACCCCCAGCGGCCCCTCTCCGACCAGGGCCGGTCAGATATCCAGAAGGTAGCGACCTTTCTCGGTGACCGCGGCATTCCGGTCAGTCGCATCATCCACAGCGGCAAGCTGCGCGCCCGGCAGACCGCCGAAACCCTGGCCGAGCGTCTGAAAGCCACCGGCGGCGCCAGTGAAACCGACGGCCTGGCACCCCTGGATGACCCGGCTGTATGGGCCGGCCGCCTATCCGAGCTCGATGAGAACCTCATGCTGGTTGGGCACCTGCCTCACATGGGCAAACTGACCGCGCTCCTGGTAACGGGGGATGCCGATCAGGCGTTGGTAACGTTCAAACCCGGCGGAGTGGTCTGCCTGGCGCGGGATGATGAAGGCCGGTGGTCGCTGCGCTGGATGGTGGTGCCGGGAATCATGCTTTAACCGGGACAGCTGGATAAACCCTTTCAAACCAAGCCTTTGCCAGGGCTAACTTGAGTCTCCATGGTCTTCCAGTTCCACCGGGACGCCGGGCAGCAGTTCGAGCAGCAGCGGCGCGTCACCACAAACGCCATCATCCCGTTTATCGAGGAAGCATTCCCCATCAAAGAAGATCTGCACATGCTAGAGATTGGCCGCGTTCGGGTCTGGGGATTGAACCAGGAAGGACTGGTCTTTTCGCCCTACACCCACGGCGGCGGCGAGCTGGAGGCCGGCGGCTACCTGGGAGATTCCCACATCAGCGCGTCCCTTTCCAATCCCTACCTCGTGGGCGGTGGCTCCGCGGGACCGTTGTTTAAGGGGATCAGTGCGGCACCGCGGGCCGAGATGTTCAAATACATCGGTGGCCTCGACATGAATGTGCTGGCCGGCGCTTCGTACCTCAGGGAAGACCTGCTGATCCTCAAGGGCCTCTTTGGCGGTTTCACCCGGAAAAAATTGATCTTATTGGGAGAGGTGGATTTCGCCACCGACTGGGCCGCACCCGGAAGCACGGCCCTGGCCTCCTATTTCGAATTCGACTTTCAGGTCACCCAGGGGGTACGCACGTTCCTCAAATACGATTTCTACGACGACGATACGGCCTGGCAGGCCAATTCCCTTTCCCGACTGACCCTGGGGGGCGAATGGTTTCCCATGCCCTTCGTAGAGGTCAAGCCCCAGATCCGGCTGAACCGCAATACCATCGGAGCCCCCCCCCGACCGCCCACATTCTGCTGCAGCTCCACATCTTCATCTAGTCCGCTGTAGCGGCCGACCTGGTGACCGGCGGGTCCTGCCAGATGCCCGTGGCTGCCAGGATCACCCGGCAGTGCCTGACCTTCCGGTCTTGTTAACCGGCGGAAAGGCAATCATTCAACGTTCAATCTCAGATTATAAATTGCGTAGCCTCGTCGAGTATCCCTTCGGTTGTTCTCATTGTATCCAAACTGGATGGTATTTCTTCCGGGTTTCAGCCATTGTGTATCAAGATCAAGGGCAATGGTTTCACGTTGCGTGCTGCGGCACTTCGGCAGAAATACCCTGCTCTGCGTGTTGATAATGATAAACGCTTCGTTATCGCTATCGATCCCTTCGGCATCGATAGCGATCATTATTTTGCCTTTCGGCTCGAGGGATGGTAACGTCACGCTCAGCGGTTGGCTGAGAGGTCTACCCCCTTTTCCTACTTCCAGGATAAATCTTTTCTCGGGTTCCGGCGAATCATGCTCCCATGCAAAGACCTGCACAGTTCCGTCCTTGCTCGCGTCAAATATGTATTTCATATTTCGGATGGCGTAATCCCGGGCCCGTGGGTCGGTCATCACGTTATAGAAATAGTAATCTACGATCAGCCAGCCGCGCTGGTTACTGTCTACCGTCGCGACAAATTCCTCATAGGTCCAGGCGCTGTTCCCGGGGGCATCCCCAGGCTCATTGGATACGTATTTCCGAAGATCCGTATCAAAATGCCTCTGACGAAACCAGAGGGAGTTGTCCCTTTCCAGGTAATGGTTGGCCGCATTCGGCATGGTCGATATCACGATATCGTCCGGCTGAATCTGATTCTTAACGGTCAGGCAGGACGCCTTCCAATTCGTAAAATGCCAGACCGATAACTCTTTCTTGATAACCTGGCCGTGTTGATCCGTACGTATCAGCGCCCATACTTCCGAGAACGGCGAAAGTACAATCAGCAAGGCAATAGCCAGCGGCGTGATTCCATGTTGAGCATAGGGATGCGCAAGAACGTTGGCCGGTACGACCTTGGGCAGGAGAGATTGTATGATCCAGAATAGGGCTGCTGCAATGCTGATCAGGAACAGGGGGTACAGAAAGATCAAGTAGCGTGGGAGCGATGGGTCCCGGAAAATAAAGCTCATCAGCAA
>CAZULW010000020.1:10144-40192 GCA_964621455.1 uncultured bacterium
AGAGCAACAATCGAGGCGTAGGCACCGAATGAGAAGAAGAAGAAAAAGGTCAGCTGATGGTTTAATAACGAAAAAACAAATGCAAGGGGTAAAAGGAGCAGATATTTTAGATTCAGATCATATCTTTCGGCGAAACCAGGCGCAGCTTTCTTCATCTGATGATGTGCTTCAAAAGCCAGGACGAAAACCAATAACAACAGTGTATATGAAAACTCAAAACTGGCGTAATTCCGGCATAGCCTCGACCAGAAGACAGAATACAGAGAAACTGTTGCCAGTACTGCCGAAAAAAGCCCCACATATATATTGAACAGTTTTTTCGCCAGGTAATAGATGGACGGGATGGTAAGAGCACCAAGGATCACACTTGGTAATCGGGATATGAAGTCACTTATTCCGAAGATGAGGTAACAGGGAATGAGAAGTACCGTCAGAAAAATCCCATTATTATCGCCGGTGAATAATGGGCCGCCACGGAGGAAATCCATCGCTCTGGTAACGTGGACATATTCATCTACCCACAGGCTCAAGTAATGAACCCTATAAAAGCGTATCAGGAGGCCAATAACAGTAAGTCCGGCGACGATGTAGGGGACGTAGCGTTCAAATTCCTGACTGTGCGGGAAAGTCGTACCTGGGTCACTTTTATTATTGTTCTTTGCCATGATGGAGCTATTATTCTGATGCTTGATTCCTGCAAATGACAGCAACAGCAGGAGTGAATCGGCGAAATAGTTTCGTTGGCAGGTGAAAATATACTCCCCAGGGGAACAAATACCGATAGATGCCCAACCATTTCTCGACGGTCCAACTGTTTTGAGCCCACTCCAGCCAGAAGTATCTGGATTTTTTATGAATATGAGTAATATCTTTGTCCAGGATCCTAATCACTGGCCCTGTGGGCCCATCATAGACCGGAACAACGAAAATGAAATGCCCTCCCGAGACCAGTTTTGACCTTATCGTGGCAGCAACCTTGCCGAGATTCTCAACATGCTCAAGCACATCGAAGGACACAATGATATCAAAAGACTGCTCAAAGGGAATTGTTGAGATGTCAGATGCAGCAAACTTAACGCTCTTTATTTGTTTTTGCGCTCGAGAAATCGCAAACTCACTGGTATCGAGTCCAAACCGCGGCCAATCCACATTCAACGAATCAAGAAAGTTACCGAAAGCACATCCCAGGTCCAGAATATAGGGAGGCCTATTCTTGGGAGCCACCTGTTCAACCAGCAGGCGATAGAATCTCAATTTTTTTAGCGGATTTTGAAGAACATAATCTTGATAGTACTTATCAAAATAGCTCTCCTCGAATTGGGTGCATCCAGGGATCATCATCCCAGCCTCCTCTTCGCAAGGAGGATTAGCGTATTTTTAATGGTCCGGGCGACTTTCATTTTACTTTTACCGACTTTCCGGTCGTACCGCAATAGAAACGGGACTTCACCAAAGATGACATGCATCTTCCTGAGTTTTAACAGAATATCAACCATGCACTGAAAGCCGTCCTCGTCAACAAACTGCTGGCCGTATTGACTGATGGCCGCTTTGATAACCTTAGCATTATAGGCCCGATAACCGGATGTATAGTCTTTTACCCCACTGATTGGGAAGGTCACGCGGAAAATCCAGGACGCAGCGTAACTTAGAAACTTTCTTGATAGTGGCACACCCACTGATCGGGATCCATGCTGATAGCGTGATGCAATCACAACATCGTAGCCCTCATAGATCATCCGGACCATTCGCAGAATAAGACCGGGCGAATGGGTATCGTCGGCATCCATTGTTACAATGATGTCCATGTCCGCGGCACGGTCAGCGGCTATCAACAGTCCGTCACGTATTGTCGACCCCAACCCCAGATTGGTTTCGTGCTTTTCTAAAATGATAGGAATATCGGCAATTTTCCTTTCAACAACAGCAGTTGTAGAGTCTTGACTGCCGTCATCAACGATTACAATCTGGTAGGTGAAGGAAAACTCAGGCATAACCTCAGCAATCCGGTCCAATAAATGCTCAATCGTCTCCGCCTCATTGTAAGCAGGCAAAACGATAATAATACAACGCTTAGGATTTATTGGTAATAGCATATAATAAATTGCTAAGGGCCGACCTCTGTGCGAACAAGAGAGATTTTCCTGCCATCGGCTGCCATTTTGATAATTGCCTTCCTTTTGAAGCTGTGCGGCGTTACTGCATCGTGACGATAATGTTTAAGTTACTAATAGTAATAATTGAATAAAAATAATCGATGATGTTACCAGCGTCTGAGATTCCCGACAATCGGTCCCCGTTAGCTTCCCACGGGCGCGCCCTTAAATTCATCCCCATGTTTTTCCGACCCGCCGCTGCCTATGGCTAACCCCCTGCGCCGCCTGTACGACCGGGTCCTGTACTGGGCAGAGACCCCCTGCGGCACGCCGGCCATGGCTGTTACCAACGTCTGCAATATGGAACCGGGCCTATCCTGCAGGAATCTCCGCGCGGCAGATGCGGCCGTCGCCGGGCTGCCCTACCTCCGAGACTTCCTGACCACCTGCTGCTACTACCTGGTGGGGGCAGAAGACCGCTAGCCCACCCTTTCCACCGCCGCTTCGGGTGCCTGGAGGGGTTCCACCTCTTTCCGCGGCAGGCTCTCCACCCGGCGCAGGGCCGACCGCAGCCACAACACGCCCACCACCATCGACACAGCGCCGCCGCTTATCATGGCGAACCAGACCCACTCGATGGGCTTGTGCAGGATATAGGTGAATCCGGCCGCCAGGGGTGCACCCACGGCCAACACCCGCAGAAAGGAAATAACCATGAAGGGCAGACCCTTGCCCATCCCCTGCATAACCCGGCCGCTAATCATGCCGATCGGGGCAAAGGGGAAGATAATGACAATGATTCGCAGGTATGTGATGCCGTAAGTGAGGATTTCCTCACTGGGCCTGAAAATTTTCATAATCGTCGGCGCCAAAGGATAGATCAGTATGATAGCCGCCAGACCTATTATGATGCAGCGTCCTAGGGCGTAATGGATAATTCCTCGCAGCTTACCAAACTCACCGGCGCCGAAAAACATGCCCACCAGCGTCACCAGACCGGCGGCAATAGCGATGATGGGCATTAAATAAATCATCTCTACCCGGACGGCGATCTGGTAGGCGGCTACGGCATAATGGGAATAGCTGCTGAGAATCCTGTTATAGGCAGCCTGCCCTAATGACATAAAGACAAAGGAGAGGGAAGCAGGGATGCCTATCCTGAAGATAGCGGTCATAATGACGGCCCGGAAGTGGAAATGGCGCAGATTGAAGGTCACGTACGTGGATCGCCTCAGGAACACCAGATAGATAAATATGGCGCAGACAACCATCTGGCTGGCCACGGTCGCCAGGGCCGCGCCCCGTACGCCCTGCCCCAGACCGAAAATGAAAATAGGGTCCAGGATGATGTTGAACACCATCCCAAGCCCCATGATCATCATGGGCCGCAGCGTATCCCCTTCACCGGCCAGGATACCACGGAAGAAGGACGACAAGACCGAAAATAGCAGGCCCCAGCAGATAATTTGGAAGTAAGACCAGGCCAGTGTATTGATGTCGCCGACCGCCCCCAGCAAGCCCAGCAGCCAAGGGCCCCACAGCAGGCCGGCAGCCGACACCGCCAGCCCCAGGATCAACCCCAGAACCATTGCGTGCTCAGCAGTGTTGTCCGCCCGTGCTTTATCCCGTGCGCCAATGGCCTGAGCCACCACCGCCGTTACACCAGTGGACAGACCCATGGAAATTCCGAAGGCCATAAACACCAGCGGCATGTTAAAGGCCAGGGCGGTCACGGCATCGGCACCCACCCAGCCGACAAACATCATGTCCACTACGGAGTACAGAGTATGAATTGCCATGCCGCCCAGGATGGGCAGGCTCAACCTCCAGAGTGCCCGGCGGGGATGGGCCAGAAAACCGGCCACCCGGGAGCTGTCTTGTCTGCGCGCCTTGTGCATGGGGGCGAAAACTTACATCACGAGCCAGCCGACAGCAATCCGTCTTTGCTGCGCTACCTGTCTGCCGTACATGCCGGTAGGATGGCACGCCAGGCAGGCGCCGGACAAGTCAGCATTCAGCGGTTAGCGATTAGCAACCGCCAAGACGCCAAGGACGCAAAAATATCTTAGCCACGAATGAACACGAATTTGCACGAAAATGGGCAAGTCACTAAGAAACTAACTGCCAAGCACGCCCGTTCGGCTGAGCTCACGACGAAGCCTGAGCCCGGCGAAGGTGCCTGCCCTGAGCCCGGCGAAGGGACGCCAGGAGCACCAATATTGACAGCGATAGATCTCGGCGCTCTCCGTGTTCTCTGCGGTTAAATCTTCAACTTTCAATCTTCAATCTTATCCAAGCCTCAAGCCTCAAGCCCCTAGATTATGGTTGACTTCCCCTCCCGGCGTGAGTATGCTTGCAGTGATTTTGCCATGAGGCGAATCCACTAATGCGAACCCATCCGTCAATAGCCGGACAGGTCCGTCAGGATGCCGGACAGGTAAATGAGTTCGCTGAATCAAAGAAAGTCCCGACCTGAAAGCTTCGCCGTGAGCGCTCAGCCGAATGGTCGGGACTGTCAAGAAATGACAGCGCCCTTTCCAAAAGGATCCCTGCGGGACAGGGCGGTTTCTTTGATTAAGCGAGGTGGTTTACCACTTCGCACATCCAGAAGCCTCTTCCTCCTGCCCCTGGCCATCCTTGCCCTGTTCAATTGCGAGTACCTCTTCGATATCGAGCCTCCTGAGATCCAAATCGTTAACCCGAGGGCAGGGACTTCTTACTACAATACCATCCCCTGCGAGTTGAGAGTAACCGATAATTATAAAGTTGACCACGTGGAGGTCTTCGTCGGCGATAAATTGATACATGAATTCTCCAAGGAGCCTTATACTATAAACTTCAGCGTTTCACAAACAGGTACGGGGGAAAAGACCCTCAGGGTGGTGGCCTATGATCAGGTTGGAAACTGGTCGGACAGTGAGCGCCGAACCAGCCTTACAGTGGAGACGGTCTCCACGCCTGATATTCCTAGCGGTCCCAGCAGTGGCAATATTAATACTTCATATACCTATTCCACCGGCGGCTCCAGCAGCAGTCTGGGACATAGTCTACAATATCGATTTGATTGGGGTGATGGGAGTTATTCAAATGTGTTTTCATCTACCAACGCATCCCATTCCTGGAGTAATAATGGGACCTACCAGGTAAAAACCCAAGCCTTGTGTGCAATACATACAGGCGTAGTATCCGACTGGTCAAGTTCTATATCTGTTACCACTACATGGAGTCCTGTTTTGGTGGGCTCCTATAACACGCCGGGCAATGCCGAGGGTGTGTTTGTCTCCGGCAGCTATGCCTACGTGGCGGATTGGAACGGAGGCCTGTGTATTATCGATGTTTCCAACCCAGCCAGCCCCACGGAGGCTAGTACCTATTATGCGCCTTACTATACCCGCGGCGTGTTTGTCTCCGGCAGTTACGCCTATGTAACGGCTAATACGGAAGGCTTGCAGATCATCAACGTTTCCAACCCGACCAGCCCTACCTTGGAAGGTTTCTATGATACACCGGGCTATGCCGTGGATGTATTTGTCTCCGACAACCACGCCTATGTGGCGGATGGGATCAGTGGCCTTCAGATCATCGACGTTTCCAACCCCGCCAGCCCTGCTTTGGAAGGATACTATGATACGCCGGTCTCGGCCAATAACGTGTTTGTCTCCGGCAGCTACGTCTACGTGGCGGATAAGGGTGGAGGCCTGCAGATCATTGATATTTCCGACCTGGCCAACCCCAAATTTGCAGGCTACTATGATACACCGGGTTATGCCCAAGATGTGATTATCTCAGGCAGCTACGCCTACGTAACGGATTTGGAAGGCGGCCTACTGATCATCGACGTTTCTAACCCGGCCAGTCTTACCATGGAAGGCTCTTATGATACACAACACCTGGCCCATGACTTGTTTGTCTCCGGCAGCTATGCGTACGTGGCGGATGGGATCAACGGCCTGCAGATCATCAACGTTTCCAACCCGACCAGCCCTACCTTGGAAGGTTTCTATGATACACCGGGCTATGCCTTGGATGTATTTGTCGCTGGCAACTATGCGTTCGTGGCGGATGAGAGCAGCGGTCTTCTGATTTTTGATATTTCGGGCTTGCCGTGAGCACCCACCCCTAATCCCCTCCCTCAGCGAGGGAGGGGACATCACGGAGTGAATGGGGTGGGTGGAACAGCGGGCCAAGCACCATCTCCCTCAGCGAGGGAGGGGCCTCGGCGTAGCCGTAGGCAGCGCCTACGGCGAGTCGACATCACGGCCTGTCCGGCGCTTGTCCGGCGCAACGTAGTGTAGCCGGGTAGCGAAGCCTGTCCCGCGTAGCGTAGCATAGCGGGGCGAAGACGGAAGTGTGGGGGTGAGGTGAAGGAACCCGGCTGAGTGTAGGGAACGAGTTTGGCATGGAACTACCGGGGTGAAAAAAGTAAATTAACAGCACGCAACCGAACGGAACACAATTTAGAGAAGGGGACCTATGTCGAAACTGGACCGCGTCACCGTCGATCCCCAGGTCTTTCAGGGCCAGCCCTGCATCCGGGGTCTGCGGATTCCCGTTTCCTTGATTGTGAAGCTGGTCTCTGCCGGAAAGACCACCGATGAGATTATTGACGATTATCCCGAGCTGGAGAAAGAGGACATCCGGCAAGCCCTCGAGTTTGCCGCCTGGGTGACTTCTGAGAAAACCTTCCCTATCTCCGCCTGAGTTGAAGCGTGAGGCTGCTTGCAGACATGCCTGTTTCACCCAAAACCGTGACGTTCCTACAGAACCTTGGTCACGAAGCCACCCGATTGGCGGATCTGAACATGGCGGACGCCGCAGATGAGGATATCCTTGAGTATGCCCGTCAGCATCAGATGGTGATTCTAACCATGGACCTGGATTTTGGCGGCCTGCTGGCACTAAGAGGGTGGGACAAGCCCTCTGTCATCACGTTCAGGCTTGAAAACCCGGAACCGGCGCGGATCAACAGAATCCTCGAGGCCCAGCTTTCCGAAATCGAGGAAGACTTGTTGTCCGGTGCGCTGATCACGGTGGAAGACTTTCGAGTTCGTGTCAGGGCACTGCCAATTTAGGCGATCAAAGATGCAACGCCGTTGGAACAGGAGCTGCGTAGTCAAAATCAGGCATTCCCTACTCGCCTTACACGCCTTCGTCCTGCTCCTCTGCGGCTGCGCCTCCATGACCACAGTCAAACTTCAGCCCACCGATACCATCCGCAATTCAATCATCACCGATAGCTCAGAGATAATATTTCATGAGCAACGGAAATCTGGCACTCGCAATCCAAACCTGGAAATAAAGGTTGAACGACGGGCCACAAAGGTTGAGAGCTTTCAGCGTCGGTACATCGAGAAAAGAGTAGCACGATTAAGAACGCACCTTGGACTGTGGGTGGGGGGTATTCTCGCTGGAAGCTTGGGCTACCTAGTTTATGACCAGGGTTATGTTGTCCTCGGCCGTGACCTAATGGGATCGATATTAATAGTCCCGCTTGCCGGCGCAGCTGTTGCGAGCAAAGAATTGGGTGAACAGTGGAAACCTGAAACCAGGAAACGTCTCATCCAAGCTGAACCCGCTGCGAATCAATCCATCGTGGTGTCGGTGGGGGACAGATCCTGGATTGCTAATACTGATGATAAGGGCCTATTGAACTTCGACATTTCCGACCTGGTCGATATGACGGAGCCCGGTGGTCCCTTAACAATTAACCTGCAATCCAAGGAGGACACGACACAAAAGGTATCATTCTCAGTAAAAACATCAGTGGTTGCCTTCTACAGGACGCCCCCAGTAGCGGTAGTTACCGCTGTTGGGCCTGCGGTAAGCTTCACTACTGAAACAGGGGACGCTCCTACCCTGGCCATCATCGACTTCGAGGGGTTGGGTATCTCCGAACAGGATGCCAGAGTTCTCACCAACCGCCTGGGGACCCACCTGGTACAGTTGGGACGCTATCAAGTCATCGAGCGTGGTCAAATGCAGCAGGTCCTGGAGGAGCAGGACTTCCAGCTGACCGGGTGCACATCAGACGAATGTGCCGTGGAGGTAGGGCAGCTGCTGGGTGTCCGGCAGATGCTGGCCGGGTCGTTCGGCAAGTTCGGGACCATCTATACCATCGACATGCGCATCATCGATGTTGCCACGGGCGGCATCCTGCGGACCACCTCCTATGATGTGCAAGGCGAAGCGGAGCTCCTCCTGACCGTAGGACTGGCGGAAGCGGCCCGGCGTATTGCGGGGGTTGATTGACCCGTCAGTCAGCAGTTAGCATCCAGCACTCACCGGCCAGCCACCCGTTTCTCTGATTGCCACGGTCATCCACATGGGGACTCCCTCGCAATGACTGCTCATGTTCGGTCATTGCGAGCACTTTCGTTGCACTCAGAATGAACTCCGCGTGGCAATCTCACGAGAAAATACATCGCGCTTCTCGCTCTTCTTTTTCTTTATGATCTTGGCGCTCTTTGCGTCTTTGCGGTTAGTTTTCTCTTTTTCCTTGGCGTCCTTGGCGGTTAATTCGCTCTTCGCCACTCGCTCTTCGCCCCTAGCCCCTAGCCCCAAGCCTCAAGCCCCAAGCTTCCGCTTTCAAGTTGTTGGAACCGGAACCTTGAATTAACTTCCCCGCTGGCTTTTGACAGTGGTTTATAACCACCTTACTTATGAAGTTTCAATAAACGACGCAATATGTTGAATCGACCTTCGCTGCGCTTTGTTATTGTCGGCATCATCTTACTCTGGGTGATCTGGGCGATCTGGCCCACAATCGAATACCGTACTCTGAGCGACGAGGAAAAGGACACCCGCCGCTCCGAAGGCACCCTGGCGGACCTGGAGCACCGGATCATCAACCTGGGGCTGGACCTGCAGGGGGGCATTCACCTGGTGCTGGAGGTGGACATCCCCACTCTCGTCCGCACCCTGGCAGAGAACAAGGACGCCCGCTTTGAACAGGTCCTGGCGCGAACGACCGAAGAGGTTCTGTCCACCGACGCCGATTTCTTCTCCGTCTTAACAAGGCAGAGCGAGGAGGCCAACCTGCGACTGATCCGCTACTATTCCAGTTACGGCACCAAGGTGCCCGATATCATCGCCGGCCTGCGGTCGGAAGCGGATGATGCCGTGAACCGGGCCCTGGAGATCATCCGCAACCGGGTGGACCAGTTTGGTGTGTCTGAACCCACCATCCAGAAGGCCGGTGGCCGCCGGATCATCATCGAGCTGGCCGGCATCCAGGACCCCGCCCAGGCCCGGAACCTCATCCAAAGTACGGCCCTGCTGGAGTTCAACCTGCTCCAGGACCTGTCCGTGGCCCGGGACGTTATGTTGAAAATTGACGATGCCCTGGTTTCCTCGGGAACCCCCGGCGAGCTGGCTGTGGGCGACACGGCCGCATCAGCCCCGGCCGACACCCTGGAAGATGCCCTGGCGGCGGTTCTGGGCGGCAGCGCCGACGCGGCGGCGGCTCCCGGAGGCATCACCGTCTCCCGGGAAGTCCTGGGAGAGCATCCCTTCACCGGTTACATCCACGCTGCTGGCAACGATCTGGTGGTCCCGGCCCGCTACCGCTATACCATCGAGTCCCTCCTGGCGCGGCCCAAAGTCCAGACTGCCATCCCCAACGACGGCATCTTCCTATGGAGTAACCGCGCTGAGACCTTGCCCGCCACAGGCACCAATGAAGAATTCTACACTCTCTATTACCTCTACCGCGAGCCGGGCCTGACAGGCGGCGTGATCACCGAGGCCAAAGCCAATATCGGGGCTATGGGCAGCACGGCGGCCAACCAACCGGTGGTTAACGTGGCCATGAACAATGATGGGTCAAGGACCTGGGCCCGGCTCACCGGGGCCAACGTGGGTCGCCGGGTGGCCCTTGTACTGGACAAGAAGGTCCACATGGCACCGGTGATCCGCACCAAGATCCCTGGCGGCCAGACCGTGATTGAGGGCATGGAAAGCATGGATGAGGCCAAGCTCATCGCCATAGTCCTGCGGGCCGGCTCCCTTCCCGCGCCGGTGGACATCATCGAAGAGCGCTCTGTGGGCCCCAGCCTGGGGCAGGATTCCATCAAACACGGCATCAATGCCGCCCTCATCGGGGGCCTGCTGGTGATCGGCTTCATGGTATTCTACTACAAGGGCAGCGGATTGATCGCCACCCTGGCCCTGTCCATTAACATCCTGGTAGTGCTGGCGGCGCTGGCCTCCCTCAGAGCTACCCTCACCCTGCCCGGCATCGCCGGCCTGATCCTCACCGTGGGCATGGCCGTGGACGCCAACGTGCTCATCTTCGAGCGCATCCGGGAGGAACTGGACAAGGGTAAGTCCATCCGGGCCGCCATTGACAGCGGCTACAGCCGGGCCACCGTTACCATCATCGACGCCAACGTCACCACGATCCTGGCGGCGCTGGTCCTCTTCCAGTTCGGCACCGGGCCGATTAAGGGATTTGCCATAACCCTTTTCTGGGGCATCCTGGCCTCCATGTTTACGGCCATTTTCATGACCCGCACCATTTTCATGGCCATGACCCAAAGCCCCAAAGTCAAAACTTTGAGTATTTAGCAGCAGGGGCGAGGGCAGTAGCAGTAGCAGTTGGCAGTAGGCAATTAACAGGCCTCGGCCCTGGCCGTCCCGGCCACGGGGAGGCCGTAGCCGGAGGCAACGCCTACGGCGAGCCTGGCAGTGGTCCGTTGTCAGTCGTCAGTTGTCCGTTGTTGACAGTAAGCCACAGACAACGGACCAAGGACTACGGACAAACTACTACCAGCCACCAGCATCCAGCCCTTCGGCAGGGCTTCGACGAGGCTCAGCCGAGCGCTCAGGACAAGCATCGAGTATCCAGTCCTTCGACAAGCTCAGGACAAGCAACTAGAATCAAGTATCCAGCATCCAATATCCAACATCCAACATCCAGCATCCAGTATGCGCTTACTAACTAACGTCAACATCGATTTCCTCGGCAAGCGGAAGATCGCCGCTGCCATCTCCGGCGTGGTTATCGCCGCCGGTCTTTTCTCACTGCTCGTTAAAGGGGGACCGGAACTGTCCATCGACTTTACCGGCGGCACCCTGGCCCAGCTCCAGTTCTCCATCCCCACCGAGGTGAGCGATGTCCGAGACCGCCTGCTGGACTATGGGTTCAGCAGACCAACTATCCAGCAGTTCGGTGAAGAGAATGAGATCCTCGTCCGGGTACCTGTTGAAGAGACTGGTGAGGCTCTAAGGCAGCAGCTTCAGGACGCTCTGGCAGGGATGGACTTCGAGATTCGGCGGCTGGAAACCGTAGGGTCCAAGATCGGCGGGGAGCTGCGGAGCAAAGCGCTGCAGTCCGTCCTGTTTGCCCTCCTGGGTATCCTGATTTATATTTCGCTACGGTTTGATCGCTACTACGCCCTGGGGGCGGTGGCCGCCCTGGCCCACGATGTTCTCATCACCCTGGGCGTCTTTTCCATCCTCAACCTGGAGCTGGACCTGGCCATCGTCGCCGCCTTCCTGACCATTGTGGGCTATTCCCTCAACGATACCATCGTGGTCTTTGACCGCATTCGGGAGAACGTGAAAATCTACCGCAAGGAGGATTTCTTCACCACCGTGAACAAGTCCGTCAACCAGACCCTCAACCGCACCATTATCACTTCCCTTACCACGTTCGTCGTGGTGTTCGTCCTGTACCTGATCGGCGGCGAGGTTATCAAGTATTTCGCCTTCGCCCTGATCATAGGGGTCCTGGTGGGGACTTACTCTTCCATTTATGTGGCCAGCCCGTTGATGGCCACCCTGGAGGTGAAGGCCAAGGCCCGAGCCGGTAAATAAGTGAGCTTTCACTCCATCATCATCCCGCTGGTGAATCCGTTTCCTTTTCCACTCTGGTAGCCGTGCCCATTACTGCTGTCATAGGAGGGCAATGGGGCGACGAGGGCAAGGGCAAACTCGTCGATCTGCTCTGTGAAGACATGGACGTGGTAGCCCGCTACCAGGGAGGCGCCAATGCCGGCCATACCGTCAAGGTCGACAACGACACGATCATCCTTCATCAGGTCCCCTCGGGCATCCTCCATCCCGACTGTATCTGCATCCTGGGGCACGGCATGGTGGTGGACCCAATCGCCCTCTCCGAAGAGCTGGATGCCCTGGGTCAGCACGGCATCGACACCGCTGGCCGGATCCAGATCAGCTACGCGGCCCATATCGTCACTCCGATACATAAAGCCATGGACCGGGTCACCGGCCACATCATCGGGACGACCCGCCGCGGGATCGGTCCCGCCTATGCTGACAAGGCCCGCCGTCTGGGTATCCGGGCTGTGGACATGCTGGATATCTCCCGCCTGGGCCAGTATCTCATCGACCGGCTGAAAATAGGTACCCAACAGGGAGAGGTCAAAGCCGACGAGCTGGACATACTGCGTGACGAGATGCAATCTTTCCTGCACGCCGCCAGCCGGCTGGCCCCTATGCTGGCCGATACCATTACCAACATCCACCAGGCCATGGACAGCGATAAGAACATCCTTATCGAGGGGGCCCAGGGTACCCTCCTGGACCTTGACATGGGCACCTACCCCTTTGTCACTTCCTCCCATCCCACCGCCGGTGGTATCGCCGCCGGATTGGGCGTGCCCGTGCAAAAAATTGGCCGGCTGATGGGGGTCTTCAAGGCCTATACCACCCGCGTCGGGGAGGGCCCCTTCCCCACCGAACTGAATGACGATGTGGGCCGGCGGCTGCAGGAACAGGGCGCAGAGTTCGGTGCCACCACCGGCCGCAAGCGCCGCTGCGGCTGGTTTGACGCCGTGGCCGCCGCCTATGCCTGCCGGGTCAACGGCTTTACGGAACTGGCCCTCACCAAACTAGACGTCCTCGATAAGTTTGACACTATCAAGGTCTGTACCGCCTACGAGCTGGATGGCACCCGTCTGCCCGGCTTCTCGGCGGCTGTCCACCAGCTTGACCGGGTGATGCCGGTCTACACCGAACTCGCCGGCTGGCAGACCGATACATCCGGTCTCAAGTCCTCCCGGGCGCTTCCACCCGAGGCGTTGGTCTACACCCAGCGGCTTGAGGAACTCCTGCAAGTCCACTTTGCCAAGGTCTCGGTGGGAGCCGAGCGCAGCCAGATCCTCACCCTATGACCCCGCCAACGGCGGGGATGATCCCCCGGCCACGCGTCGGGCCTGTCCGGTCCTTCGACCCGGCTCAGGACAAGCGGCTAGACGGGCTCGTCTTCGCCGGTATGTGCCTCATCTGGGGCTCTACCTTCGTGGCCCTGAAAACGGGGCCTGAAGGGAACACCGCCCCTCCTGGGCGTCGCACTACGCAATCTCCTGGCCTCCCTGATTCTCTTCCTGATCATTTACTGGCGCAAGCTCCCCCTCCCCCTCGACTCCCTGGCTCGCAGACAGTAGGTCACGGTCGGGCTGCTCGATTTCGCCCTCAGCTATTCCCTGACCTATTGCGGGACCCGGTTTATCTATAGCAACATCTCCGCCCTGCTGCGGGCTTCCATCCCCATCACTACGGCCGTAGCGGCCCACTTTGCCTTACCCGGAGAACGCCTCTCGTTTATGAAGGGGCTGGGCATCCTGGTGGGCTTCGGCGGTGTGGCCCTCATATTCCGGGGCTACGGCTTTGGTGCCCGCAAGAACCTGGTGCTGGGCATGTCACTGGTCATGGGGGCGGTCCTGGCGGCCACCTGGCCCAGCGTGTACCTGAAGCGCCGCCCGGCCCGCGCCAATCCTATCGTGCTCACCGCCGTGACCACCGGCATCGGCGGCCTGGCTACCTTGCTGGGCAGCCTGGTATTGGAGTCCCCATCCCATATGATATGGAGCCCGCTGAATGTCGGCATCATTATCTTCCTGGCCGTCTTCGGGACGGTGCTGGCGTGGGTGTCCTTCTTTCCGACTGGCGACTCCAGCACATCCAGGTATAAAAACAAAAGGGCCTGCAATGCCTGGTTCTGCGTGGACGGCGCCACATTCTTCTCCACGGCAAGATATGTGAGAAAGGTCCTTATTTCCTCCTTTCCCATGTCGGCGGGGTGGGTCTTGTTGTGGAATAGGATGAACCTTTTGATCTACTGAACATACGTCGTGATCGTCCGGGGATTGTAATTCCTGGTACGCATAGCCCGTTTTACTTGCTCAAGCAATTTGGGCTTGGTATGATATTCAGAATTTTTCCCGTCCATGTTATTATGATAATTAGTAAGCATGCACTATCGATCCAAGTGATTTTATTTCAAGGTTTTTGTTTGATTAGTCAGAAGAAGGAATTAAATTCTAGTATTGGTACGGACACCATATCAGGTTTCAACGGCCTGGAATGTTACTTCATAAATAATAGTTAGATGGCTAATCAGAAAATGCAATGTAGAAATTGAAAAAATTATTAGTAAGGAGGTTTTCTTTTTTTGAATTCATTATCTAGTAACAAAGTATGGAAAGATCGTCTAAAAATAATTGATACAAACGTAGAAGAAATTCACATTCCTAAATTGAGTCCAAAACAAAAAAACATTTCTCAAGATAAAGAATTTTTTGAAGTACGTGTTGGAGGATATTTAAAACGTATTCGATTCCATGATTATGGGAAACTTTATGAAATCCCTGGACTATACGAAAAATTATTTTACGAAAAGTTAAAATGTTGTTCCCCAAGTGTTGTTGTGAATTTATTAGAAGATGTTGCTTCTGATTTTGGCGAAGATACCGATGAATTTAAAGTTTTAGATGTTGGAGCTGGTAATGGAATGGTTGGCGATGAGTTAGATAATATCGGTGTTGATTCTGTTGTGGGTATTGATATTTTGCCAGAAGCAAAAAAGGCAACTTTTCGGGATAGGCCTGAGATTTATGCCGATTATCTTGTTACAAATCTTTCAGAAATGCCCGAAAAACACGAAATTAAATTAGAAGAAGGAGATTTTAATTGTTTAACTACGGTCGCGGCTTTGGGTTTTGGCGATATTCCGCCCATTGCTTTCTTGATAGCGTTAGATTTCATTGAAACACCAGGTTGGCTTGCCTTTAACATAAAAGAAGATTTTTTGCGCGAGGATGATACAAGTGGATTTTGTCGATTAATTCGACAAATGAACCGTGAAAAACTTATACAAATTCAGTGTTACCGTCGTTATCGACACCGTATTTCAATAACTGGGAAGCCTCTATATTATGTAGCAATTATTGCCAAAAAATTAAAAGTGGTTCCAAATACATTGCTAATTGAATGGAATCATTAAGATTATCTATCTCAAACAATAAAATATTGGATATTAAACTTTAAGATTAAAAATGTGTGGAATTCTTGGTGTCTTTGGAGACTTGCAAGAAAAAAAGTCATTACCTGAAACGATGTTACAGTTATTAAAACATCGAGGTCCAGATGACATAGGCTTGATTAAAGGAAAAATCGAGAAAAACGATTTTTTTCTTGGACATCAACGACTTTCTATAATTGACGTCGAAAAAGGGCATCAACCCCTTCGATCTCAAGATAGTACGACTTATTTGATTTGCAATGGAGAAATTTATAACTATAAGGAATTAAAACAACAATTAAGTAAAGAATATAATTTCTACACAGAAAGTGACAATGAAACTATTATTCCGCTTTATCAGAAAATTGGAACACGTTCAATAAAAGAACTTGATGGGATGTTTAGTTTTATTCTAACTGATCATGAGCATTTTTTCATTGCGCGTGATCCGATAGGTATTAAACCACTTTATTTTGGTTATGACGAAAAAAGGATATATTTTTCTTCAGAAATGAAAGCATTAATAAATTATGCTAATCATATCTATGAATTTCCAAATGGTTTTTATTTTCATTCTGCTGAAGGATTTAAATCTTACTATCACTTGCCGAGTTATAAAAGTTTTATTACCCAAATAGAAGATGTAATACCAGAAATAAAAGAATCTTTGAAAAGATCTGTAAAAAAAAGATTAATATCTGATGTTCCTATTGGTGTCTTTTTAAGCGGTGGTTTAGACTCCAGTATTATTGCTGCCTTGATGAAAGAAGCTATTACTGATCTTCATTCATTTTCAGTCGGATTACAAGGATCAGACGATTTAAAAGCAGCACGAATTGTGTCAGACTATCTTGGAACGATTCACCATGAATATATCTATACTGAAAATGAAATGTTAGACATTCTATCTGAAGTAATTTATTATTTGGAATCATTTGATCCTTCACTGGTTCGAAGTGCTATTCCGTGTTTTATTGTCTCTCGTTTAGCAAGTAAATACGTAAAGGTTATACTCACTGGTGAAGGTTCCGACGAGCTTTTTGCTGGTTATAGCTATTTCAATAATTATAATAATACGCATGATTTACATAAAGAATCAATACGCATCATCAACGGTTTGCATAACATAAACTTACAAAGAGTTGATCGGATGACAATGGCGCATGGTTTGGAAGGTAGAGTTCCCTTTCTGGATACTGAATTTATAGAAACTGCATTAAAAATTGATCCTCATTTAAAATTACATAATACGTTCGGAATCGAAAAATGGCTTTTACGGAAAGCTTATGAAGACTTACTACCCAATGAAATAGTATGGAGAAACAAAATGGAATTTGCTCAGGGATGCTGCTCATCAACCATAATAGAACAAAGAGCAAATAATGTCTCCTCTGATGAATTGGAACAAGCTCAGAAACAAGGATGCCCCGTATCTTCAAAGGAAGAATTGTTTTATTATAACATATTCAAAAGTCATTTTGATCATCCAGATGCAACAAAATTAGTAGGTCGTTGGCAAGGCAAGCTTCTTTGAATTAACATATTTATTTGTTTGTATGATTGAACTGATTGCCAACAAAATGATTGTAACTGTTAGAGCTTAAATATGATTGAAGTATTAAATCTCACTAAAATATTTAATGGATTAAAAGCGGTTGATAACATCTCGTTTTCAGTTAAAAAAGGTGAAACACTCATACTACTTGGAACAAGTGGTTGTGGTAAAACAACCACTTTAAAAATGATTAATAGGCTAATCAAATCAACAAGTGGCAAGGTATTTATCGAAGGGAAAAACATTCAAGATCAGAAGCCTGAAGAATTGAGGAAACAAATAGGATATGTCATTCAAAGTATTGGGCTTTTTCCTCATTACACAGTAGAACAGAATGTTGCCATTGTACCTAATCTTTTAAAATGGGATAAAAAACAAACCGTTTCTCGAACACGGGAACTTTTAGAACTGGTTGGCTTGTCGCCCGATGATTTCCTGAAACGTAAACCAGAAGAACTCAGTGGCGGACAACAACAACGGGTTGGGTTGGCTCGTGCATTAGCTGCTAATCCTTCCGTTGTACTTTTTGATGAGCCTTTCGGTGCATTGGATCCGATCACTCGAAGGCAAATACAAAAAGAATTTATCAATCTGGAAAGCTTGCTTCGGAAAACAATGATTTTAGTTACACATGATGTTTTTGAGGCTTGTGAACTTGGAGATAAGATTTGCTTAATGGACAAAGGGAAAATTAAACAAATTGGTACAGCAAAAGAATTAATATTTTCTCCGCAAAATGATTTCGTTATAAAATTTTTTCAGGCGAATCGCTTTCAGCTTGAATTAATGGTGTTAACATTAAAGGATATTATGGAAGATATTCCCAAAAAGGAGTACAAAGGAGAAGCCGTTAAAGAATTTTATGAAAATGCAAGAATATTGGACGTTCTCGAAGCAATGGGTAATATGCCTCACAAAGAATCAATCCTTATAATAAAAAATAATGATCAAAAAAAAATTTTACATACAACTTCTGAAATAATAATGTCAGCTTTTTATAAAAAAAGAGCAAAGTTATTATAATGAATTTTATAGAATTTATTTATACACATCAAGAAGAAATTATTGAACAGACTGGCGAACACATTGGATTAACAGTTGTAGCTTTAGCAATTGCTATTTTTTTAGGTCTTCCTCTTGCTATTATTCTGACACGATATAAAAAGTTTTCGCCATCTGTATTAGGAGTTATTGGGATTATTCAAACCATTCCCAGTGTTGCTTTATTAGGATTTCTTTTGCCGTTATTGGGAATTGGCGTTACGCCCGCTATTGTGGCACTATTTCTTTATGCCCTTCTTCCAATCGTTAGAAATACATATACAGGAATTGAAGAAGTCGATCCTGCTGTTTGTGAAGCTGCTAAAGGTATGGGCATGTCTGACCTGCAAGTATTATTTAAAGTAGAACTCCCTTTGGCCGTTCCTGTTATTTTTGCAGGCATCAGAACAGCTACAGTAATCAATGTAGGAGTTGCCACACTTTGCGCGCTCATAGGCTCTGGTGGACTTGGCGAATTTATCTTTCGTGGAATCGCACTGAATAACATTTATATGATTTTAGCTGGCGCTATTCCAGCAGCAATTTTAGCATTACTTTTTGATATGATTTTAGGCTTATTACAAATATTTATTCGACAGTTGATTAAGCCAATCCTTATTCTTTCATCTTTAGTCATTTTTGTTATTATCCCTTTTATAATAGTCCCATCATTTTTTGTACATCCTTTCACCGCTGGTTTCACTGCAGAATTTATGGGACGATCCGATGGGTATCCTGGGCTGAAAAAACATTACAACCTTTCAATGAATACCGTAGAACTTGATCCAGGATTAATGTATCAAGCTTTAAAGGGAAAAAAGGTTGATGTAATTTGTGGTTTCTCAACGGACGGTCGAATTCTTGCCTTTAAATTGAAAGTGCTCAAAGATGATAAACATTATTTCCCGCCTTACCATGTTTCCCCTCTTGTGAGAGGAGAAACATTAAGAAAGTATCCTGTTCTTCGTGAAATGTTCTCGAAACTTGCTGATTTAATAACAGATAAAAAAATGGCTGAATTAAATTATCGCGTTGACTATAAGAAGGAGTCACCATCACAGGTTGCAAAAGATTTTTTAGCTCAAATGGGATTAGACGTTAGTAATAATAAAAATAAAAAGGAGGAAGCTGATATAATTATTGGTTCTAAAAATTTTACTGAACAATATATTTTAGCGTATATATTCGAACAATTAATTGTAAGTTATAGCGATTTGAATGTGGTGCTAAAAACTGGACTCGCTGGTACAAAAATCTGTTTTGATGCTTTAATCAATGGAGAAATAGATATTTATCCAGAATACACTGGCACGGGTTTACATGTTATCTTAAAGGCAAATAAAGAAATCCAAAATACGATACTCGGAGATGAGGAAATGATTTATAATTTTGTTAAAAAGGAAACAAAAAAAAGATATGATCTGGAATGGCTCAAACCATTGGGTTTTAATAATACTTATGCTTTAATGATGAGAGAAAGCCAGGCGAATAAATTAGATATAGAAACTATTTCTGAATTAGAATATTTCCTTAAAAAAAACGATTGAAATTATTTGAACAGTGTAATAATTCTGTTAATTATATAAAATGCCATATAATATAGTCATTCAGTTGACCGCCTCGCGCTGGCGCAATTTCTGTAGTTCTGTGGATTATTTGAGTTCTAAGCTTTTTATAAAGTTTTGATGGTATATGACGGCGGCAACTGATGACTGGCGTTAGCCGCAATCATCAGAGTCTCCAGAGGATAGGATTGAATAACAGCACAAACGTATTCACTAGCCGTCAATGTTATTGTCATGCTGATCGGTCGTTTCATATCTCAAAGGCAGAGAAAAGCTAAACGCTTTAGACGCTAAGGGCTGGTTACTAGCCCCTACGGGCGTAGCCTAATGGGGGAGCCCGAGCTTGCCGATGGACGTGTCATGAGATTGGCGAAGTGAAGGTGACATGGAACCAGAAACCTGAAACTAGAACCTCAGAATCCGGAAATCATGATTCTCAATCTGCTCAGCAAGGGCCCCACCGACCTGGCCCGCTGCAACCAGCCGGTGACCGAGAATGAGTCGGACCGGGAGGCCTTCGCCGGTGGAATCCTCTACCGGGCCGCCCACATCGCCGGCTCGCCCGGACTCGCTGGAGACCCTGGCCGTTCCGTCCACGGGGAGGCCGGCACGTCGAGGCTCGGGCTACGCCCGGAGGGGACGCCGGTCATTATCCGGGCCGGCTCGCCGGCAGCCGACGAGGTTGAATTCACGGTTTCGCCGGCAGAGGATACGCCCCTCCCCACGAAGGAGGTCATCACCGCCGCCCTGCGCCGCAAGTTCTCCCTGGACCTGGATCTGCCCGCCTTCTACCGGTTCGTAAAGACAATACCGCCACTGGCCCGGCTGCTGGTCCAGCAAACGGGGCTAAGGCCCATCCTCAAGGACACACTCCTGGAGGCCCTCTGCCTGGCCATCATCGATCAGCAGGTGAACGTCTCCTTCGCCGCCCGGCTGAAACACCGGCTCCTGGAAACATACGGCCGCCTCTACCAGGTGGATGGTCATGAACTCTGGCTGTTCCCATCAGCGGAAGAGCTGGCCGCACTCGATCCCCACGCTCTCCACCCCCTGCAGTTCAGCCGGAGTAAGAGCAGCTATATCATAGACCTTGCCCGCCGTTTCCTGGCTGAGCCGCACTGGGAGTCCCTTGGCGGCACCGATGAGGAGATCGTTGAGCGGCTGTGCACCCTCCGGGGCGTAGGCCGATGGACGGCGGAATATGCCGCGATGATGGGCCTGGGTCTGACGGACACCCTGCCAGCTGCCGATATCGGCCTGATGCGCATGGTGCAGCGGGTCTACGGCCTGGCCGAGCGACCCACCGAAGACCAGGTACGAAAGATCGGACGGGACTGGTCTCCCTGGCGTGGATTGGTTACATTTTACCTCTGGCACCAGGAAGACGCTGAAAATGCTACTATTGCCACTGCAACAGCCACTAATAACACTTGAAACTTAGAACTTTGAACTTGAAACTTTGAACTTGAAACTTTGAACTTTGAAACGGATTAGGGCAAATCCAATGCTGACCTATGATCGCTTCAGTACTTGCATCGGGCAGTTGACCGTAGTAAAAAGCGAGCAGGGTGTCTGTTTAATCGGCCTACCGTCCGCAACAACCGCCCGGGTGGAGGCATGGGTGAACCAGCACTTCCCCGGCGAGTCCCTGCGTCCCGCCCCAGCGCCTTTCGAGCAGGAACAAAGGGAACTCCAGGAGTATTTCAGCGGTCAGAGGACCACCTTTACCTTTCCCCTTGACCATCGCAACACCCCTTTTTCCATCCAGGTCCTGGAAGAGGTTCGCGGGATTCCCTACGGCGAGACGGCCAGTTATGGAGATATGGCCCGGCGGGTAGGCCGCCCTCGGGCCGCCAGGGCCGTTGGCCGGGCGGTAGCCACTAATCCCCTGGCGCTAGTGATACCCTGCCACCGGGTTATAGGCTCCAGCGGGTCCCTCACCGGCTTTGGCGGGGGGCTGACCCTTAAGAAAGAACTGCTGCGGCTGGAATCACGCGGGTCATGAGCCGGAACCTGGACATCCTGATCGGTGAAATGCGGATTATCACCCAGCTGCGGAGCGCGGCCTCCGTCCTCAGCTGGGACCAGGAGACCTACATGCCTCCTGGCGGTGCCCGAGCCCGGGCCGACCAGATTTCTCTGATCCTGAGCATGTCCCACGCCCGGTTCACCGGACCCGACTTCCGGCGCAGCCTTGGCACCCTGGTGGACCTCCCCTCGGGGAAGGTACTGAAAGGCGGCCTGGCGGAGGAGGAGGTCCGGCTGTTGGAGATGACCTGGCGAGACTGGCGTCGCGCTGCTGCCCTGCCCGTGGAGTTTGTGGGCGAGCTGACCCGCCTCACCGCCGAAGCCCAGCACGTCTGGGACCAGGCCCGACGCCAGAGCGACTTCGGAATGCTGGCACCTTACCTGGAAAAGATTATCAGCATGAAACGGAACGAAGCCGACTACCTGGGCTATGACGAGGTACCCTATGACGCCCTGCTCGATGGCCACGAACCGGGCATGACCACCGGCCAGCTCCAGGCGCTGTTTGACACACTGCGGCCGGCGCTGGTCGATCTTCTGGCCCGTATAAAGAGCATTGACGCCCCGGACCGGCGGGATATCCTCACCCGTAACTACGACGAGGCGGTCCAGTGGGAATTCGGGATGGAGCTCCTCCGCGACATGGGCTACGACCTCACGCGGGGGCGCCAGGATCGCTCCGCGCACCCCTTCACCACCAATTTTCACCCCTCCGACGTGCGCATTACCACCCGCCTCTGTAAAAACGACCTGGCCCGCGGGATTTTCGGCACCCTCCACGAGGGAGGGCACGCCCTCTACGAGCAGGCGCTCAACGACCGCTACTTCGGCACCCCCCTGTGCGAACCTGTCTCCCTGGGGATCCACGAAAGCCAGTCCCGGCTGTGGGAAAACTACGTAGGTCGGGGCCGTCACTTCTGGGAATGGTATTACCCCCGCCTGCAGGAGCGGTTCCCCGGCCAGCTGAAGAACGTCTCCCTGGAAGACTTCTACACCGTCATTAACACGGTTATGCCTTCCACAATCCGCACGGAGGCCGACGAGGTGACCTACAACCTCCACATCATGCTGCGGTTTGATCTGGATCAGGCCATGATCAACAACAGCGTGGCTGTCGGCGACCTGCCGGCTCTGTGGAACGAGGGGATGGAAAAGTACCTGGGCATCAGGCCGGAAAACGATGCCGAGGGGGTACTCCAGGACATCCACTGGAGCATGGGGGCCATCGGCTACTTCCCCACCTATGTCCTGGGCAACCTGTACGGCCGCCAGTTCTACGAGGCGGCGAAGGACCAGATCGCCCACCTGGAGGATAAGATCGCCGGGGGTGATCTGAGAACCCTGCGCGAGTGGCTCCGTGAGAATATCCACCAGGTGGGCCGGGCCAGCACCGCCGACGAGCTGGTGCGGCAGCTCTCCGGCCAGCCCCTCTCAGCAGGGCCGTTCATCCAATACCTGGAGCAGAAGTACGGCCAACTGTATGGCCTGTGAGACAATGTTATTTTCCAACTCGAGGTGAGGTTGTATGAAAATAGGAGCTAAAATTCGTCGCATATTCCTGGCGGGCATCTTTACCGCTATACCCGTCTACGTTACTTACAAGGTCCTGGAGGTTATTTTTCAGTTTATGGACCGGTTCCTCGCCCCCGTCATTCAGCCGATCATCCAGCGGTCTCTCGGATTCAAAGTCCCCGGTTTAGGGATGGTGCTGATGCTCGTCTCCCTCTTCCTCCTGGGCCTGTTTGTCACCAACTTTCTCGGCCGGGCACTCTACGGCTACTTCGAGAAAATAGTATTGAGACTCCCCATCGTTTCCAACGTCTACAACTTCACCAAGCAGATTGTCCAGACCTTCTCCCCGGAGCAGCGCAGCGCCTTCAAGAAAGTGGTCTGGCTGGAGTATCCCCGGGCCGGGCTGTGGACCCTCGGCTTCGTTACAGGTACCTCGCAGTCGGAGGACGGCGTACCCCATTATAACATCTTCGTCGCCACCACCCCCAATCCCACCTCCGGGTACGTGGTCTTTGTGGCCCAGAAGGACATCCTGGAGTCGGACCTGTCCATTGAGGAGGGGTTCAAGCTGCTCATCTCGGGCGGCGCCCTGTCCCGCGGGAGTCATCACTTCCGCTACGATCACACCAAGGCTAGCAGTGCGGAACTTCCCGAAGCCGACGGGGAAAGGGGCGGTAAGTAGTCAGTTGTCCGTCGTCCGTTGTCAGTAGTCAGTTGTTAGTGGTCAGCATTCAGCACTCAGCGATCAGCCTTTAGCCGATCATTTTCCGCAGAGCACGCTGAATCCGCAGAGGATTTAACCGCCAAGGCTTGCCCTGAGCCAGGCGAAGGGACGCCAAGAAAGAATTTGACAGAATAACAGGATTGACAGGATGTACGAAGAAGTGGCAGCTTGCCCGGCGTAGTCCGCCCTTGGTGGATGTAGCCGGGTGGCAGTAAGCAGTAGGCGGTCAGCAGTCAGCCACGGACTAAAGACCACGGACAACGGACCAAAAACAACGGACAAACTACATCCAGCCAGCTATTGACGGCCTGCCGGTGGATCACCGGTCAGGATGAGAACTACCGCTGAGACCGGGCATTCATGGTGCGCAAGGAGGCCCAGGAAGCACTGGACCTGATGGGAACGCAATAGCCAACAGCTGCAAATCTCTATCTATGGTTGGTTTTTTAACCAGTATGTATGTATCTTTGCGCTCCTATAGCACAAGGCTAATATAGAAAACGTTAGCTTAACACTAAGAACAGTTATACATATCACGATTCATCACCATGCTCAGGCCTGTTAAAGCTGAAGACCTGAAAATCGGCATGTACGTCATGCTGGATGAAAAACAGGCCCATCTGCTGCCTCAGTTTGAAGAAAGATTTATGATATCCCATGAGGAGCAGATCGTAAACATCATTGATAAGGGACTCACGCTCCTCGACGTCGATACCGAAAAAAGCGAGGTAGAAGTTCCCCTCCCTGACTTCGATCCACTGAGCATGATCAGCGATGAACTACAGAGTACCATCGAAGATAAAAAGACCCCGCCGAAGGAGAAGGCCAAAGCCGTCTATGACCACTCTATCAAAATGATGAAACACATCCTCGAGGCACCCACCCACGATAACATCCTCAGCGGAAAGCAGATGGTTGGGGATATAGTGGACCTTATCCTGACCGATGATGAGACGGCGGACTGCCTCACCCAGATCACCAGCCATGATTATTACACCTATACTCATTCGGTGAACGTGGGGATGTTCGGGATCCTGCTGTCAAAAGCTGCCTTTAGCGACCACGCCGACCATGACATGTGTGAGCTGGGGGCCGCGTTTTTCCTGCACGACCTGGGCAAGTGCGAAGTACCGGCCTACATCATCAATAAGCCGGGGAGATTGACCGAGGAAGAGTGGGTGCTGATGCGTATGCATCCAGCCAATGGCGAAAAGATTCTAAAGGAGACAGGTCACCTCACCAGTGAGTGTAATTTAATCATCCTGCAGCATCATGAACGGGAGGACAGCACCGGCTACCCCAGTGGACTCAGCGGAACCCGTATCCACGTCTACGCCCATATCTGCGCCCTTGCTGATGTCTACGATGCCCTCACTTCAATACGTCCTTATAAGAAGAATCTCACCACCTTCCAGGCCCTCAAGGTCATGCGGGACGAGATGATCAGCCACTTCAACCGGGATCTGTTCGAGAAGTTTGTCCTGCTGTTTACGTAAGTGGCTATGCTCCTGATTGCAATTATATATACCTGTCATCCACCACACTCCTTTATCATCATCAAAACTACGTATCTTACGTACAAAGGCCCGGATTACGCCGCTTTTCAGGGCATTGCAGAACTCCTATGATATAGGCTGAACCCGCGCTCCACCGGCGTGTGATGATTGTTACACATTACAGACAAACCACGCCAAAGGGTTGAACCCTTTGTAATTTCTCTATATCCTTTTGTCTCTGGTGGCTTGTTTCCAACGGCCATCTTTGGTGGCTAGAGGGTATGGGATAGGAAACCCCGACCAGTTGACTGACAGGTGCACCTGCGGGGTGATGGCATTATGATCAAGAAGGTAAAAACAGAAGATCTGAAAGTCGGCATGTACGTAATGCTGGGGCAGTCCTGGCTGCGCCACTCCTTCCTGAAGCCGAGTTTCAAGATCACCTCCGAAAAGCAGATCAAGAAAATCCTATACAATGGAATTAAGGAGGTCAAGGTCGACACCTCCAAGAGTGAGGTGATCAAGGGGAGAGATCTGTTCCGGGACGTGCTGGAACCCGGGCGCGAAGATACCAATCAAACCCGGACAGAGGTTCCACTGCCTGGCAGCGAGATTGGAACAGAGATTCCACCGCCTGAGCCCGGGGAATTCAACCCGATAGACCAGATATCGGAGGAATTGCATCAGACGATCCAGAATACCCGCATACCTCCGCAGACCAAGGCCAAAGCCGTTTATAACCACTCCATCAGGATGATGACCAACGTCCTGGAGGAACCCAACACCGAGAATATTCTCAGTGGAAAAAAGATGGTCTACAACATCGTTGACCACATCCTGGCCGATGACGATACCGCCCAATGCATGAGCATGATCACTTCTCACGACTACTACACCTACACCCATTCGGTGAACGTAGGGATGCTGTCGGTCTTGCTATCTAAATCGGTGTTCGAGGACAGCCCCGACCACGACATGCAGGAGCTGGGTGCCGGGTTCTTCCTCCACGATCTGGGCAAATGCGACGTACCGCCCTACCTGATTAATAAGCCCGGTAAGTTGACCGCCGAAGAGTGGAATCTAATGCGGGAGCATCCAGCCTGTGGCCAAAAGATTCTAAAGAGAACAGGTCACCTCACTAAAGAATGTCAAATAATTACCATGCAGCATCATGAACGGGAAGACGGCAGCGGCTACCCCTATGGACTCAGCAAATCCCATATTCACCTTTACGCTCACATCTGCGCCCTTGCCGATGTCTACGATGCCCTCACTTCAATGCGCGCTTACAAGAAGTATCTCCCTACCTTCGAAGCCCTCAGAGTCATGAAGGAGGACATGGTCAGCCATTTCAACCGGGATCTGTTCGAGAATTTTGTCCTGCTGTTTAAGTAAGTGGCTATGCCCCTGATTGAAGGTATTTATACCGGTCATTCCCCACCCCCCTCATTGACTTATCATCATCAAAAAACCGCATCTTAAGCACACAGGCCCGGATTACGCCGGTCTTCAGGGCGTTGTAAAATCCCGTCAATATAGATCGTACCCACCCCCAATGGCGTGTGATGATTGTCACACCTCACAAACAAACCACTCCAGAGGGTTGAATTCTTTGTAAATTTTTCGTATCCTTTTATCTCAAATGGCCTTTCTTCAACGGCCATCTTTGGTAGCTAGAGGACATGGGATAGGAAGCCCCGACCAGTTGACTGACAGGTGCACCTGCGGGGTGAGGGCATTATGATCAAGAAGGTAAAAACAGAAGACCTGAAAGTCGGCATGTACGTAATGCTGGGGCAGTCCTGGCTGCGGCATTCCTTCCTGAAACCGAATTTCAAGATCACCTCCGAAAAGCAGATCAAGAAAATCATCTCTGACGGTATCCGTGTGGTTAAGGTTGACACTTCAAAAAGCGAGGTGATCAAGGGGAGAGATCTGTTCAGGGACGTGCTGGAACCCGGGCGCGAAGATACGAATCAAACCCGGACAGAGGTCCCACTGCCTGACAGCCAGATTGGAACAGAGATTCCGCTGCCTGAACCTGGGGAATTCAACCCCGTTGAACTTATTTCCCATGAACTGCGGGAGACGATTGAAAATACCCGCATACCCCCCCAGACCAAGGCCAAAGCCGTTTATAACCACTCCATCAGGATGATGACCAACGTCCTGGAGGAACCCAACACCGAGAATATTCTCAGTGGAAAAAAGATGGTCTACGACATCGTTGACCACATCCTGGCCGATGACGATACCGCCGAATGCATGACCCTGATCACTTCACACGACTACTACACCTACACCCATTCGGTGAACGTAGGGATGCTGTCGGTTTTGCTGGCCAAGTCGGTGTTCAAGGGTAGCTATGACCACAACATGCAGGAGCTGGGCGCCGGGTTTTTCCTCCACGATCTGGGCAAGTGCGACATACCACACGACCTTATTAATAAGCCCGGAAGGTTGACCGCCAAGGAGTGGGATCTGATGCGGACGCATCCAACCTCCGGCGAAAAAATTCTAAGGAAAACGGGACACCTCACCAGTGAGTGTAGTTTAATTATCATGCAGCATCATGAACGGGAAGATGGCACCGGCTACCCCCACGGACTCAGCAGGTACCGTATCCATGTCTACGCGCATATCTGCGCCCTGGCTGATGTCTACGATGCCCTCACATCAATGCGTTCCTACAAAAAAAATATCCCCACCTTCGAGGCCCTCAGAGTCATGAAGAAGGAAATGGTCAGCCATTTCAACCGGGATCTGTTCGAGAATTTTGTCCGGCTGTTTGGATAGGATCCCTTCTTCACGATGGCATCTTACTAAGGTCCAGATTACGCCAATGTGTGGGGCGTGACGAAGTCCCAGCGATACGGATGGCCCGTCGTTCCGCCGGCCGGTGATGATTGTCACACCTCACAAACAAACCACTCTAAAGGGTTGAATTCTTTGTAAATTTTCGTATCCTTTTGTCTCCAATAGCCTTCCTCCAACGGCCATCCTTGGTGGTTTAAGGGTATGGGATGATAGGAAACCCCGACCAGTTGACTGACAAGTGCACCTGCGAGGTGATGGCATTATGATCAAGAATGTAAAAACAGAAGATCTGAAAGTCGGCATGTACGTCATGCTGGGGCAGTCCTGGCTGCGCCACTCCTTCCTGAAGCCGAGTTTCAAGATCACCTCCGAAAAGCAGATCAAGAAAATCCTATACAATGGAATTAAGGAGGTCAAGGTCGACACCTCCAAGAGTGAGGTGATCAAGGGGAGAGATCTGTTCCGGGACGTGCTGGAACCCGGGCGCGAAGATACCAATCAAACCCGGACAGAGGTTCCACTGCCTGGCAGCGAGATTGGAACAGAGATTCCACCGCCTGAGCCCGGGGAATTCAACCCGATAGACCAGATATCGGAGGAATTGCATCAGACGATCCAGAATACCCGCATACCTCCGCAGACCAAGGCCAAGGCGATCTATAATCACTCCCTCAAGATGATGACCAACGTTCTGGAAGAACCCAACGCCGAGAATATTCTAAGCAGCAAGAAGATGGTCTACGACATCGTTGACCACATCCTGGCCGATGATGACACCGCCGAATACATGGCCCAGATCACTTCTCACGACTACTACACCTACACCCATTCGGTGAACGTAGGGATGCTGTCGGTCTTGCTATCCAAGTCGGTGTTCATGGGCAGCTATGACCACGACATGCGGGAGCTGGGCGCCGGCTTCTTCCTCCACGATCTGGGCAAGTGCGACGTGCCGCATGAACTGATTAACAAGCCCGGAAAATTGACCGACGAGGAGTGGGATCTGATGCGCAATCATCCCCAGAGGGGCAATATGATTCTGGTGGATACCGATCAGCTGACCAAGGAATGCGGCTTTATCGTTATGCAGCATCACGAGCGGGAGGACGGCAGCGGCTATCCCTTCGGGCTCAAAAAGGATGAGATTCACTCCTACGCCCGGATATGCAGCATTGCCGATGTGTACGATGCCCTTACCTCTACCCGCGCCTACAAGAAAAAAGTTAAAACGTTCGAAGCGCTCAGGATCATGAAAGAGGAAATGATCCACTCTTTCAATCGTGCCATGTTCAAGGAGTTCGTCCTGATTTTCAAGCAATGACGGCGCCAGGCCCGGCGGTATGGAACTTACCCCCAACTCCGGTGAGCCCGGCAGTGGCAGCTTGCCTGGCGTAGTTCGCCAACCGGCGAACGAAGACAGGTTGGCAGGGAAAGGAGAGGGAACCCTCTGGCCGTAGCCCTGGCCCTGGGCCCTGGCCGTTCCGGCCACGGGGAGGCCGGACCCACGGGGAGTCCCGGGCAGGCCAAGCCTCGACGTGCCGTCTACGGCGAGTCCGGGCGAGGCCGCCTGGAGCAAAAGGGGGCGCAATGACCAGCGCAAAATTGAACAAAATCTATACAAAATTCGTTTTTTTGGGGGTATTCCCCGACGAGAGCACTGTTGAGGTGGTGTTCAGTTTTCTGGCGGGCAGAATGGGCGATGGTGCAGAATGTCCCGGAGGGACCCCTGCGGGGCAAAATGAGATCGCCACCCTTCGACAAGCTCAGGGCAGGCTCGCTCGCGACGACGGATCGCGATGACAGATCGCCACTTCGCCAGTGGGCGGATCGCGACGACGGCTGGCTGCGGTATGTTGAGGACTTTTTCATGCGGTGGGAATGTAAGACCAGAAAATGGGGTTGTCGTTCGCCTGGTGCGCCCCGCCTGTGGCCCCGCCGTTGGCGGGACTA
>CAZULW010000021.1:0-40109 GCA_964621455.1 uncultured bacterium
GCGGCCATTAATCGTCTACAGGGGTTGGATATTCTCACTGAATTCACGGGTAGGCAGCGCAACCGGTTGTTTTCATATCATCAATACTTAGACATCCTAAAAGAAGGCACCGAACTGGAGTAGACCGGAATTCTTATAGCAACAATTAATTCTCGTAAGTATGCTTTCTTAGCGTATCTGACTCAGCAGCCACTCGTACAGCTCCGGATTATCATAGGTCCTGGTCCAGGAATCGTGGCCGGCGTCGGGATAGATGGTCAGGCGGGGGCTGCCGCCGGACCGCTCGATAGCCGCTACCATTTGCTCGGACTCCTCCAGCGGCACGGTCTTATCCTGGGCGCCGTGGAAGACCCACACCGGCAGGCCCTTGAGACGGCGGGCCAGATAGGGCTTCCCGCCGCCGCAGATGGGAACGATCGCAGCGAAGCGTTCGGGTTGGGCCAGGGCCAGGCTCCAGGTGCCGTAGCCGCCCATGCTCAGGCCGGTAAGGTAGATGCGGTGGCTATCTACTGCATAGCCAGCCGCCACTTCGTCCAGCAGGGCACTCAGGTCATCCAGCTTTTCAGGCCATCATAACCCTGCCGGGCACTGGGGCGAGACCACGATAAAGGGGAAATCGGGCTGCTGCTCCACTATCTTGGGAGGACCGTGCTTTTTAACCAGATCAAGGCTGTCACCCCGCTCGCCGGCACCGTGCAGGAACAGCATGAGCGGCCACTTTTTCTCCGGGTCTCGGCCGTAGTCTTGAGGCAGAAACAGGAGGTAATCCAGCGCCACCGTTTTGGTGATGTGTCCCCGGAATGACCTGGGATGCTGGCCCGGCTGGGCCTCCCCCCGTTTGTCTTCACCACAGCTCAAAAAAATGACCCCGGCAGCAATTAAAATCGTAAATAACCTCATTCTCATCGTATCCCTCTTTTATTATGGTCCCCGCCCATCATCTTCCGGCAGGGGCCATCACCGGCTGGGTCCAGGCCACCTCAACCTCCCCGGTTTGATAGGGATTGGCTTTGATCTTGGTGGAGATAACCTTGGCCCGCACGTAGATCTCATCACCAGTAAAGCGATAAGTGGCGACAGTACCGGCTGCTTCTTTCAGGACCTCGCCCACCGCATCACTATTACGGCGCGTGCCGACAAACCGGGTGATATAACGTACCCCTTTCTCCCGCCTGATCCTGATGGTAAGACGATCCTGCGCCAAGTGAATGTCCTTGAGCTGCACTCCGGTAGAAGCATAAAAATCCCCCGCTTCCATAGCCGCCACAAGCGCTTCCGGCGTCAGTTCCGCCGCCCGGACCATTACCCAACCGCGGCCCGGGTTGCTCCGGTCCGGCCCCTTATCATGATAGTTGTGGGCATCGTCGATAGCCAGTCCGTATAGGGATTGGTCCCCCGACTCCGACAGCCGCTCGGTAAGTATAATATCCCACAGCTGCTCGGTGCTCAGGTGCAGGGAATCACCATAATTACGCACCGCAGGGTGACCGTTATAGACCTCGAAAAAGCGTTCCTCCGGGACCTGGAGCAGGTCCTCGGGCATCACCGCCCAATGGAAGTTGGGATGGTTCAGGTGGGGAAACATGGGCTGCTCCGATTCTTCTCGCTGCCTTAAAACGGCCCGGATGTTATTCGCCATTACCTCCGCCACACTGCTGCCGCCCTGGGGCAGGATCAACTCGGTGAGATTGGTAGCGTTCACGTGGATGGGCTTTTGCTTATAGCTGTCGGAAATTTCTTCAGAGGGCATCAAGAGGAATCGACCCTCTTCATCGAGCAGGGGACGATACTCCGCAAAGGTTTTCAGTCGAATCTGCCGCTTGTCTTCTACCGTCCGCTCTTCGATCCAGTCGGCCCCGAAGCGCTGCCGGTATTTCTCCAGAGAAACCATACCGCCTTTGAGCCGATCAACATCCACCCACATTTCCCCTTCCGCGAGAATGTTATGGTCGGAAAGGGCCAGGAAATGGTAGCCGTGGGACTTGTACCAGTCTACCACCATCTCGGGGAAGTCATCGCCGTCACTCCAATAGCTGTGGGTGTGGAGGTTGCCGCGGTACCACTGCAGTTTTGCCGTCGGTGGCGCACAGACGACGGCAAACAGGGCAATGCCCAGCAAAAACAGTAACTTGCCTTTAAAACTGCTAACTTTCTTCATGATTCACTCCTTTCGTAAATTAGGTTCTCCATCAGGGATATGGATGCTGTTGTACCTTGGCGTCCGGGTTCCCCGCTGGGTTCAGGCTACCTCACAAACTCAGGTTACCACCTTTTCCTGATTGGAAGAGACCGAACCTGTCAGACCGCTACCTGATCCTGGGTCTTTTCCTGCCACCGATGAATCCTGTCGGTCAGCCGGCGGGTGACATCCAGGTGCCGGCCCGAATCAAAGAGATTCACAGTCTCGCCGGGATCGCTGTTCAAATTGAATAACTGGCACTTATCCACGTCGCTGAGGCACAGCTTCCAGCCATCGGGAGAGACCACCGCCCGAGTCCGCTCCCGGGCAACCCGGTCCATGTCGGACTGCGATGCCAGGGTGCTCCCCGGCTTGACTCTGTGTACGTTGGGATGCCACTCGATAAATACGTGGTCCTCGGCCACTTTACCGCCCCGGATAAGGGGCACCAGGCTCTGTCCGGGAAGACTCCCATCGGCCCCGCCGCCCACCAGCTCCAGCAGGGTGGGGACCATGTCAATATGGCTGACGGGGGCCCTGATCACCCGGCTGTTGCCCGCCAGCTGTGGGATGCGCATCAGCCACGGCACCCGGGCCGATTCTTCATACATAACCTGCTTTGTCACCATCCGGTGGCTGCCCATCATGTCACCATGATCGCTGGTGTATACTACAATGGTACTATCCCTTAACCCCAGCTCGTCTAGGGTATTCAGGATGGTCCCCACGCTGCGGTCCACCTGGGTCACCAGGCCGTAGTACCTGGCGATCAGTTCCCTGAACTCCTGCTCGCTTTCTCCGTAAGTGGCCCGGTGGTATTCCTGCAATAGACGGTAGCGCAGGGGTTCGTTGTCTTCCAGGGGGTCGTCGAAATTGGCCGGTAGATCGATCTCCGCGGGGTCGTGCTCGTCGTTCAGTGGCCCACTGAAGGGCGAATGCGGCTCAAGGAAATTGACATACAGGATAAAGGGTTCACTACGGAAGCGGCGCAGAAAGTCACAGGCCCGCAGTTCCAGGAATTTCGGCTTGCAGTGCTCGATGGGTAGGCTGACGGCAAATTTCCGGCTGAACTTGCTCCCGCTGTCGGGCTGGTAGCCCTGCTCGGCGAGAAAATGATGATAGCCGCTCCGCAGACTGCGATCACGGCCCGGGCGGTAGTGGCTGGTGTACCCGTCTTCCATGCTCACCCACTCCTCGAATCCATGTTGCGGGAATATCTCGTCCCCCAGGTGCCACTTGCCCATGTAGGCGGTGCGATAAGACTGGTCGTCGAGCAATTCGTGGAAACAGGGCGTACCTTCGGGCAGGGGGATATTATTGGCGGTGCACCCGTTGATGTGGGGCCAGAGCCCCGTCATGACCGAAGAGCGCGACGGCGTGCATACCGGCTGGGTCACATAGGCTTTCCGGAAAGCAACACTTTCGGCGGCCAGGCGGTTCAGGTTGGGGGCATGGATCTTCGTGTTACCGTAAACCGCCATAGTATCGGCCCGCTGCTGGTCGGTCCAGATGAATAGCAGGTTCGGTTTCTGCCGTCGGTTGCTCCGGGGCGGTATTTTCCTGCTCAAAGCGGAGCACCCCAGGGCTCCCAGCACGGCCGAGCCAAGGGCGGCGGTCTTCAGAAATTCACGACGCGTGCTCATGCTTCCTTACTCCTCATTGTGTCCACTGCCCAGTCCCGAGTGGTCCGTTGTCCGTTGTCCGTGATCAGGTACCATCTGCGATGGGGATAATTTAATTTCTTCTTGATATTACAAGTATCCATAACTTTCAGGCAAAAGGCTGAGGCCCTGCGTTACGCCGCTTCCCTGGCCGAAGAGGAAACGGTGGAACTCTCTGGGTGAGGTTCCTCATTGATATGACTCTGCTGCTTGGCTTAGATCTCGTCAGCTCCTCGCGGAAATTTATTGACTATATTTGGTTTAGCAGCGTACTATCCGGTGGGGTTATGCTCAATACAAATGGGTCGGCAGTTTATCAAAACCCGAAGTGACGAGATCGGTCGTTGCTATACTGCAAAAACGCTGTATAATAGTTGGGCGCGAAGTGTTTATGGGGGCGTGCAGTGAAACAAGCAATCGGCACAAAAAGATTGTGCCCGCGCCATCGGCTTTGAACGCTGTGCTGGTATTTATCTTCCAGAAAAGCGTAATTGTGCAAATGGCTAGAGAGTCCATTTGTAGATGCCAGTTTTGGGATGTTGGTTCTTAAACCGGCTCTGTTGAAGAAGACTATGAGAAGCCGTTCGGCTCCATGGAGGAAGGTGGAAGGATGATTCGAAAAGCCTTTGTGATGCGAGTGAACCCCGATCAGCATGAGGAATATCGCAGGCGGCATAATCCGATTTGGGCGGAGTTGGAAACCACGCTGAAGTCGCATTGTGTACACAACTATACCATCTTTCTTCATCGGGACACGAACCAGCTCTTTGCGTATGTCGAAATAGAGGATGAAGGGCGATGGGAGAGTATTGCGCAAACAGAGGTTTGCCGGAAGTGGTGGGGATATATGCGAGAGATCATGGTCTGTAATCCGGACAACAGCCCGGCATCTGAGGAGCTGCAAGAGGTCTTTCACATAGACTAGGTACTGAACAGGATACCGGGTTCTAGACACTGGGAGGAGTTGTCGAGGAATCAGATAAAATTCGCACCATTTTAAGGCTTTCAGGAGAACGTGAAAATGGTACAACCCGGCGGTTTTATCGAGGTGGATCACAGGAATCTCGTTGGCCAGGAGAATATTATGTACAACAAGCCCGTAACGTGCAACAAAGAAGGGCTACGGGACGGCCAAGTACTTAAGGGGATTAATTGAGCATTACAGGAGACAAAACCATGCCGAAAAGAAAGAAAAGAAACAGCATCTTTAAGATGGCTGCGGGTCTCGCTTTTGCGGCGTTCTCTGGTGTTGTCCTGCTCTCAGGCCCCCCCTTATGGCAAAGAAGCACCTCCGGACAAGGAGGCCACAGTCCCAAGTGCGGGTAGGACTCCTTGAGCGATGCGGCGTGGTCCCCTATAGCATCGTGGAGAAGGCCCTCTAGGCGCCGTCAGTGCTGAGTTCCTCAGCTAGCCCGGCACCAACTAACGTTTGGCCGGGCCTTGGGTAGGACGTTATGTCGTTCCATACCGTTCGAAGCTTTCTCATTCCTGGGCGGTAATGGTAGGCCTAGAGGGTGGCATGACCGTATCCCTAAACCAAGGTCATTTCAGTAAGAAACACCTAACAACCGGGTCAAGCGGACGCTGCTATTGCGCCGCCGCTGACTCGTGGCGTTGACCCGCCGTCACTATTCGGGGAGCAGACCTGCTCTGCCCACCTTCCACCCCCCCTAATACCCCCGCCCCCAGTCCACCCGGTGCAGCAGCGGCTCGCCGGATTGGTATCTGGCCAGGTTGGCCTCGAAGACATCGGCGCTGGCCTCGGGAGGCATAAGACCATCACGTGCTTGCAGGGAATATGTTGCCGTTCGTGCCCCTGGCTGGTTACTTTAGCCGGAAGCGATATACCGGGCAAGGTAAAGGGATTGACTTTAAAACCAGTAAGCGGTTGCCAGCGCCCTATTGAAGCGGCATGAAACATTTCTAATGATTGAGAATTCCGGACAGGGTTATCCTTGATGGAAGTCGAAACGCCCCTGGGGTTCGTTGTTCGCGTGAGAAATGATTACTGGAAACTCATCACAACCGTAAAGCATCCTGTCATGGCGGGTCGTAAGGAGGACGTCGCCGATACGCTTAAGAATCCAGATGAAGTTCGGCAGAGTACAACCGACCCCAACGTGTTCTTGTTTTACAAGGCCGAACGTGCTGATAGATGGGTGTGTGCGGTAGCCAAACGACTGGACACGGAAGGCTTTCTCATCACAACCTATCCGACGGATGCCATCAAGGAAGGAAAACAGATATGGCCGAAGTGAAAGTGTACTATGATCGGGTGGGGAATACGCTCACGGTTTGGTTCCGTGATCCTCAGGAAGAGCACGTCTGCGAAGAAACCGGGGACGAGGTGATCCTGATGAAAGATCGCCTGGGGCGAGTCATCGGTTTTGAGAAACTCAACTTCGCTGAAACGGAACCAATGCCTGTGCGGGTGGCATTTGAAACCCTGACCAACTGAGAGACCCACCTCTGTACATTAAGTGTGTATTTAACTTAATGCCCTAATACCCCCTCCCCCAGTCCACCATGTGCAGCAGTGGCCCGCGCGCCCGGTATTGGTTGTTCTTGCTTCGTTATCCGTGATCAGGTACCATCTGCGTCAGGGATAAAATAATTTCATAAAGATACCAAAGTATTCATAGCTTTATAATAAGGGTAAAAATGATGCCGCACCATCAAATCAGCCATTAAAAGGATGGGAGACGCATGAAGTTCGAACGGATTACTGTTGATCCACAGGTATGCACCGGGAAACCTTGCATTCGGGGGCTGCGCTTTCCCGTGTCCCGCCTGCTGGGTCTACTGGCAGCGGGTGAAACGAAGGAAACCATTCTCAAAGACTACCCCTACCTGGAGCCGGAAGACATTGATGAGGCCCTGCGCTACGCCGCTTACCTGGCCGAAGAGGAAACGGTGGAACTCTCTAGGTGAGGTTCCTTATTGATATGCCTTTGCCGCTGGGTTGGATCGTGCCGGCTTCCCGCGGAAACCAATTGACAATATACGGATTGGTAGCGTACTATCCAGAATGATCGCGCAATATCGCTAAGAAGGTAATAAATCAAAATTCGTGCTTTTTTCAATCTATAATTGCTATATTATATTAATGCTAACGATAATGATACAAGTTAATGAATTGCAATTGTTTACTACAAAGATCCACTTATTAATATCTACTTCCCCTATAATATGCTATCTTCAACTTTGTTTATATTGCTAAAGTGAGGTTAAGAATGGAGAACAGACTAATCTCTGCTATTTTAAAAATAAAGCAAAATAAAGATATTAACACTTTTGATGAAGCCTCAACAAAAAATGAAGTCGTTTTACGTTTGTTATCGATCTTAGGTTGGGACCCATTTAATACTCAGGAAGTAAAACCAGAGTATTCAATAATGGGCAAACGAGTAGATTACTCTCTACGCTATGCTGGCAGTAATAAAGTCTTTATAGAAGTTAAACAAATGCTTGAGCCTTTGGAAAAACACCAAGAGCAGTTACTTAATTATTCTTTTCAAGAAGGTGTAAAGCTAGCTATCCTTACAAATGGCCTAACATGGTGGTTCTATTTACCATTAAATGAAGGAAGCTGGGAGCAAAGAAGGTTCTACACTATAGACCTTTATGAGCAAGACCCTCAGGATATCTGTAAAAGATTTATTAACTTTCTTTCAAAAGAAAATATTTCTTCTGGTAAAGCCATTAAGAGTGCTGAAGATTTTTATAAAAGTCAGCAAAAAAGAAAAATACTTCAAGAAACTATTCCTAAAGCATGGTATAAAATTATTTCGGAGCCAGATAAACTACTTATTGAACTTATAGTTGAAACTACTGAAAAGTTGTGCGGATTCCGCCCTGAGGATAATAATGTAGAAGTGTACTTAAAAAGAAATGTATTACCCTCTTATCAACAACTCTATGATTCAGCAACTAAGTTGAGTAAAATCCCCGTTGAACGCAAAAAAGATAAAAGAACACCACCTTTAGAAAGTAGGAAATCGAAATATGATCATAATAAACCACGTGAATTGTTTGTCTCTACATCAAAGAGGACTGTGAGGACTTGGCAAGACGTTCTTTTAGGGGTTTGTGAAATTCTCAGTGAACGGCATCCATATGATATTGAAAAATTCTTTAAACTCGACAAATATTTCTCCCGAGATCCTCGCAAGCTACCCAAGAGGCCAAAGGAAATATCATCGACCGGGATTTTTGTGGAAACCAACCTTGGTGCGGGTGCCATTATGCAGAGGTGTAAGAAGATAGTTGAATTGTTCGGATATTCAGAAAGTGATCTTCGGGTTGTATTAGAAGGAGAATAGATGAGTACTCGTAAATGCCTGATAGGGTACTGCATCTGACCTATATTCCGCTATACTACAAGCGACAGATGAGCTAAATCGTTAGCACGTGTTCCTCTCTCGCGGTAGGCAGGCCAGCTCTTCCCGCCTTCCACTCCCCCTAATACTCCCTTCCCCCAGTCCACCTAGTGCAGCAGCGGCCCGCCAGCCAGCCTTGCTGTCAGCACGCCACATGACCAGGTCTAGAAATCGTCGGGGAGCTGGCTGTCGAACACCAGCACCGCCAGGCCGGTTACGGTAACGTCCTTCCACTCGGGATCGAAGGCCACGGTCAGCTCACCGCCGGGGTTGATGACCCTGATGGGGCTGGTCATGCCGCCCGAAGTAGCCGCCTCAAAGCAGGCCGCCGTGCTGCCGCTGGCGCAGGAAAGCATCACCGCCTCCACCCCCTTCTCGTAGGTGATAACCTTCAGGCTATGGGGGTCGAGGCGCTGATAGAAGTTCACATTCACCCCTCGGGGCTGGAAGGCCTCGTGGTGGCGGATGGGCGGCCCGTTTTGGGCCACCAGCTCCTCGTCGAGCTCTTCCACCTCGATGGCGAAGTGGGGCGCCCCCGAATCCACGTGCCGGCCCCGGAAGCCGCAAACCTCTATCATCTCCGTAACGTGGCGCGGGGCCAGGATCTGCAGCCGGACCTGTCCGTCGGGCAGCGGTTCGGCTTTGTGCCTGCCGGCGCCGGTGAGCACGGTGACCTTGCCGCTGACCCCTTGCCGGCGGCCATAGAACACCACCGCACAGCGGGTGCCATTGGCGCAGAGGGTTTCCCAGCTGCCGTCGGCGTTGTAGTAATCAAGATGAAAGTCCACTCCCGGCTCATCCGAGGGAGAGACAACCAGGACGGCGTCAGCGCCAACACCCTTGTGGCGGTCACACACCCGCCGGATAAAGTCCGGGTCGTGGATCGAATCGGGACAGTGCTCGGCGTCAAAGAGGACGAAATCGTTGCCGTTGCCGTGGGCCTTAGTGAAGGGGATCATATCTTACCTACTTGGCACAGCATGATACTGAATAGTATAATAAGGCGAGTGGCAACGGAATCCGCATTACTGGCGTTATGATTTAATAATCGTGGAGAAGATAAGGCATGACTATCCCCCTAAACGTCCTTCGACAAGGCTTCGGCGTGAACGTTCGGCTGAGCTCACGTCGAAGCCTCAGCCGAACGCTCAGGACGACGTCGCACTGAGCTTGTCGAAGTGCGGTCTTTCTACAGAAAATCATAGTGGGACACAAATGCGGTGGTGAAGAGCACAATTACTTGCCCCTCATTAGCCGGATCAATCCCGGAACATCGTCGAATTCGTTCACCAGCCAGGTGGGGTGCTGGGCCTCAATGGCCTGCCGCCATTCCGCTTCCTCCCGGCGGCAGACGATAAGGCTGCGGATGTCGTTCAGCCGGGCAATGCGGGCGTCGTTGGGTGTATCGCCGATGAGAATAGTGTCGGCCGGGTGGAAGGGTTCATGGAGTACGTCCCAGGCGCGCTCCCAGGCAACCCAGGGGAGGTCCTCGCGCGTGTTGCCGTCGCCGCCGTACACGCCAAAGGCGAACAGGTCCCACAGGCCGGTGGGGGCCAGCTTGACCCGGGCCCCCCGTTCCATGTTGCCCGTGAGCAGGGCCGGCACCCAGTTTTCTGCCAGGCAGGCCCGCACCAGGGCCTCGGCGCCGGGGAAAATCCGCACGTCGTTGGAGGCCGGCAGGCGTTCTTCCTCAATGGTCAGGAAGTGCTCAAGAACGGTGCTGATATCGCCATTGGAAGGAGGGCTGTCGGCGCCGTGCCGGACGAGCGCGTTGCGGATAATGATGGGGTCGGTGAGGCCGGCTACGTCATGAAAGGTGAGCTCGACCTTCCGGCCCAGGAAGTGGGAGAGGGCTTCCCCCAGTGCCTGCCGGGGGATCGGACCGGGGGAGATGAGAGTGCCGTCTACGTCGAAAAGGATAAGATTGCGCCGTGCCATGGAGGGCCTGTCAGCCACTAGCTATTATCATTGCTCGTCCCCTGCCTCCGCTGGCTGAATCCTGTGTCTTAGTTAGCCGATGCGGCGGCGTTTCAATAGATACTCTGAAAGGGCCAAGTCGAGCGGCCTGTCGGTTGTGATCTGCAAGTAGTCGATATTCTGCTGCCGGCAGCGGGTGCGGTAAGCTTCCCCGAACTGTTGCATTTGCTGTTGATACGCCTTTTGTATGTGCCAGGGCTCGGTGGTGATCACCTCTCCGGTCTCCAGGTCCCGGAAGCGGGTGCGGGAGGAAAAGGCGAACTCGAGCTCCTGGGGGTCCAGGATATGGAACACGATCACCTCATGCTGCTTGTGGCGGAAATGCTTCAGGCCCATCATGATTTGATCCGGGTCGTCGAAGAGATCGGAGATCAGGATAATCAGGCCCCGCTTGACGATGGACTCGGCCAGCTGGTGCAGGACCGGGGCGATGACGGTCTCCGGTCCCGGCTGGAGGTTGGACATCTGGCCCAGGAGAGCATCCAGGTGACTCGGTTTGGCCCGGGGAGCCAGGTACCGGCGCAGCTCGGAATCGAAGAGCGCCAGGCCGATGGCATCCTGCTGCTTGAGCATGAGGTACGCCAGGGCCGCCGCCAGGGTCTGGGCATAGGTCAGCTTGGTCACCCCGTGGGAGGAAAAAGTCATGGACCGGCTCTGGTCCAGCAGCAGGTAGCTCTTGAGGTTGGTTTCCTCTTCGAACTGCTTGACGTAATAGCGGTCGGTTTTGGCATACAGCTTCCAGTCCATGTGGCGGATTTCGTCGCCGGGGCCGTAGGCCCGATGTTCGGCGAACTCCACCGAGAAGCCGTGATAGGGGCTGCGGTGCAGGCCAATAATAAATCCCTCTACCACCAGCCGTGCCCGCAGGGAGAGGTTATCCAGCCGGGAGACGATCTCCGGGTTCAGGTAGGTGGTGCTCAGGGTCGCCATGGATCGGTGGCTTTCACATCCTCTTGGGCTGGGACCTGGTCTCCACCAGGCGGTCCAGTATCTGGTCGGTGCTGATGCCTTCCGCTTCGGCGTTGAAGTTGGTGATGATCCGGTGGCGCATGACCGGCTTGATCAGGGTGTCTACATCGGCGATGTCAGGTGTGGTCCGGCCGTCCAGGGCCGCCAGGGCCTTGGCCCCCAGGATCAGGTATTGGCTGGCCCGCGGTCCGGCGCCCCACTCCACCCACTCCTGGATGAATCTCGGATTGACGTCCAGGCCGGGGCGGGTATCGCGAACCAGACGCACGGCGTGCCCGACCACGTTTTCAGCCACCGGCACCTGGCGGATGAGGTCCTGGAAAGAGAGGATCTCCTCGCGGCTTACTGCTTTGGCGGGGCCGGTCCCTGCCGCGCCGGTGGTAGACTCTACAATCCTGACTTCCTCATCTTTGGAAGGATAATCAATGCGCAGCTTGAACATGAACCGGTCCAGCTGGGCTTCCGGCAGGGGGTAGGTGCCCTCCTGCTCGATGGGATTCTGAGTAGCCATGACAAAGAAAGGTTCATCCAGCGTGTAGCTGGTGCCGGCCGCCGTTACTTTGTGCTCCTGCATGGCCTCCAGAAGGGCCGCCTGGGTCTTGGGCGGGGTGCGGTTGATCTCGTCAGCCAGGATGATATGGGCGAAGATGGGCCCCTTGAAGAACTTGAACTCGCGGCCGCCGGTCTCTGCCTCCTGGATAATTTCAGTCCCGGTGATATCCGATGGCATGAGGTCGGGAGTGAACTGGATGCGGCTGAAGGAGATGTCCAGCACCTCTGCCAGGGTCTTGATGATCAGGGTCTTGGCCAGCCCTGGGACGCCTTCCAGTAACACGTGCCCCTGGCACAGCATGGCCAGGAACAGGTGCTCCAGGATCTCCCGCTGACCAACGATGACGTGCCCGATTTCCTGGAAAAGCCGCTTACGGGCGGCATTGAGTTTCTCGATGAGTTGCAGGTTGTCCATTCGTATGCCCTGATTGTAGAGGGGTAAACTTATGATGAATCGGCCCTAAATGAGGCATCTTTTGCCAGTTCTTACCCCGATGACCCGCTGCGCCCAGTGGGTACCCCTCCCCCTTGTCCCCCCTCAGGCCGCCCGGTTAACTTCCCGCTTCATGGGCTACAATCACGCCGAAGAAGCGGCCGCCGCTGCCGTCCGGGAACGATTCCCTGAAACACCTCGGGTAGCCATTGTCCTGGGCTCCGGCCTCGGCGACTTCGTCGACAATCTCGAAAACCAGGTAACCATAGCCTATAGCGAGATTCCCCACTTTCCCCAGCCGACAGTACCCGGGCACATCGGGCGGCTGGTCTTCGGCACGGCCGGCGGCTTGCCCGTCATCGCCGCCCGGGGTCGCTTCCACTACTACGAGGGGCACTCCCTGGAGATCGTCACCTTACACATCCGCCTATTCGCCCGGCTGGGAGTGGAATCTGTCATTATCACCAACGCCGCCGGCTGTGTCAATCCCGACTGGAACGAGGGTGACCTCATGCTCATCACCGGCCACCTGGACTATACCTTCATCGAGAGCGCGGCCGACCCGGTAGTAATCTCGGGTAAACCTTACTATTCCGGTCAGCTGCTCGCTCTGGCCCGTCACGCCGCTCAGGAAGCCGGCATCCCCGTCCGGGAGGGGGTCTATGCCTGGTGCCTGGGACCCGCCTTCGAGACCCCGGCGGAAATCAGGGAGATCCGCGCCTTGGGCGGCCAGGCGGCGGGCATGTCCACCGTACCCGAAATCCGGGCCGCCGCTGGGGAAGGGCTGAAAGTACTGGGCATCTCATGCCTTACCAACTACGCCGCCGGCATCAGGGAACAGCCCCTGAACCATGAGGAGGTGCTGGAGACCGGCCAGCGGGTGAAGCAGACCTTCGCCCGGCTGGTGCTGGGGGTGCTGGAGGGAATGGCTGAATAACGAATGGCGATTGAACCGCTGAGAGCGCTGAGAACGCTGAGGTTTCTTGCTGTAATTACTGGGGACTCTTCGGTTAGACTCAGGGCAAGCCCTGGCGGATCACTTCAGCAATCCCCTGGGACTGAGATCGCTACGGGCGGTTCGTCCTCAACTTCCAGGCAGAGAGCGATAGCCTCCTGAATTCGGGTCATCAGTTCGTCCGGGGTCTTCGCCTGGGTTTTTCGAACATCTCTTTTACTTCGTCGTGATTCTTAACCTCTCCCTTTTCTTCGGCCCTTAAGCCGTCTTCGATTTTCTTCACGACATAAAGCTCATAAAACACATCATCCCAGGTGGAGTTTTGGGGAAGCATCCCGATTGTTTTCTGGGCGAGTTCTTTCACCGTTTCCATTGAAACTCCATTTGTACGATTTCTAATGACTTAACCTACTCGACTAAACATCTCTGATCAAAGATAAAAAGTCAGCCTACCATTCTGGCAGCGGGAATGGCGTAGCCGCCTGGACCGCAGCCGTAGTCCAGCAGGCGGAGCCCGGGCTGGATGTTTATTTCGGCCAGGATGCGCTCCCGGGGCCGCAGCAGGTCGCGCACCCGGAACATCCAGGCCATCACGCGGAGAAGATATTCGTCCGGGGGGCGCGGGTGCATAACCTCAAGGACATCGACATCGAGGTCCCCCGTAACCAGCTGGTGGTGATCACCGGGAGAAGGTCAGGCGGCGGGTTCCTGAGCGGACACGGGCAGGGCGGTCGTGATCAGCTCGCTTAAATCAAGCTTCCTGCTCGCATTGTCGATGTCGATGCCCACCAGATTGTCCTCCTCATTATAGTCCATGACTATCCCTTCGGAGATTTCGCGGCTGGTAACGCTGGTTCGAGATGCGAGATCGATGTACAGGGAGTCGGTGTCTGGATAGTAGCTGAGCTTCATATGAGATAAGGACGTTTCAGCAGCACTTCCTTATTCAAAGTAGGGTGTGAACCGGTATTTTGCCATCCTGAATGAAATTTAGCCCCGGCTGCTTTATTTTCCTTGCCTGAAAAGCGGTCTTTAACCGTAGGTTCTTTTCTCGTCTGTAGACTACGACGCACATATCCTCGCTAACCCGCGCTCTTCGCCCCTCCCTCTTCAATCATCAATCATCATCCCCCACTTATCCGCCCAATTTCTCTTTCCCTTCTGGCCCTGTTGTGCTAGCTTACAAGTCTTATGCCGGCCTATCACGCGGAGAAGATATTCGTCCGGGGAGCGCGGGTGCACAACCTCAAGGACATTGACGTCGAGATCCCCCGGAACCAGTTGGTGGTGATCACCGGACTGTCCGGCTCGGGCAAGAGCTCCCTGGCCTTCGACACGATCTACGCCGAGGGTCACCGCCGCTACGTGGAGTCCCTATCGGCCTACGCCCGCCAGTTCCTGGGCCAGCTGGAAAAACCCGACGTGGACGTCATCGAGGGGCTTTCCCCGGCCATTTCCATCGAGCAGAGGTCTGCCAGCCGCAACCCACGCTCCACCGTGGGTACCATCACTGAGATTTACGACCACCTGCGCCTGCTGTTCGCCCGCATCGGCACGCCCCACTGCACCAGCTGCAGCCGACCGGTGGGCCGCCAGACCGTCCAGCAGATGGTAGACCACATCCTGGCCTTTCCCGAGGGTACCCGTATCCAGCTGCTGGCGCCGGTGGTGCGGGGCCGAAAGGGACAGTACAAGGAGGTCTTCCGCAGCATCCGCCGCGAGGGCTTCGTCCGGGTACGGGTGGACGGCCGGGTGAGGCAGCTCTCCGAGAAGATCATCCTCCACAAGAACAAGAAGCACGACATCGAGGTAGTCGTGGACCGTCTGGTGGTCAAGCCGGCCGTTCCCGGAGGGATCCATCCGGAAAAGGAGCGCCTCACCGAGTCGGTGGAGCTGTCGGTGAAGATGGGCTCGGGGGTAGTCGTGGTCAACGAATTACCGGATTCGGGCCTCGGCGTAGCCACGGCGAGCCGCAGGGGAAAAGGCCGGGACCACCTCTTCAGCGAGACCCTTTCCTGCCCCGACTGTGAGATCAGCTACGAAACGCCCGAGCCACGGATGTTCTCCTTCAACTCGCCCTTCGGTGCCTGCCCCACGTGCGATGGCCTGGGCACCCAGATGGAAATCGACCTCGACCTGGTGGTTCCGGACAGGAACAAAAGCCTGATCCAGGGGGCGGTGCTCCCCATCGGGGAACAGCCAAGGGGAGGGTGGTACAGCTCCATGCTCAAAAGCCTGGCCCAGCACTACAACTTCAAGTTCACCACGCCCTGGAAGCGCCTGCCGGAGGAGGTTCAACAGGTCATTCTATACGGAACCGACCCCGATACCAGGATCACCATGCAGTACACCTCCAGGCGCTGGCGGGGGGAGTACACCGGCGGTTTCGAGGGGGTCATCAACAACCTGCGGCGGCGGTATACCCAGACCCGCTCGCCGGGCATCCGCCAGTGGATCGAGCAGTTCATGTCCATTCACCCCTGTACCAGCTGCAACGGTGCACGCCTGCGGAAGGAGAGCCTGGCGGTGACCATCAACAGCAAGAGCATCTGGGACGTGGCGGAGATGTCTGTGAAGAGTCTCCAGGATTTCATTCACCGCCTGGAGCTCACCTCCACCCAGCAGGAGATCGCCGCGCAGGTGCTCAAGGAGATCAGGGACCGCCTCGGATTCCTGGTCAACGTGGGGTTGGACTACCTCACCCTGTCCCGTTCTACCGTTACGCTCAGCGGTGGCGAGGCCCAGCGCATCCGCCTGGCCACCCAGGTGGGCAGCCAGCTGGTCGGAGTCCTCTATATCCTCGACGAGCCGTCCATCGGCCTGCACATGCGCGACAACCGGCGGCTTATACAAACCCTGTACCGGCTGCGGGATTTGGGCAACACGGTGCTGATAGTTGAGCACGACCGGGAGACCATCGAGTCGGCCGATTGGGTAGTGGACCTGGGACCGGGCGCCGGTGAAAAGGGCGGTTGGGTAGTGGCCACTGGCCCGCCGGGAAAGATCAAAGCCAATCCTGCCTCCCTGACAGGTCAATACCTGGTAGGCAGTCGGGAGATACCCGTGCCGAAGAAACGCCGCCCCAGGCCGGACCGCTTTTTCCGCCTGGAAGGGGCCTGCGGCAACAATCTCAAGGAAATCACCGTCAATGTTCCCGTCAGCCGTTTTGTCTGCGTTACAGGAGTCAGCGGCTCGGGCAAATCGACTCTTATCAACGAGACCCTCTACCCCATTCTCAGCCGGGAATTCTACTCCAGTAAGAAGAAGCCCCTCAAATACGGCTCGATCCACGGCCTGCTCTACCTGGACAAGGTCATCGATATCAACCAGTCGCCTATCGGCCGGACGCCCCGCTCCAACCCGGCAACCTATACCGGCGTCTTTACCCATATCCGGGACCTGTTCAGCCAACTCCCCGAGTCCAAGATCAGGGGCTACAAGCCCGGGCGGTTCTCCTTCAATGTGAAAGGGGGCCGCTGCGAGGCCTGCCAGGGGGATGGCATCATCAAAATCGAGATGCACTTCCTTCCCGACGTCTACGTGCGCTGCGACGAATGCAAAGGGAAGCGGTACAACCGCGAGACCCTGGAAGTTACCTACAAGGGCCGGAACATCGCCCAGGTACTGGATATGTCCTGCCGGGAAGCGCTGGAATTTTTCAAGAATATCCCCGCTATTGAGCGTAAGCTTCAAACGCTTTGTGACGTAGGTTTGGGCTACCTGCGGCTCGGCCAGCAGGCCACGACCCTCTCCGGGGGAGAGGCCCAGCGAGTTAAACTTTCCGCCGAGCTCTCACGCACCGGCACCGGCCGGACCATCTACATCCTGGACGAGCCCACCACCGGGCTTCACTTCGCGGATGTGGAGATGCTCCTTAAGGTGCTCAACCGGCTGGTGGACAGGGGCAACACTGTGGTCATTATCGAACATAACATGGACGTGATCAAGACCGCCGATTGGATCTTGGACCTGGGTCCCGAAGGCGGGGACGATGGCGGCTATGTTGTGGCCGAAGGAACTCCGGAAGAAGTGGCGCAACACACTGGCTCTTATACCGGCCAGATACTCCGGGAAGTCCTTCCTGGAAAGCACCACCGTCGGCCCATATCGCTACCTATCCGGGCTCAAAAGCGTATCCAAACCGAAGTTGCTTCATAATCAACAGGTAGATCCCTGCCCGACAAGGAGTTAACCAATCATGAGGCGGCCCGCATCGTATCCCCTGAGCCAGCTTAAACAGGAATTCCCATACTACGAGATCATCAAGGACCTGATAGATCAGTGCATCGATATCATGCTAAACCATTGCCAGAGCGGTCATCCCGGCGGCTCACGCTCAAAGGCCCACATGCTCGTAACCAACACCCTCTCCGGCGCCATGCGCTGGGACATTCGCGATCCCGGCAAGCGCTTCGCCGACCGCTTCGTCCTGGTAGCGGGGCACACCGTTCCCCTGGTCTACGCCCTGCTGGCGGTGTACAACGAGGTCCTGCGCATCAAGTACGAGCAGACCAATAGTCCCAGGTACCTGGTTAAGGATTTCGAGCGGCGGGCGCTGGTATGGGAAGACCTGCTCGATCTGCGTCGTCATGGGGGCCTGCCCGGCCATGCGGAAATGGGCGGCAAGACCCTGTTCTTGAAGTTCAATACCGGTCCCAGTGGACACGGTTCCCCGCCTGCGGCCGGCATGGCCCTGGCCCTTAAACTGGCCGGCGTTCCGGAGGTAAGAGTATGGGCCTATGAAGGCGAAGGCGGGCTCTCAGCCGGCTCCAGCCATGAAACCAAAAACACCGCCTACGGCTTGGGATTGACTAACCTCATCTACGTGCTGGACTGGAACGATTACGGCATTGATGACCGGCCCTTCTCATCGGTCATCAACGGCTCGCCGACCGATTGGTTCAAACCCTACGGCTTTCATGTAGTGGGAACCTATGAGGGCGAAAATTGGGAGGAAGTCGCCAAGGCCTTCGTCTTGCTCAACAGCCCGGATGGCGAAGACAAACCCAAAGTGCTCTGGACCAGGAACCGTAAGGGCCGGGGCTACGGCGTATACGACAACAAATCTCACGGCGTCCCCCACAAGGCCAACAGCGAGCTCTTCTGGGCCGGGCGCAAGGAGTTCGCCAATAAATACGGGGTTACCTTTGAGAACTTCGGTGAGCCGCGCCCCGCTGATGACCGCCAGTTTCGCGAGGAGTCGGGCAGCCACCTCTCCCGGGTTATGTCGGTGCTGCGGAATGATCAGGAGCTGGTGGATTTCCTGGCCGAAAGGCTGGTGGAGCTGGGTGATTCGGTGCCTGAAGAGCTGGGAAGATACATTCCGGGGGCGAACTTCAGACTACCCAGGCAGATCCTCAAGGAAATTGATGATTATCCCGCAGAACTCTTTGTCGAGCCCGGCCAGGAAGCGCCCAACCGGGCGGCGCTGGCCAAATTCGGGGCGTGGATCAATAAGCTCAGTCATGATCAGGCCGGAGTACCCCTGGTTATCGCCGCTTCCGCAGACCTGGCCGATTCCACCAACATATCCGGTTTCGCCAAGAACTGGGAAGACTTCGAAGGCTTCGGCTGGTATCACCGGGATAATCACCCCCACGGTGCTCTGCTCCCCCAGGCTATTACCGAGTTTACCAATGCGGGCCTGCTGGCGGGCTTGACCACAGTTAACTTTTCCGAAACACCCTACGAAGACTTTAAGGGCTTTCTCGGTGCATGCAGTACCTACGGCTCCTTTTCGTACCTCAAGTACGGCCCCTTCCGGCTATTCAGCCAGGTGGCCCAGGATTCAGATCTCAAGGTGGGTCGCCTGCTGTGGATCGCCAGCCATTCGGGGCCGGAAACCGCTGAGGACAGCCGCACTCACTTCGGCATCTTTGCGCCTGGAGTGACCCAGCTGTTCCCCGATGGCCAGGTCATCAACCTGCACCCCTGGGAGCACAACGAGGTGGCCCCGGCCTTAGGAACCGCACTGGCTACCGATGTGCCTATCATCGCCCTGCACCTCACCCGCCCTCCAATTGTGATACCTGACAGGGAAGCCCTGGACATTCCCTCACATCTTGAAGCGGCGAAGGGGGCCTACATCATGAAAGACTACGATCCCGACGGGCTCAAAGAGGGGACACTCATCGTCCGGGGGACCAGTGCCACTAACAGCGTCGTAACCCTCCTTCCGCTGATCAGGGACCGGGGACCCAATGTGAAGATCGTGGCTGCCATTAGTTATGGTCTCTTCGTGCTTCAGAGCAAATCCTATCAGGAAAAGGTCCTTTCCTCATGGGACTGGGAGAACAGTATGATCATCTCAAATCAGGCTTACCGGCTCATGCAGAACTGGGTGGGCAGCCGGCGCATGAAGGCCTTTGCTCTGACACCGGACTGGGATAACCGCTGGCGCACCGGCGGCTCGGTGGAGGAAATCATAGCCGAGTCCCACATCGATCCCGATCATATATGGGATGGAATCCAGGCGTTTGCTCAGCGGTCAATCGAGTGAACAATCCTGGTCGGGATGTGGTTTTGCCGGTGAATGATCTCTTTGCCAGAAATCCTCGCCGTATTTTCCAACGCCATTATTCACTGGTTTTATTCCGAGTTAGGCAGTCTTATATTATCCCTGTCCAGATAACCTGGGAGGAACGATAATCATGCCAGATCTACAGCGTCAATTTTACTCAGCGGCGAATCCGATACTGTTAATAATTGCCCTCCTCGCAGCGGGAACCCCCGTCTTAGCCCAGAAGACCACCATTGCTGTTATGGATTTTGAAGCACGGGGGGTCAGCCAGACGGAAGTGGCCGCTTTATCGGACCGGCTCAGGAATGAGCTTTTCCGCCTTGAGAAATTTCAGGTGGTTGAGCGGGGAATGATGGAAACAATTCTTACTGAGCAGGACTTTCAATTAACCGGCTGCACCAGCGATGAATGCCTGGTGGAAGTGGGCCAGCTGCTGGGAGCCCAGATGATGGTGGGGGGCAGTATCAGCAAAGTAGGAGACATGTATACCGCTTCTGCCCGGATGGTGGATGTGGAAACTAGCCAGGTCGTCATGGTCGCCGATTATGATCTTGACGGAAAAATTAATGATATGCTTACGATCGGAATGCGGGCGTTGGCAATAAGGCTGGGGGGCGATGAAAAAGCGCCCCCGCCAACAATCGAAAAAGCGCCCCCGCCAACCGTCGAGGAACGCCTGCCGACTCCTGCCCCGGGTGCTTTGCTGGCCCCCGGGGTCCATATGCGTGGTGAAGGCGGAGCCGGGCCCTGTCTGGCCAGTGCCTGTATCGGTCCCCGCGTGGGATTGGAAATGAATGAGGGTAAGCCAATTGCCCTCAGTGAGTGGATCGCTCTGGGTGGGGCACTGATAGCCGATGCCGTTCCCCTCATTTCCGTTGGGACGCGGGCCTACATGGCCTACGCTACTGGTGGTAGGGCTAACGGGATGTCAGGTTTTTTCGCTAGCTGCCTCCTGGGGCCAAGGATAGGTGCCGAGCTCCACGAGCGGAGGATTCGCAGCGATGAGTGGTTGATGTTAGTGCCTTGCGTTAACATTTATCCTTGTTTTTCGATTTCAATGGAAGCCTACCAGGGCAGGACCATGACGGAGATCGAGGTTGCGGAGGGGCTCCGTAAATAAACTTACCATGGGAGTAGCGGCCTCCTGTCTGCTGCTCCTTGAATGTCTCTCCGCTCAACTGCCTGCGCCGGCGAACCGGTATTGGGAAGCACCTCCGATTTGGGTAGCCCAACCGGAGCTGGCCTTGGCGGGGAAGCAGTCAGGTCTCCTGGAGGATGTATTGAAGGGGGGGATCAGGATTTATCAACAGGCTATCTCCACCCAGGACCTGCCGTCTTGCATGTTCCATCCGTCATGTTCACGTTTCGCCTTTGACGCCCTTCGTGAGTTTGGGAGCGTCAGAGGCTATCTGCTGGCGGCGGACCGACTCCTGCGATGCAGTCCCTTTACCTATCTTTATTATCCCTTTGACGGCGAAAAATTTGTTGATCCGGTGACAAGCTACAGGTTCGACGCCGATGCGGCCGCAGCTGCCAGGGAGAAGGAACGTTAAGCCAACCCTCCTTCATGCGCCTCATTTTTTTTCTGCTCTCTGCCATCATCGTTATTAAGGCCCAACCTGAAGCAAACCTCTTTGTCCCTGCCCATCTGAAGTCCTTTGGCGATTACCTTTTTGCCAGGGGCGACTACCTGCGGGCGGCTATGGAATACGAGCGGTATCTCTATCTGATTGAAGGAAATGACGACTCCACCCGGTTTAAGGTCGGGTTATGCCACGAACTCCGGGGACGCCATGACTTTGCTGCTCAAGTCTTTGAAACGCTGGCCGCTAAAACAGATGGCCAGCTGGCAGCCAGTGCCCGGCTTGCTTTTCTGTATAACCTGGCCAGGGGGGAGGATTGGAAACGGATTGCGGCAAGTAGCAACCTGGAAGAGGAAACCTTCTATTACCATTATGCGGCCAGGGTGACTCTGGACCCCGTCCCATTAGATAGCGGCTTTTTTGATATTGTTAAAAATGATAGCCTCAGGGCGCTTTTCTTAAGGCTGGAAAAGGAAAGACAAGGCATGCGACCCAAACAACCCTGGGTAGCGGCAACTCTGTCCGCGGTGGTCCCCGGCTTGGGAAAAGTCTATAACCAGAGGGGCCTGGACGGGCTGTACGCTTTTGCAGCGACGGTCCTCAGCGGCTATGTGGCCTATAACGCTTTTACCCATGAAAGGGTGATCTCCGGCCTCACCGCCACCACGTTAGCGGCGTCCTTTTATCTAGGGGATATCTACGGCAGCTATGTGGGGGCCAAGATCGATTTCCAGGAGCAACAGACCCGGTGGCGGGCCAAACTGGAGCAACTGGATCCGGTCCTGGAGCGCCCTTATCCGGAGCAGTGGCTCTCCCGGTAGTTCTCGCCGGATGGTTCCTTCTGGCAGGCTCTCTTTACGGTGTCAGCCTGGGGGACCATTTTTATCGCCAGGGGGCCTACTTCGAGGCGGTAACCGAATACCAGCGTCAGTGGTACTTCGGACGGTATGACAGCGAAGATCAGTTGCTGCATCAACTGGCACGGGCCTATCAAGCCGGGGGGCAGGTCAGCCAGGCTGCAGAGGTGCTGATCCATGCCGTGACCAACGATGAAGTTTCTCCCTATGACCTTGAGAACCTGGTTCTCCTGGCCCGGATCCACTGGGAGGGTTATAACTACGAGCAAATGCGCCAAACCCTTGCTCTCCTTCAGCCCATGGTCACTTCGGAGGAGGCCCGGCAGCTGATCTATATACAGGCCTGGTCCTATATCTACCAGGGACGCTGGGAAGAGGGGCTGGAGCAATTGGGCGCATGTGAGCTGGCCTGTGCACGGGAACTGGCTCGAGATGTCGAAAGGATCGGAGAGATACCCCAGAAATCGGCAGCGGTTGCTCTGAGTATGTCAAAATTCGTTCCCGGGTTGGGGCAGTTTTACGCTGGTGATATACGTAACGGCTTAAACGCATTCATTCTGGTCAATGCCATCCGTTTCTCGATTCTATGGGATCTATACGGAGGCGCTTATTTTCTGGCAGCGGTGAAATATTTCTTTTTCCATACCCGTTACGCTAAAGGGGCCTTGCGCAATTTGGAGTACTATATTGAAAAACACAATGTGGACGCCCTGGGAGAGTACTTAAAGAAGGTCTCGGACAATTATCCAAAACCGTTAGTATTGCTTGAGCGTATGGGTTCGAGAGCACCGGGCCCCTGAGATGCAGGTTTACCGGCCCGTGCAGAACTGGGTGGGCAGCCGGTAGCAGTTGACCCTTAACCGGCCATCAATTCACAAGAGTTCCCCCGAAATAATCAAGTGAAACTAAGTAACTCTCTTAGGGACCTCTTCGGGTTGCAGAGAGCGCGGATTCAACCCACCCCCTTCCCGACACGAGTGTCGGGATGCCCTCTCCCTTGCAAGGGAAGGGGGACTGGGGGGTGGGTTAGAGTCGGTTATAAAACCGCTGAAGCGGTTATTAATGCTTCGTAACATCGTATTAACCCACGACTTAAGTCGTGGGTTAGCTATATATCGAATAATGAAAAACCGTTTCAACGGTTTCTACTATTCTGGATAGATTTTCGTTATTAATTACATTTCCTGATAACAGCCTTCTCCACTTATCAACTTCCGTAATTCAATACGAATTAATGGGTTAAGAACTTAAGAATCAAATTTTCGGGGGAACTCCTGTCGATTCACCCTTGCATCTCCTCATGGAAAGAAGTAGAATTAGACATATTCGGTTCATCGAACGGCTCATACCGTTTGATCACATCTAAAAAATAGGAGTTACCATGCGCATCACGATTATTTTAACCGCGGCATTCCTGCTCGCCGGATGTGGTGGCGGTTCAGAGGCGGACTCTCCGAAAGGGGAGGCGGACACCTCCAGATGGGGTACCGGGGCAGGCCGGGAGATGCCAGCCAGCGACGTCTATGCCGACTTCAAGCCGACCCCCGAACAGTATCCGATCCCCGACCCAGTGCTGATCTCCCAGAATACTGATGTCCGCCGGGCGAAGTATCCCGCCATCGATATTCATTTTCACGCCGGCGACTGGTCGGCCGCGGAGGACCAACTCAAACTAATGGACCAATTGAATGTCGGGATGATCGTCAATATGGATGGAGGATTCGGCGAAAACCTGGAGCGGGCCATGGCCAACGCCGCCAGTTCCAATGGACGGCTCATCAATTTTGCCCGGGTTGACTGGAACGGTATCGACGAACCGGGCTGGCCGGATAAAGCTGCCGCGACACTGGCAGAGAGTTTCCGGGCCGGCGCTGCGGGATTAAAGATCAGCAAGAGCCTTGGCATGCGGTATAAGTATGCCGATGGCAGTTACGTGATGCCGGATGACCCGAAGCTGGACAAAATTTGGGAAACCTGCGCCGAGTTCAGCCTGCCGGTGATGATCCACACCAGCGACGCACCCGCTCGGTGGCAGCCCATTGGCCCCAATAACGAGCGCTACGAGGCAGGGATGTGGCGTAGCAGCCCTGATGGCAATTACCTGGGTACCGACATTCCCCACTATACGGAACTGCTGGCTGCCCAAGAACGATTGTATGCCAGACACCCCAAGACAATTTTCATCGGTGCCCACGTCACCAGCCGGGCCTGGGATCTGGCGGAGGTGAGTCGCCTGCTGGATACCTATCCCAATCTGTATGTTGATATCAATGCCCGCCTGCAAGAGCTCGGGCGGCAGCCGTATACGTCCCGCCGGTTTATCATCAAGTATCAGGACCGGGTTCTTTTCGGCACGGATGGCAACCCCACCCGGGGCGAAGATTTCTGGATACCCCATTGGTGGTTTATTGAAACCGATAATGAATATTTCAACCATCCGGCCCAAATGCTGGGACCGCTGGGAGCCGGACTGCAGGGTCGGTGGATGATTTACGGCATCTTCCTGCCTGACGACGTGATGAAAAAGATTTACTATGAAAACGCCCTGAAACTGTTACCGGGGAGCGTGCGGAAGCAATACGAACGGCTGTTTATGTAGCCTGCCCTGTCGAAAGGCGGTAGGCTGACGTGCACTCAGGCCGGGTTTTACCTGAAGCAAATGCCTTCGGAGACGTTACTTGCGGTTTGACCTGCCCCTGGAAGGCTAATCTGCAAACATACAAAAATGCCCCGGGATCACTCCTGGGACCTTTGATTTTCAGGGCAGGGCCAACCCCCCCACCGGCGAGAGCGGCCCAAAGCCCGACAGATGACGCTGATTTCTTCACCTTGGAGATATCGTCTGATTGCCTCGATTCGTCTTTCCTGCTCCTCCATCGTCTACCTCCTTTTTGGAGTTGGAGCATAACCGATAGAGGAGATGTAACAAATGTTATGCTACAAATTCCGCATTAAAGTGTAACAATGTCGGTGTTACATATGTTCTGCTATATGACAGTTAATCGCTAAGTCGAGCCTACTCCACCTCACGCAGGATTTCTTCACCGCATCATCCTCAATCAGGCCGCCGGGCACCAGCCGGGGCAGCAGCATCCGCCAGTTTTTGTCCTGCCGGAAAATAGTCCTGAAAAGGGGATAGGATTCTTCCAGGCGGCCCATATTGACCAGGGCCACGGCCTGTTTTAGACTTGTGGTGCTGTGCAGTTCAACCAGAGTAGGTATAGGTTAGACCGCGAAAGTCTGGAATGGACTGTAAATCCAGCGTTATGAGCCCTCACTCTCTGCTTGATGCTTGGCTAGGAGTTCCCGGACGGTCGGAACCAGCTCGTTGGGAACCTCAATGTTGGTTTGACTCTGATCCTCAAGGGCTGCCTCATCTTCAGCGACCGCCTCTTCCTCAGTCTGTTCTTCGTAATGTTGCAGCATCCGTCGGACGCGCTCTTCATCCCACCCGGGTGGGAATTTGCTCTGCTTCATTGTTCTCTCCTGCGCCTGCGGCGCCGATAAGCAGTTAAAGGTTTGCCTTTCAATTCATATGCTGTGATGACAAAAACGCTATTTGGTTCCGGATCAGGCACGTAAATGACTCGCACATATCGCCTGGCCCTTGTCAAGCCAGTGGCGACTCGAGAACCTTCACGTCCCGGTCGATCCTCACCGGGTCTTCTCAGAACATCCTCAATCTCAGTTTCATCTACATTATGTTTGTAGATGTGAGGCAAGGCTGTATCCGGGTCGATATAATAGCGAATTTTCATTTACCATACTGGCAAATTTCATAGGGGCAATTGCGGCTAGTTTTTCTGACACAATCGAATCCGGCAAACATTTCTATAATTTATCTATCGCCACTCTATTTGGAAAGTACTCTCTAAGCCCTTGCATTGGCTGCTCACAAGTATCCTCTCCTACCCCCTATAAGCACTTTTTCAGCGTTTTCCCAACTTATCAGATCGTAACCGATGACCGATGATTCTTAGCAGCAGCGTCCGCCAGTTCCCATCCCGCTTGAAGACCGCCTTCAATAGGGGATGGTATTCTTTCAAATGACCCGTGTTCGTTAGGGCCACGGCCACAACTCGCGACTCACGTCGTCAATTTAAGGGGAACCACGGGGGCAGGTACTTTCCTTGCTTTCGTTTTGCCCCATCTCCACCCAGGGTCTAAATTCCCGCGCTATGAACCGGGGCAACGGACACGCGGGAGAGCACAACAGTCGGCGTCAGGTGCGGTTTGCCAGCCGCCCACAGAACTGAGAGCTGAACTCAGACAGACCTACTCCCCCTGGGAACGTCCTAGTCGCCCCAGGACAGATTCATTTTTCAGGCAAAACTAGTCGGATCGATCGAAAGGCGGTAGGCGCTATTCTGGAGCCCTCGCACCTATTTCTTGGATACACCGTTGAAGGTAGTTTTCGCATTGCTAGACCTCCTGACCGTATATTACCTACAGGTGTTGGCGAGGATACATATCCCATTATAGGATTCGTCAGATGAATATTAATGCTCCCAAGCTTAGGTCATATTTTAAGTATAGGAAATTCCAGGGCCCGTCCTACCGGATCATATTCCTGACTTTTGACTATTTCCTGCAGGGGCAGTTGATCAGTGAATTGGAGCGACGGGGTCATCAGGTCATCCCTCTCTCCATCCCGACCGGCCAGGCCGTCAAGGCAGTCCTGCACACGATCCTCACAAAAGCTGTAGAGGTTCGTCCTGATGCAATCATGGCTCTTAATAGTCTTGGCTTCGACAGCAAGGGACGTGTAATAAACATACTATCGGAGATGGAGATACCCGTAATAATCTGGTACCAGGACAACCACCTTTTTGACGGACCTTATTTTCAGGACTCATCTCCGGATTGGGCCATCGCTTTCACTTATGAACGGACGGCCCTTACAACTCTGCGGGAAGTAGGGTTTCAGCACGCATACTACCTGCCGCTCGCCACCGATGAAAGCATTTGCGGGGACCCCACCCAACGGCCTGATACTTCCCTTCAAGAAAAAGTGACCTTTGTTGGAACGACGTTCGCTAAGGCGGATAAGAAATACTTCCATCGCGAGTTCAAACAACTGCTGGAAAAATGGGATATTGACCTTGCGGCTATTAAAAGACAAGAAGGACGGCTGGAGCTTGAACCTGTTTTCGCTCCGTTCAGGGACAAATTTGACAGTTCCGAGGTTTTTTATCATTTCATGGCCAGCGTTGTGGTCCAGCAGACCCGTCGGCACCGGCTCGCAGTACTTAAAGCCCTTATTGATGATATTCCTTTAGCCATCTTTGGTCCTGAGGATTGGCTTAAGCATATCCCGGCTGAGATATTCCGGGGACCGGTAGAGCACGGTCCTGAAGCAGCCGGGGTATTTCGCAGCAGCGGGGTCAATTTGAGCCTCACCACTTTCCAGCAGGAGACAGCCCTGAACCAGCGTTACTTCGATATACCCTTATGCGGGGGATTTCTTCTAAGTGAATGGCAGGATGCCGTGGCAGACCATTTCGACCTGGAATCAGAAGCAATCACTTTTATGACCATAGATGAACTTCGGGACAAGTCCCAATATTATCTACAGCACCCTGCCGCCCGTGAGAAGATAATCGCTAAAGCCCGGCGGCGTGTTGAGCGAGAACACCTTATCAAGCACCGGGTAACAACAATCCTGGACACCGTTAAGGGACTGGTTAAATGATTGTCCCTGAAAAAACCCTCTTATCAGGCAGAACGAGCCGGAAATGGTTGATTGATGTCTGATGGTCAGGCCAGGCGGTCTGGACTTACTCCCCCGTCTCAATATTGACTTTTTTTAATATAATCGTTTCATCATAGCCCAGCAAGACCAGGGATTTCCTTGCTTTCGTTTTGCCCCTTCTCCACCCAGTGTCTAAATTCCCGCGCTATGAACCGGGGCAACGGACACGCGGGAGAGCACAATGGACGGCGGCAGGTGCGGTTTGCCTTCCTGGCCACCATTGGCTCCATGTTCTTCGGCGGCTTTATAGGGGCCTTCATCGTGTTGGGCTTCGTAGACCCCACCAGCCCCGACCTCGACCTGCCCCGCTGGACCATTGTGCTCAGCGAATTCCTCATCCTCCTCCCCCTGGCGTTCATCATCCAGCGGCGCCGACTGCCACTGGCGGCCGCCTTCCGCCTGCAGGGTGTCTCACCCGGCACCCTGCGGGACACCGTGTTGATCGGACTGGGTGTCTCCGTTCTGATTGATGAACTGGACCGGCTGATGGCGCTCGTTTTTCCCTTACCGGATAACATCGCCCGGGGCATGGAATTCCTTACCTTTGCCACCGGCTCGGAGGCCCTGTTGGTGGCGGGGGGAGCGGTGGTGATCGCACCCCTGGTAGAGGAAATCGTCTTCCGGGGATTTTTCCAGGGGCAGCTCGAGAAGGGTTACCGGGATGCCACCAGGGCGGTGCTGTTCTCCTCGCTCCTGTTCACGGTCCTGCATTTCAATCCGTGGTGGAGCCTCCAGATTTACTTGTTGGGGATGGTCCTGGGCTACCTGGCCTGGCGCACCGGCAGCATCTGGCCATCCTTTGTGGTGCACGCCGTTAACAACAGCCTGGCCCTCTGGTTTGCGAATGTCCCCGAAGATTCTTTCTCATGGTACGCCCCCGGCGGGCATGTTTCGCCCCTGTGGCTGGCAGCGGCCGCCCTGGTGACCTACCTTGGGTTCAGATCGCTGCTGGTCCAAAATCCCGAACCACTACTGAGTGACCGCCAAGGAGGAGCCCACGCATGATAAAGGCTGACAATATTCTCCAATTGATTGGCCGCACCCCCATGGTGCGCATCAACAAGCTGGCCGACCCCAACGGGGCCGAGTTGTGGGCCAAGGTGGAGTACCTCAACCCCGGCGGCAGCCTCAAGGACCGGGCCGCGCTGCGCATTCTGGAAGATTACGAAAAAGAGGGCCGACTGAAGCCGGGTGGGACGGTGGTAGAGGCCACCAGCGGCAATATGGGCATAGGGCTGGCCATGGCGTGCGCCGTCCGCGGCTACAACGCCATTCTTGTCATGTTCGATAAGGCGAGCGATGAAAAGCAGCGTCTGGTGCGGGCCTTGGGCGCCAAGGTGATCATCTGTCCCACTGACGTCGCACCCGATGATCCCCGTTCCTTTTACTCGGTGGCCCGACGTATCGCCGAAGAGACGCCGGGCGCTGTCCTGGCCAACCAGTACGAGAATCCTTCTAACGTCCAGGTCCACTACGACACCACCGGGCCGGAGATCTGGGAACAGATGGAGGGCCGGATTGACGCTCTGGTGGCTTCCATGGGCACCTGCGGGACCATCACCGGGGCCGCACGCTACCTCAAGGAACAGAACCCCGACATCAAGGTATGGGTCGCCGATCCCTACGGCAGTGTCTTTAAAACCTACAAGGAGACCGGCGAAATTATCCAGGGATATACCTACCTGGTTGAAGGCATTGGCGAAGACACGGTTCCCGGGATACTGGACATGGACCTGTTGGATGAGATTGTCAACGTCAGCGATAAGGAATCCTTTTACACGGCCAGGCAGCTGGCGCTCCAGGAGGGGATACTTGGCGGGGGCTCGACGGGAACCAACATGAAGGTAGCAGTGGAGGTAGCGGCGGCCATGCGCCCCGACCAGGTGGTGGTGACCCTGCTGCCGGATACGGGCGAGCGCTACCTGTCAAAGCTTTATTCCGATGAATGGATGCGGGAGAAGGGTATGTTGGACCAGTAGATGATTACTCTCCATCAATTACGCCAGATGAAAAGCCGTGAGCTGCCCGATATCACGAGCATGCTTCACTCTATTCACTTGCTCCTCAAGCACCAGGGGGTGATCCTTACCAGGGACAATCAACCCGTGGGCTTCATCACCCGGCACGACGTCATCAACTTTACGGACGGACAATGAGACAAGAATTTATCGGTACGGAGGGCTTGGTTCTGCTGGACACGGTCCGGCGTCTCTATCGGCGAAAGGCCCGTTCCGCCCTTGGGAAAGTCCTGAACAAGATTCATCCCGCCGAGCTGGCCTGGATGTTCCGTCACCTTACCGCCCGGGAACGCCATGACATTTTCAACATGCTCAAGGAGCCCGAGTGGGTTGGGGATTTCCTCAGCGAGCTGGATGAGAGCATTCGATTGGAGCTCGTTTCCACCCTCCAGCCCAAGCGCATTGCGGAGATCGTAACCCCCATGTCACCTGATGACCAGGCGGATTTGCTGGATGAGCTGCCCGACGAGCTACGTGAACAGGTCCTGGCCCTCATGAAGAAGGAGGACGCCGCCGGAGTTGAGGAACTGCTCCAGTACGCGCCGGACTCCGCTGGCGGTATCATGTCGCCTGACTTCCTGGCTATGGAAAAGAATCTGGAAGTGAGTGAGGCAATCCAGAGGGTCCAGCAGCTGAGCGAAGAGGCGGAGATGGCGTTCTATATCTACGTGGTGGACGAAAATAACAAACTGGAGGGGGTACTCTCACTGCGGCAGCTGCTTATGAATGCCGCCAATAAACAGTTGTCGAACATTATGGAGACCGATGTGGTGGCTGTTGTTCCGGAAACCGACCAGGAGGAAGTGGCTCATATCGTGTCCCGGTACAACATCATGGCCGTGCCGGTGGTCGACCATGAGGGAGTCATTCTTGGGATTGTCACCGTGGATGATATCGTCGACGTGATCCGGGAGGAAGCAACCGAGGATTTCCTGCAGATGGTAGGGGCCGGCAAGGACCGCGAGATTCTGCTTAAGCCCGTACTGCAAAACGCCCTGACGCGCCTGCCATGGCTCGTGGCCAGCTGGGTGGGGGGTATTCTGGCTATGTTTGTCATCAGCAGCTTCAAGGAAGAGCTGGCCAAGGTCATCATCCTGGCCGGTTTTATCCCCGTCATTATCGGCATGGGGGGCAATATCGGCACTCAGAGCAGCATCATCACCATACGCGGTCTGGTTACGGGTCGGGTGAACATCAAACGAATCTGGAGCTTTATTGGCAAGCAGTTGCAGGTTGGCCTGCTTCTGGGCATATTCTTCGGTCTACTCCTGGGGGCGATGGCCTGGATCTTCGGTTCCACTCGCCTGGGAAGCGTGGTGGCCCTGGCCATCTGCGCCACCATGTTCATCTCCACGCTCCTGGGAACTATGGTCCCCATCATTCTCCAGCGCCTGGATGTGGACCCGGCGGTGGCTACCGGCCCCTTCGTTACCACCAGCGCCGACGTCCTGGGGGTCCTCATCTACTTCCTGTTGGCCAAGAGCCTGCTTGCGCTGTAAGCAACGGGTCCCTTTTGAGCCTCGTCCTGATCATTTTCCAGGGCTGTCTGGCGGTTTATTTCCTGACCCTGCTCTGGTTCCTCCTGGGGCTCTTCCGGTCCGAACCGCCCCGCACCGATGACCAGCCCACGGTATCGGTTATCGTGGCCGCCCGTACAGGCGATCCTCACCTCTCACGGCTCCTGGCACGGCTGCTGGACCAGGATTATCCTGCCCCCAATCTGGAGATCATCATAGTGGATGACGGCCTCTCCGTCCGCTCCCGATCCGCTCTCGATGAGGCTGCCAGTAAGGATCAACGCCTCAGGGTGGTTAATTCTGTCGCCGGCGACCAGCTGTTAGCCCATAAGAAACGGGCCCTTGATGCCGGTATCCGCCACAGCCGCGGGGACGTGCTCCTGTTCACCGATGTGGACTGCCGGATGGGGCCCGCCTGGGTGCCTGGTATGGCAAGCTATTTTACAGCCGATATCGATTACGTAGTTGGCTGGTCACAAGTGGCAGCGGGTTTGAGCGGGGAGGATGAGGAGGAGCTGACGAAACCGGCATCTCCGTTAAAGGTGTTTGAGCGGCTGGACTTCGCCATGCTGATGCTGGCAGCCAGGGGCGGCACCATGATGGGTACTCCCTGGGCCAGTTCCGGACAGAACCAGGCTTACCGGCGGTCTGTCTACGAGCAGGCGGGTGGTTTTCGGAGCCTGGCGCGCCGCCTCCAGGGGGATGACTCCCTGTTCCTCCAGGTGGCACGGAGGCGGGCAAAGGCCCGGGTCACGTTTGCCACCGATTCCGACTGCGGGGTTGTAACCGATCCCGCCGAATCCCTGGAACAGCTCATCTATCAACGCATCCGGTGGGCCGGGGACGCAGTGGCCATGTGGCGGTTCAATCCGGCCTTTTTCCCCGTTCCCGTGGCCACCTTTGGCGTCAACGCCCTGATCATTGTCCTGACCCTGGCGGCCATGGCCGCTCCCGCCGCCGTACTGCCGGTGCTGATCCCGGGCATTCTACTTAAAGCATTGGTTGAAGGAACGTTACTTTTGATCGGTGACACAAAGGTTTCCCTGGGGGACCTGCGGCGGCACTTTCCGCTGTGGTTCCTGCTGCAAATCCCCTACGTTGCCGTTGTCGGTCTGGCCGGCTTCTGGGGGAATCGTTTCCCCTGGCGCCGGCCTGTCACCGGGAAACAGGGAACCGGCTGAGAACAACCTAATGTTATACTTTAAGTAACTTCGTGCTATTCGGACAAGCAACATCAATCTTGCGTTATCAAAGCCCTCACCGGGCCTGGGTTTTGATGGGGGCGCTGTGCCTGCCTGTTCTTCTTTCAGCCCAGCCGCTGTCGTACACGGTATCATGGCTGGGAATTCCGGTGGTTGATGTGACCATAACCTTGGCGGAGAGCGACTCCAATTACTACGCCGAGTACCACGCACAAACCCGCCCGTGGTTCAACCGCTTTTACTCCGTGGACAACCGGCATCGCATCTGGGCGGACCCGGTAGAGGGTTATCCCATTCGATACGAAAAGCGTATCCTTGAGCGCGGCCGCGCAGACTCCCTCTGGGCCCGTTATGAGCAGAATCCCCGGCAGGTAGTCTATGCCAACGGGCTGTCGCGTCCCTGGCGGGAAGGTACCCACACCCTCTTCAGCGCCCTGCTGTGGGTCCAGCGATATGATTGGGCCCCGGGTGAAGAGCGAATCCTGCTGGTGGAGGTGGAAGGGGTGGTCTGGCAGGTCTCGGCGGCATGTTCGGGCGTTGTTGGTACGGGGCAACAGGGTGGTCCGTTGGTCGAGATGCGGGCGCGCTTTGAGCGGCAACTGTATGGCGAACCGGTCCTGAGCACAACCGACATTCTGACCCATATGCTGCCGGGCGAGGGACATCAGCTCCGGTTCAGCCTGGATACAGAGCGTGATGAGGTCATGTGGGTTGAGTTTGGCTCAATACCATTTCAGGTGCGGGCAGAATTGAATTCCGTTCCTGAACAACCCTGATGTAGATTCGGCTACAGGGTAAGCCGGTATGCGATTTGCCATCAGAGGTTTTTTCCAATCCTACTGGAAGGCGTTTGCCATTGTCGGGGGGATCGCCGCTGTGGTAGTGGTGGGCCTCTACTTTAGCGTGGACGCCAAGGCCCTGGCGCTGTTTGCCCTGGTGGCCGGCTTCATCACCAACGGCTTTGTGGCGCTGGCGACCCTCGTTTCCCTGATTCCCGTGGTGGGGCCTCTACTCGTAAAGGTCCTCTCCATTCCCGTCTTCTACCTGTTCAACGCCCTGGGCTACCTACTGTCGGTCCTGGCCATTAAGAAAGGTTACGGCGCCGAGGTGGTCAGCTACCGGGTACTCACCATTATCCTCCTGGTTGGCATCGTGATCGGCTATATCATCGGTAACCTGGTTCCCCTGAAATGAGCATGCCCGTTTAGGGCAAACCTGGATTTTTTAACCGCCAAGAACGCGGAGAACGCAGAGCGGGGAAAGGCGAAGAGCGAGGATGGCAGCGAATGTAGGGGCGTATCGTGATACGCCCACATGCTCTTATGAAAACAAAGACCGGTGTTCCCGCAAAGGGAGGTACTGGTTTTTGTATTAACCGCCAAGCCCGCCCCTCTGGGCGTAGCCCAACGGGCGAGCCTGAGCGGAGCCTGCCATGAGCGTAGCCGAATGGCCGAAGGGCCTGCCCCTCTGGGCCGAAGGGACGGCAGTATACGCATGCAAAGGACTGGAGCCGGTGTTTTGCTAAAAATGGGAGTCATCGTTTGTGAACGTGTAATAGCAATCATAAATTTACTATAGTGATTACAGTCAATTAGCAAGGCGCATATAAATATGTCAACGTACAATTATTGGTTAGACCTATTTACAGGAACCACTTGGCAAGAATTCCTCGATGACGGAGCTGAAATCACAGGCTTTAGGGAAAGTCGATGGAAAGCCGTTCAGAAAATCAGACCTGGTGATACTCTCCTTTGCTACCTCACAGGGGTTTCTCGTTGGATCGCCGTGCTAGAAACGACATCGGAACCCTATTTCGATCGAACTCCTATTTGGAAAGACGAAGAGTTTCCTTGTCGTATTCGAGTTAAGGCCGTTAAGGTCCTTACACCTGAGACAGCGATACCTATACAAAACCTTAGTGATCAACTCACGATCTTTCAGAACCTAAGTAGTCCTAACGCCTGGACCGGTCACCTCAGAGGCTCGCCAACCAAATGGAGAGATTCTGATGGTGTGGCTGTTGTTAACGCTATTTTTGAAGGAGCGAGCAATCCTGTTAAGCGTCCAGTGGATCCGGCAAAACTCGCTAGACGGCCCAGAGCCTTGAAGGCAACAAAAATTGGCTCAGTCACTGTTCCAGAGGTTGATGAGAAAGAACGGCCCACAACTGACCATTTTAAGGAAGTTACTGAACATACAGAGATTCAGTGGCTTTTACTCAAGCTCGGTAGCGATTTAGGGCTTGATGTCTGGGTGGCGCGCAACGATAGAGGGCGCTTCACGGAGGATCAGCAGATTTCTGGCCTAAAGCAGTTGAAGGAAAAGATTCCTGTCCAATTCGATGAAGCTACAACTCGAACGATTGAACTTATAGATGTGCTATGGCTTAAGAGAAATACGATCGTTGCAGCCTTTGAAATTGAAAGTACCACTTCAATCTATTCAGGCCTTCTCCGGTTATCGGACCTGATCGCAATGCAACCCAATCTGAGTATTCCGCTTTTCATTGTCGCTCCTGACGAGCGTCACGACAAAGTTATTTCTGAAGTGAATCGGCCTACTTTTTCTCGGTTATCTCCGCCGATGAGTCAGATGTGCAGATATATTTCTTTCTCATCCCTGCGTGATGGGATTTCTAGGGCCAGCTCCATGATACGGTATATGAAGCCCGAGTTTATTGAAGAAATATCGGAATCTTGTGAGGTTGAGGAGGCATAGTCAGAAATAATTTCCCTTGCTCTAACTTTTATCTTGTGGATAAAGGCTTTGCACCACATGCTCAGTATTACTTGCTCTAGAATATTAATGTGATTCGAGAGGCAAAGCACGCTTGTGTGTTCATACTAGTGATTAAAGTTGGAAAAAACACCGATTTGTGCCTATCAGTTATAAAAGATTTGTGGCAACCTATTGGTAATGCAGGAGGAATTAGCTATGGTAATAAAGGAGTTCGGGGCCGTGAACCATAAACGGATCACGAGTCCGTTGCTCTCTCCTCGAGAAAGCGAAAGAAGTGATAAAAACTTATGGCATAACACATAGGGTGAAGCGTTTTCAGTCAGCCTTCGCTCCGTCGGAAAAGAGTTCCTATAAAGGGTAACAGGATGGACAACATCACACTTTCACTTCCTATTAGCTCAAAATACTCTTACCTTAGCGTATTGGATTACGGCATATGACTTTCCCAAACCTCTAGGTATAGATACAATGGTGAAACAAGTCGTGGAAGAGTACCCAAAACCGCTGAATGTAGATTTTAACGATCTATTCTTTCATGAGTTTAATCCCAGGCTGTCGATGAGAGAGGACCATCTATCAGAAAAAGATGTAATCCGGTGGATGGTAATCCATGGGAATATCTTACCTTTGATGGAATCTATTGGAATGCACGGTTATTCCCCTGCCGAACCCCTGCTTGTAGTTAAGAAACAAGGATCAGAGAACCAGTTTGTTGTTGTCGAGGGAAATAGGAGACTTGCCGCTGTCAAACTTTTAAATAATCCTGCCTTATCGGGCAGTGAGTCAAAGGCAAAATCTCTTGTGAATACGGTTAGTGGTGTTTCCGAGGATCAAATACCTAAGGAGCTGCCCGTTCTGGAGTATAAGCAGAAAGAAGATATTCTCCCGTACCTCGGATTTCGTCACATGACTGGGGTAAGACCATGGGGTGCCATGGAGAAGGCCAGGTATCTTCGTCAGCTTTTTGATCTGTATGAGGACAATTATGCTACCCAGGTAGAACTCTTTGAATTTTTACAGCGGGCTACGTCAATGGGGCCAAGAAGGGCTAGGAAGGACCTCACCTCATTGGCTATTTATGACCGAGCCAACAAGAATAAATATTGGGGGATAAAGGGCATCAAAAGCGTGGAATTCTCTTTGATTCAAACAGCATTAAATTATAAAAATATAGTTAATTACTTTAATTTGAGAGCCTCTACCGCATACGATCTTGACAATCTGAATGAACAGCACACGAAGGATTTCTTTGAGTGGTGTTTTGCCCATGTACCAGATGATAAAAGTCCGACTCGATTGGGTGAGTCTCGGAATCTGAGAGACTTGAGTAAGATTGTGGCTAATGCAGAAGCCTTGAATCAATTTAAAAAAGGGCTTCCGGTTCTTGAGGCTGCCGAGTTCGCCGAAGATCCTATTTCGTACTTAGCAGAACTTATCCTAAGCGCGCAGCGGTACGTGAATGATTCTATTTCCGCTCTTAGAAACTTGGATACAGTTGAGAATAGGCATTCAGGAATTATTGACGACCTATTGAACAAGGTAGATGAGTTAAAATCAGTCTATGAGAGCAAAGCTAAACCCTAAGGCTGTGTTATTAGATATATGTGGGAACATCAGATAAATGCTAACGCGGTCAAAGTATCGGACCACCACCTACTTGTAGACCTACTCGAAATAACATGCTTATTTGATGATGATCAAAAAGTGGCCCTTAGCGAAGATGTTTTCGAGGAAATTAAATCGGAGCTCGAAGAAGATGAAGATTCTGAAGAGGTAACGGAATCTGGGGAAGCTGACGTTTCCGGGGCGGATGTGGAATCAGATGAGCAGGACGAAAACTCAGCACCCTATAGGGTCGGCAGATCGATTGATATCTACGGTCTCGAGCAGCAGATCAATGGTCGTATTAAGTGGTTTAACAACAATTATCCTTTCAAATTTGACTCAGCTGAGAAAATCCTAAGCCTGAAGAAAAGGTTAACACGGAAACACTACACCTACATTTTCCTACTATTTGCAACTAACTCAAGAATTTTTAACCAAGATGCTACTAAGCGCCAGCTTCGAAACGACTTCGAATTGTTCACAGGCTTTATCATGCATGCATTAATCCCCTCGTGGGCCAAGGTTCGGATGTTTGGGACAGCAAGAAGTGATTCGGCGCACGGCAGTTCTCCAATGGACTTTGATTCGTACGCAGCGAGTACATCTGGGGGTTTAAAAGGCAGAGTTGAGGCTCTTGCTCGCGATCTTCGTGTAGTGGCAAATTCAACGGGCTTAACTACGCGAAACGTTGGGGATATTGGCATCGATTGCATAGGCTTTTTCCCGTTAGATGATCCTGCGGACGCGAGACCTGTCTTCTTTGCGCAAGCAGGTACTACATATAGTCGAGATGAAATGCATAAAAAGATCGCTCTAATCTCTCCACGAATGATGGAAAGCTATTTTCCTGGTACTTCACTGTATTCTCTGATGGTTTCTCCCGTCAGCTTTCGTACTTTTTCTTGGGAATGGCCAGTTCCGGCAATCGCTGCAATCCCTCTATTGGATCGGTACAGAATACTTAGAGTATTGCGACCGAAATTTTTCAGGTTGACTGACAGCCCAATCAATTCAATAACAGAAATCGAGGAGATGTTTGCCACTTCTTGACGAGAGTAGAGCAAGCCCGTTGAAATAAAACATATGATGAAAAAACTACAAGCAATATCGCTCTTCTCGGGTTGCGGCGGTTTTGACTACGGCGCACAACAAGCGGGCGTTGAAATTATATGGGCGAATGATGTTGATAGGATTGCTGAATCCGCCTATCGTTCGTTATTCCCAGATGTGAACTTTAAGCCCGGTGACATTAGAGACATTGAAAATTTTCCTTCTGCAGATGTTCTGATTGGCTGCTATCCCTGTACAGGATTCAGCCTTGGCGCGAGGCGGCGCTGGAAATCCCGTTCTGATCGTAATCTCATGGATATTGAAGGAAACTTCCTTTATCGAGAATTCTTAAGGGCTCTAAAAAAGAGCCAGCCGAAATACTTCTTTGTTGAGAATGTTTGGGGTATGATGACTGCTGGTGATGGCTGGTTTTTTTCAAATCAGCTTCAAGGATTTAAAAAGCATGGCTATGATGTGAAGTATGCCGTACTGAATGCTACTGATTATGGCGTCGCTCAAACTAGGCAGCGGATTTTTATTGTTGGCGTGCATAAGGATATATCTAAGGTTTTTAAATACAAATTTTTATCTCCTACTCATAATACAAAAGAGGGGAATAGAGGACAGGTTCTTAGGGATATTATTGGAGATTTGCCATTATGGCCTGAGGGAGAATTTTTTGATAAAGTGTTCCATGGTCATTACCTCACCAGGAACAGAAAGCGCCCCTGGAGCAAACCAAGTTATACTATAGTTGCAAATGCTGCCCATGTGCCTTTGCATCCTGAAGGCGAACCAATGGTCTTTATAAGTAAAGATAAATGGGCTCTGCAGGGGGATTTTAACCGTAGGCTCTCATGGAAGGAAGCAGCTAGAATACAAGGATTACCAGATCACATTGCTCCGGATGGGACCTTAAGGGCAAAATATCGTGTTATAGGGAATGCTGTGCCGCCTGCATTTGGGGAGGCGTTGCTAACGCCCATTGTACAGTATGAGGCTTGAAGTACTACCCTAAGTATCGTGTAAGTATATCAACCAAGGAATGTTGATCACTCAGTTCACATTCCCATATAACAAGTACTTCCCAACCCAGTTCCTTTAGAAATGATTGGTTATTCTGGTCACGTATAACTGTTGCCTCTAGTTTTTTTCCCCAATACTCCCTGTTGCTCTTAGGTTGCCTTCTTCCTTGTGGACAACCAGGGTGCTGGTGCCAAAAGCAGCCGTTTACGAAAATGACCTTTTTGTACCTTGGCAGGACAATGTCGGGTTTGCCTGGCAAGTCTTTACGATGAAGTCGGAAACGATAGCCCATTCTGTGAAGAAGTGATCTCACAAGACGTTCTGGACTCGTATCGCGCCCTTTCACGCGAGACATAATCCAGCTGCGTTTCTCTTCTGAGACCTTATCTGCCATGCCTTGTGCGGTCCTTGTCGAATTTAATCTGTTGATTCATCTTAAGACAGCAGTCTATCAGCCTGCAGCCCTTCGGCAGCCCCTTTGATCCTCCAACCGGCAGACTAACCACTAACCACTAACAACCAACAACTAACAACTGACCACTCTCCGCTCCTTTCGCGCACCACGCGCACCACGCGAACGACTATCCCCGGCCTCCGGCTTATATTCCGGCGCTATGATCGTACCGCCGCCATATCGCCCCGCTGCAGCTCCCGTCTTAAATCCCGCTCCCAGTCCCGCCGAAGGCGGTGGCTCCTAGTCCCGCTAACAGCGGGGCCAACGGCGGGGCCGCTGGTTTTGGAGCGGAAATGTTTTTCAACAGGGAGATTTTCGCCTCCCGACGGTACCCCCCCCCTTAAAATGCGGAATTTTGTAGGGATTTTGTCTAATTCTGCACCTTCGCCCATCCCTGGCCGTACCCGGCCCACGGGGAGGCCGTGCCCGCCAGTAAACACTACACCACCCCAACAGTGCTCTCGTCGGGCGAAGGCCTTAAAAAAATGAATTCTGTATGGGTTTTGTCCAATTTTGGAACTTCAGGCTGGCCGCTGGCCGCTCCACGCTATTCGCTCTTCTCTCTTTGCTCTTCGCCCCCTAAATTCCGCCCTATGTCCAAAGGCGTCACACCGCGCAGCCAGGACTACGCCCGCTGGTACACCGACGTGGTCCGGAAGGCGGAGCTGGCCGACTACGGCC
>CAZULW010000022.1:0-38567 GCA_964621455.1 uncultured bacterium
ATCTCTATCATTTGTTGGGTAAAATCCACTTTGGTCCGACTTTTAACTAATTACCTAACAAAAATATCAATTAGTGTTAACGCGCCCTAGTTCACACGATACTTCTTTATGTCAGCCGGATCGGGATCAATTCCCAGGCCCGGCTGGCCGGCCTCCCCGTGGCCGGGACGGCCAGGGCCGGACAGGTCGACAGGCATCGTATCAAGCCAAAGTTGACGGGAGGTTTATCGTTCCTAACGGTCTTCTTTGCCCCACAGTTGTGGATCACCACCCTTATTCTCACGCCACTCATGCCGCCAGCGATGGATATCAGCGGGGCCGATAAAGGGCTTGGGCTGGCGTTCCTGGCGATCCGGCAAGGCCGGGTATTTCGCATGGGGCTTGCTCTGGTACCAGTAGGCTACGCTGGCAATGTCCAGGGTAAGGTTATTGTTATGACCGTGCTCAATGGCAAATCTGAGTGACTTGTCAAAGTAGATGGGGTCGGTGATATGGAACCGGTAAACGTGCGTTCGTCCCAGCCAGCCGGCATCCTCATTCACGCGGGCATACCCATAGTAGGGATGGGTAAAAATGGTCTTCGGGCACCAGGAGGTGTTAAAGTAGTCTTCGGTTCCGGTGCCGTGCAGGGAAGGAGGCCAGGATTCTCCATCAATGAAAATCATGTCATCACCCTCGCCATACCACATGGGACCCGGCGAATGGACGTAGTAGTTTACGCCGACAAAATGTCCCTTGCCCCTGATGTCGGCGAAAAGGTAGTTCCCTCTGCCGGTGGTGTTTTTCCCCTGTGGACCAAGCACAGACCACTCATTTTCACCATCGGGTAGTGCCTCGGTCAATTCGTGATTGTACCAGGCGTGGAAACGTCCCAGATCTTTAGGCAATCGGTCCATTTCCACATAGTCTATGTAGTAATAAAACGCACCTATTTTGCTACCGGTATCGTTTTCAATCTCGATTTTCGCTCCGTCGGCGAATGGCATGATGAAATAGCTGACCAGAGCGCGGCCCTCTACGGGACCAGCGGCCAGCGGCAGCGACGAGAAGGGATAGCTCTCATCCCACCCCTGGCCAAAGAAAGGACCGATGGGCGCTTCCACTGAGGGGTTCCTGTTGCCGTCCCAGTACATACGCAGAATAATATCGTTCCGGCTGAGCCCCGGAGGCGGCGGGGCGATGGTGATCCAGATGTGATTGATGATTCCGGCACCACTGACCTCGAAGAGGGTCCGCCGTTCTCCCTCAAGTATATTCTCAAATCGATCATTATTGCCGCCGCTCCGGTCGAAGCTGCTTACACGTTTACTTTTGACTCCCTGTTTCACTCGCGCTAATTCGAATAAAGGACTTTCTACTCCCTGGGCAAGGACGGTGAGGGGAATGACTAATAATACCGCGAAGAGACAGATTACTCTGTGAAGAAACGAAGGTTCATACCAGTTTCGGACAGAGTTCCATTTTCCTTTCATCGTATACCCCTTTTTTTGATAAACGGGAATATGGAGTATCCCCTATTTTTTTAATGAGTACAGTGTGACATCACCTTGGAGTGCACGCCAAATTCAAGACAACAAGTTAAGCACATGATTGTTGAATAATCACCTGTTCAAACTCAGCAGACGGCTTGTCTCTGTCCAGGGGTGCAGTCCACGTCCTATCAAGAATAATCCCGACAGATTCCAATCTCGATCACCATCATGGTGCGCTTGGAAAGCGAGTAGTATCTCTTAGATTATAGCCGAAATTGTCCATAACTTTAACTACCGAGGACATTCCAAGACCAACCCGCACCTGCAAGAGCAAAAGCAATGAAAAAACTCAGTTACACTCGCCGTGGCTTTCTGAAAGCCGTGGGCGTGGGAGCGGCGGCCCTGGCGCTGCCGGGCTGCACCGGCGTTTCCCGACGGTTTACAGTGGGCGGACCCAGAGAGAGGCCCAACATCATCTGGATCCTGTCCGAGGATATCAGTCCTGATCTGGGTTGTTATGGGACTCGGGCGGTTCGGACTCCGAACCTCGACAATCTGGCCGGTCAGGGCGTCCGCTACACCAATGCGTTTACTACCTCTCCGGTATGTTCTGCCAGCCGGTCGGCGATGATTACAGGCATGTACCAGACTTCCATCGGCGTTCATCACCATCGCAGCCATCGAGGCGATGGTTACACCCTGCCTGAACCAGTCCGGTTGATCACCGGTTACCTCCGCGAAGCGGGGTACTTCACGGCCAACGTCACGACGGCCGCCCCGGGCTTTAAGGGATCGGGTAAGACCGACTTCAACTTCCAGTACAAAAATGCGTTCGACGGGAGCGACTGGAACCAGCGCAAGCCCGGCCAGCCGTTCTTTGCCCAACTGTCCGTCAGAGAAACCCATCGGGGCGAGCATTGGAAGAAATTAGGCGAAATGCTGAAGAACCGGGTCGATCCGGCCCGGGTTGACCTTCCACCGTACTACCCGGACCACCCTGTGGCCCGGGAGGATTGGGCTACGTACCTGGACTCCATCCAGTTAATGGACCAATATGTGGGAAAGGTCATGAAGCGTCTTGATGATGAGGGCCTTACGGGCAGCACCGTTGTCATTTTCATAGGCGACCATGGCCGCTGCCACGTTCGCGGCAAACAGTGGCTTTATGACGGTGGTATCCATATTCCATTGATAATTCGCTGGCCGGGCAAGCTTGAGCCCGGGGAAATGTGCGACGACTTGGTCAGTGCCATTGACATCTCGGCGACGGTGCTGAAAATCGCCGGTATCGACCCGCCGAAGCACATGGAGGGACAAGTCTTTCTTGGACCCATGGCAAAGAAGCGGGAGTATATAATCGCCGCCCGTGATCGATGCGATGAGACCATCGACCGTATCCGCTGCGTCCGTACCAAGCGCTACAAGTATATCCGCAACTTTATGCCCGAGCGGCCTTATACGCAGGAAAATGCCTACAAACGGCGGTCCTATCCGATGCTGAGTCTTATGGAGGACCTCCATGCCCAGGGCAAACTTACCGCCATCCAGGCCCTGTTCATGGCCCCGCGAAAGCCGGATGAAGAATTATACGATATCCGGAATGACCCATACGAAATCCACAACCTTTCAACCTCTCCCGAACACCAGCAAACGATGAAAAGGATGCGGACCATCCTGGAGAAATGGATCAGGGATACGGGAGACCAGGGCCAGTTTCCGGAAAAGGAAAGCGCCATATCGGAACGCGACCTGAATAGAATAAGAGAGGACAGAAAGGATCGATTGAATAAGTGAAGCGGTGATCACTGCGCATGAATTCCAGGCCATATTCAGAGGAGGCATCATGAAACGAAGAGACTTTATGAAAACCGCGGGTTTGGGAGCGGCGGCCCTGGCGCTGCCGGGGTGTGCGAGTGTCCTCAGCCGCCAGGACGGCAAAGGGATTACCCGGCGCCCCAACATCCTGCTCGCAATCTCCGATGATCAGTCCTGGCCCCATGCGGGCGCCTACGGCTGTCGTTTCGTCCGGACCCCGGTATTTGACCGGGTCGCGCGGGAAGGAGTCCTCTTTTCCCACGGCTACTGCCCGGCGCCCCAGTGCAGTCCGTCGCGAGCGGCCCTGATGACCGGACGGAATATCTGGCAGCTGGAAGAGGCCGGTACCCACGCCAGCCTTTTCCCCGGCAAGTTCAAGGTCTACCCGGATCTTCTGGAGGCCGCTGGATACTTCGTGGGCTATACCAGCAAGCCCTGGGGACCTGGTAATTGGGAGGAAGGCGGGCGCACGCGCAACCCCGCCGGGTCGGAGTTCAGCAGTCGAAGCAACGAGCCGCCTGTAAAGGGCATTAATAAAAACGACTACGCGGGGAACTTTGAGGACTTCCTGCGGGACCGTCCCGAAGGGCAGCCCTTCTGCTTCCTGTACGGCTGCAAAGAGCCGCACCGCGGGTACGAAAAGGGTTCGGGTCTGAGGGCCGGGAAGAAACTCCAGGACGCCGAGGTGCCGTCCTTCCTGCCGGATACCGAGGAGGTTCGCAGCGATCTGCTGGACTACGCCCTGGAGATCGAATGGTTTGACACCCACCTGGGCCGCATGACCCAGCTGCTTGAGGAAAAGGGCGAGCTGGACAGTACCATCATCGTCGTCACATCAGACAACGGTATGCCCTTTCCCCGGGCCAAGGCTAATCTTTATGATGCCGGTACGCACGTCCCGCTGGCCGTCCGCTGGGGCGACTGGGTCAAGGGGGGCCGGGTAGTGAAAGACTTTGTCAGCTTCATAGACCTGGCCCCGACCTTCCTGGAGGCCGCCGGTCTCCAGGTCCCGATGGAGATGACCGGCAGGTGCTTTATGAATATACTGACTTCCGAGAAGGCAGGACTGGTGGACCCGGAGCGCGACTATGTACTGACCGGGCGGGAGCGGCATACCCATGCCCGGCCGGACAACGTGGGTTACCCCAGCCGCGCCATCAGGACCTTAGAGTACCTGTACATCCGCAACTTCAAGCCTGACCGCTGGCCCGCCGGCGATCCCCAGGGCTACCATGATATTGATAACTCACCTACAAAGACCTTAATGATAGAACGGAGGCAGGAAGAAGGCATCGGCGGGCTGTTCGATCTGGCCTGCGGCAAGCGGCCGGCTGAGGAACTCTATGCCATAGGGCATGATCCCGGCTGCCTGCGCAATCTCTCCGACGATCCCGGTTTCGCGGAGGTAAAGGAAAAACTCCGGGCGGAGCTGGAACAGGCCCTGACCGAGCAGAAGGACCCGCGCGTTCTGGGCTACGGTGATATCTTCGACAGCTATCCGCGTGTCAGCAGTATGCGGGACTTTGAGGGCTTCAAGGAGCGCGGGAAGTACAACCCCAGGTTCATGCAGAAGGGCCAAAAGGTTCCCGGACATCTCCTGCCAGGCGGGGAAACGAATCGTCCATAACATAAGCAAAGTGAAATGAGCACAAAAGGCAGCACCCGTCGCGATTTTCTGAAAGCCTTGGGCCTGGGCGCCGCGGCACTGGCGATACCAGGCGGCATGAGTGCTTTTAAGCGGCTGTCGAGCCGGGGACCGCAAAATAGCCCGAACTTTGTCTTATTCCTCGTTGACGACCTGGGCTGGAGGGACACTGGCTGCTATGGCGGCAAATACTACGAGACGCCGAATATTGATCGGCTCGCTAGGCAGGGGATGAGGTTCACCGATGGCTATGCTGCCTGTGCGGTCTGTTCGCCGACCCGGGCGGCGGTGATGACCGGACGTTACCCGGCCCGCACCGGCGTTACGGATTGGATACGTTTCCTCGATTTCAAAGGCGACAAGACCGATCCTGGCCAGAAAGGCCCGACCGAATATGTCGGCGGCAAAAACAGGCAGCTGCTGTGCCCGCCCAACCCGTTCTGGATGGAACTCGACGAGGTAACCATTGCCGAAATTCTCAAGCCCGCCGGGTATACCTCCTGCCATGTGGGCAAGTGGCACCTGGGTCCGGAGGCGTGGTACCCCGACCGGCAAGGATTCGACCTCAACATCGCCGGCTGCGACTTCGGCCAGCCTCCCAGCTACTTCGATCCGTATTACAGAGAGGGGTGGGGGAGAATTCCGACGCTTGAACCGCGAAGGCAAGGCGAGTATCTCACCGACCGCGAAGCCGACGAAGCGGTCCGCTTCATCAAGGAGCACAGCGACCAACCCTTCTTTCTTTACATGGCCCACTATGCCGTCCACACGCCCATCCAGGGCAAGCAGGACCTGGTTGAGAAATACAAGGCCAGGCAGCCTACCCTTTGGGATAACCCGGTGTATGCGGCCATGGTAGACAGCGTCGACCAGGCCGTGGGTAAAATCATGGCTGCGCTCGACGAACTGAATCTGGCTGATAACACCATCGTGATCTTCACCTCCGACAACGGCGGGCTTATGGGGGTTACAAACAACGCCCCGCTACGGGGCGGTAAGGGCTACCCCTACGAGGGTGGCATCCGCGAGCCGCTGATTATCCGCTGGCCCGGCGTAGTCGAAGCCGGTTCGGAATGCAGCGAGCCGGTTACCAGCATCGATTTCTTCCCGACCATTTGCGAAGCTGCCGGTGTGAAACCACCTTCAGGCAGGGTCATCGACGGCGAGAGCCTAGTGCCTCTTTTAAGGCAGACCGGCAAGCTGGAGCGCGAAGCCATATTCTGGCACTTTCCCCACTATCGGGGTATGATTGGGCCCTACAGCATCGTCCGCGCCGGCGACTGGAAGTTGATCAAGCGCTACGAGGGCAAGAAGTTGGTCAAGCGCTACGAGGGCAAGGCCTTCGAGCTGTTTAATATCAAGGACGATCTGTCCGAGAGGCACGACCTGTTCGGGCAGCTGCCGGAGAAGGTCAGGGAACTCGACGCGAAGCTGACCGCCTGGCTGACGGCCACCGGCGCCAAACTCCCAAAGAAGAACCCGGATTATGTCCCGTCGTAGCTACCCGGGTGGAAGTGCAACGAAAACAGGAACCCGTAATTAGTAGTAACCAGGGAAATCCGGAGATGAGCACGCAGTTTAATCGGCGCGATTTCCTGAAAACCGTGGGTCTGGGGGCCGCGGCGCTGGCCGTTCCTGGATGCGTGGGCACCCGCCAGCCTCTGGGCGGCAAGGTACAAGCCGACAGGCCCTTCGGCTCCACACAGGACAGGCCGAACATTATCCTGATCATGGCCGATGACATGGGCTTTTCCGACCTGGGCTGCTACGGGGGAGAGATCCACACGCCAAACATCGACCGGCTGGCTGCCGGGGGAATCCGTTTCTCCCGATTCTACAACGCCGCCAGGTGCTGCCCAACCCGCGCCTCGCTATTGACCGGGCTGCATCCGCATCAGGCCGGCATGGGGGGCATGGTCAGCCAGCCCGACAGTCCCAAGCCGCCGGGGCCTTACCAGGGCTACCTCAACGACCGGTGCGTCACCATCGCGGAAGTGCTGAGGGAAGCCGGCTACCATACCCTTATGTCCGGCAAATGGCACGTGGGCGAGGGCCGGCCGCACTGGCCAGTAGACCGGGGGTTTGAGCGCTACTACGGCCTGATCAGCGGCGCGGCAAACTATTTTGATATCACCAAAGGGAAGCAGGAAGGTATCAAGCGGGGATTTGCCATCGATGACCAGCCCCATATGCCGCCCCAAGAGGGCTTTTACATGACCGATGCCATCACGGAGCGGGCCGTGGGTTTCCTCGATCAATATGGCCGCTGGGACAAGCCCTTCTTCCTGTACGTCGCCTATACCGCTCCCCACTGGCCGCTGCACGCCTGGCCGGAAGACATAGCCAGGTACCAGGGCAAGTATCTTCATGGCTGGGACGCCGTGCGCCGGCGGCGGTATGAACGCCTGCTCGAGATGGGTATTATCAACGGCAATTGGCCCCTCTCACCGCGCGATGAAGACGTACAGCCCTGGGACGATGTAGAGAACAAAGAGGAGATGGACCTGAAGATGGCCGTATATGCGGCGCAGGTTGACCGCATGGACCAGGGTATTGGCCAGATACTCGCTAGGCTGCGCGACCTCGGCAAGGAGGAGAATACCCTGGTCCTGTTTCTTTCGGACAACGGCGGCTGTCACGAGGGCGGGCCCTGGGGTTTCGACAACCGGAAAAACGGCCTGCCGCCCGGCGGTGTGGACTCCTACATGAGCTACGGCTCCTCCTGGGCCAACGCCAGCAACACCCCCTTCCGACTCTACAAGCACTGGGTGCACGAAGGCGGCATTGCCACCCCGCTGATCGCCTACTGGCCGGCCGGGATCAAGCAGCAGGATCACATCACCCACCAGCCCGGTCATATCATTGACCTCATGGCCACCTGCTGCGACCTGGCCAGTGTGAGCTATCCCGAGACCTATAAAGACAACCGGATCACTCCCCTGGAAGGCAGGAGCCTAGCGCCCATCTTTCAGGGTGAGAAACGCGAAGGCCACGAGGTGCTCTACTGGGAGCACATGGGCAACAGGGCGATTCGCCGGGGCAGGTGGAAACTGGTCTCCGTTAAGGAGGGCAGGTGGGAGCTGTACGACCTGGAAGCCGACCGCACCGAGCTGCGCGATCTGGCCGGGCAGCAGCCCGATGTGGCCGGGGGGCTGGCCGCCCTGTATGACGCCTGGGCCGGGCGCTGTGGGGTGTAGGAGGGAAATGAAAAATGAAAATTGAAGAATGTGAAGAGGAGAATGGGAAATGTGGAGAGGGGGCGAAAGGGAGCGGAGTCTCCATCCTTAAGCCCGAATTGACGCTTGGATTTTCCCAGCCGTTGGCGGGACCGGCAGATCATCGCTCTCCCGTCGTGAAATACAAAATGGGGCAGGAAAACGGGGCAGGCCACCGCCTTTGGCGGGGTACAAATTTGACCTATGGTGACCAATCCTGACCAGTTTCCTCGGAAAATTCCCCACCTGTGCAATAAAGTGTAGATGCTCGAGACTTTCCCTAGTAAGCTTGCTACTTCACAAAGTGTAATGTACTTTGCGCTAGAGGTCTTCCCTCGAAGACTCCAGAGTTAATTGATAGACCAAGGTGCCACTGAGGTACTAGTCGTCGTCCTGCCAACATAATCAAGCCCCGCATTTGTGATCATCTCGACCTGAGGAGCGACTGGGACACTAGTACTCGCTGGCAATTGACTCTATCTACGCCAAGGAGGTGCCCATGTTGCGCAATACTCAGTGTACATCCCGATTTGTCCAAACTCTCCTACTCACCCTCTGTCTGACTTTAACCTCATCAGCCCTTGCCTAGGACACCTGGGAGTGGATCAATCCAATACCGCAAGGGAATCATCTGAAAGACATGCATCTATTTAATAATACTACCGCAATCGCCGTTGGTGAGAGAGGTACGATTATAAAAACCACCGATGGCGGTTCCACCTGGGATGTCCAGCATATGGTTGGAGGAATAGAGCAGAGTATCAGGGAAGTTCACTTTTCTGATGATGCGAATGGTCTTGCCCTGGCGTACTATGGGGAAGTGCTTCAAACCAGCGATGGGGGTGAGAGTTGGACCTTAGTAGGGGACGCCACAGATGCACAATATGCCTTAGGCGCCGTTTTTATTCTCGATCAGAACACGATATGGGACGCTATCTTGAATTACCAGTCTTTCGATGGCACAGTAGTGCGTAAGTCTGTTGACGGTGGCCTGACCTGGACCTCAATCGATTCAATAGCAGGCACAACAGACTTTCCCACTGCTATGTATTTCACTGACCCCGATACGGGATGGATGGCCGGGAATAATGGCTATGTCGCTAAAACCGTTGACGGCGGTGATTCGTGGACCACACAAATCAGTGGTACAACAACTTATTTCCGAGACATATACTTCGCGGACGGTCAGAACGGATGGGCCGTGGGCAACGGTACAAATGTTCTCAATACTAAGGATGGCGGCACCACCTGGACAAGCATTGCGACGGGAGCTGCTAATCTTTCCGCTCTATACGGTGTGCATTTTGTTGATACCCAGGTTGGATGGGCCACTGGGCGGGGGTACACAAACATGCAGGCGCAGGGTAATATCTTAACTACTGTTATGCTGCATACTACTGATGGTGGCTCAACTTGGTCAGTTCAATCCGATGGTGTGTACAATGAAACATGGAACGTCAAATCCCTCGATGGACAAACCGTGTGGGCGTCTGGAATGCATGGGACGGTCTTGCGGTCTTCAGATAGCGGTACCAGCTGGCTAAGTAAAAAGACAAGGATGTTGTTCGACTCCGGCTTGCTTTATGATGTGGACTTCGCCGATAACCAGAATGGGTGGATTGTGGGCTGGACTGGAGATAATGATGCTATGGAACTAATCCTGAATACTTCCGATGGTGGTGAAAACTGGGATTTCCAGCTAAGCGGTGCCAACAAGGACTTGAAAGGTGTTCATTTTCTAAATGCTGACACTGGTTGGGCCGTGGGTAGCGATGGCACTATTATCCGTACACTCAATAGGGGGATCACATGGAATAGTGTCACGAGTGGCACTGCAAGTACGCTTGAGGATGTCTTCTTCCCAGTAGCTGATACCGGATGGGCCGTTGGCGCCAGCGGCACAATCTTGAAATCGGTTGATGGCGGAGCAACTTGGACTGCCCAGTCGTCAGGGACTACAAACACTCTCAACACCGTTTTCTTTCTGAATACCCAGATTGGCTGGATTGGTGTTACTGGGAGCTATCATCTGAAGACAATTGATGGGGGCGCCAACTGGACGCAAGAGAGTCGTGTTTTGAGTACGGTTTACTTTGCGGATGCGAATAATGGCTGGGGTATTGCTGGTTACGATCTCCGGCATACTACCGACGGTGCCCAATTGGCAATTGTCTGCAAATGCCCTTGACATTAGAAATCCCCAAGGTGCCTGGCGAGGCATGTTCATGGATATCGTATTGCTGGGGAAAAGTACGGCAATTATGGTGGGTGAACGCGGCTCAATATTCAAAACCCTGGACGGCGGAAGCTGGGGGAGCTGGACTGGCGAGGCAGCTCTTACAATCGAGGATCTAATCGCGATCGATGTTGTCGACGCAACCCATGTGGTTGCGGTAGGGATGCAAGGAAAGATCTTGAAGGGCACTATCAAAGTAGCACCTGAGAGGATAAGAACCATTGCTGATCAGACAATACCGGAAGACTTCTCTTCCTATGTAATAGCAAACTTGGACACTATCTTCAGCGATGTTGATACTCCTAACCTAATCTTCGCTACCGAGGCTGACGCGAAGATCTCCGCCAGTTTAGTTGGCAGCGAATTGCACCTGTCGGCAGTACCGGATTCCTTTGGCACCGCTAATGTCATCGTCTCGGCTACCGATGACAATCCCGCCACAGTCAGCGATACGATTGTGCTGACTATCAATTCTCTCAACGATGCGCCGGTCCTAGCCGACCTCCCGGATATCTCTTTTACCGAGGATGGCAGCACCCAGCTGTGGATGAATCAATACGTCACGGATGTAGATCACGACACCACGGAGATCTCATTCACAGCCAACGTGACCAATGCAGCTCCATATAGTGCTTCCGTGAGGATAATCCGCGGCCTATCAGGCAATATCATCATGAACGTGGGTGAGGGGGACCTGGTCATCAGCATCGATACGGGTACAAACGTGGCCACCTTTGCCGCCACTACCGACTCTTCCGGGGAGTTTACCGTGGTGTTCACGGCTACAGATGACAGTTCAGCAGCGGATACCGACACGATGATGGTGACGGTGTCCCCGCATAATGATGCACCCGTGGTGGTTCTACCCATTGCGGATAAGTCAATTCTGGAGGACAGCCAGAACAACCTCCTGGTGGCTGATCTCAATCCGATATTCCAGGATATCGATAGCCCCGCCCTGAGTTATATTGCCTCTGCTGGAATAAGCCTCGCCGTGAGCATTTCCAACGATTCCCTCTTCGCAACGCCGGCTGCCGATTTCTATGGTGATGTGGAAGTCGTAGTAACGGCGACCGACGGGGGCCTGGCATCCGTGAGCGATGCATTTATTGTCTCGGTAGAGAGCATCAACGACCCACCAGTCCTTTCCAGCCTCCCCGATATATCCTTCCCCGAGGACAGCAGTGCATCGTTGCGCCTAAATCCGTACGTAACTGACGTCGACCACGACACAACAGCGATAAGTTTCGCTGCGGAGGTCGTGGGGTCTTCCGTTCTGGTTGCCAGTGTAGATGCCGGGACCCATATCGTCACCTTCACCCCCAGCGCCGACTCATCCGGGCAGTTCACCGTTGTCCTTGCCGCCACCGATGACAGTGCGGCTACCAATACCGATACCCTGTCGGTGGTCGTGACACCCGTAAACGATGCACCGTCTACCTTTACCCTTTTCGCCCCATCGAATAACACGAACATCACCATCTCCTCCGCCAATCTACAGGATTCGTTGGTATTCAGATGGCAGGCGGCTCAGGATGTCGATGGGGATTCGCTACGCTACGGCATGGAGCTCACCGGCTTCTTAGGGGTGGCCATCACCGATATGTCTATCGCTGACACCCAATATGTGGTATATAACACTGAGATTGTTGATCACATGCAGGCCGCTGGGCAGGTCTCTATCGCCGGTACCTGGACGGTCTACGCTACCGATGGAACAGATACGACCCGTGCCTTCACCGAACCCGCCTTGTTGATCATCGGTTTGGGCCTTCTGGACTTGACGCCTCCGGCTGCGCCAAAGAACCTTATCGCAGAGGTCGGAGACGGGCAGGTCACTCTAACCTGGAACCCGAATACCGAAAGCGATTTCCTCCGCTATCGGGTATATGGCGGCACGACGCCGGCCACGATCCAACTGGTGGACTCTACTTCCCTAATCACAGATACCACCAGAACCATCGCGAACCTTACCAATGGTACGACTTATTACTACGCGGTCACGGCGGTGGATGGGGCCTTGAATGAAAGCGACTTCTCCAACGAGGTGAGCGCTACGCCGGCGGTGGTGAGCATTACGAATCGTAACCTGGGGATCCCAGATGAATTTGCCCTCCATCCCAACTACCCCAACCCCTTTAACCCCCAAACCACCGTGCAATTTGACTTGCCGGAGGCCACAACTGTTACGCTATTCGTGTTCGACCTATTGGGCCGTGAGGTAGTCCGACTAGAGGATGGCCATAAGGAACCGGGTTACCACCAGGTAGCGTGGGATGCCAAAGACCATGGAGGGCGAAGCGTCCCTTCCGGCATCTACATCGCCCGCCTAGCTACGCCGGAGTACACCAAGTCCATCAAGATGCTGTTACTAAAATAATCATTAGCATAGTCCCGTCATAAATCCCGTCATAAATCCCGCCAACGGCGGGGCCATCGGCGGGGCAGCATGTTTTAATCCCGCAGAAAGCGGGGCGGGGCTGCTGCTGAAGTAATCTGGAGGCTGGAGGCTAGAGGCTGGAGGCTTGTTCTTAGCCTGCCCCTCAGAGCCATATCCTGAGCGGAGTCGAAGGGCTGCCGAAGGGCTGGATGCTGGATACTGGATACTAGATACTAGATAATTTCCTCCCTTTGCGTCCTTTGCGCCTTTGCGGTTCTCTCTTCACTCTTTTTTCTTAACTGCCTCTGCTACTGCCACTGCTACTTTCACTGCCGCTGCCCCTCACGCCGCCCCGCCGCTTCGCCGCAGCACTTCTTGAACTTGTAGCCGCTGCCGCAGGGACAAGGGTCGTTGCGGCCGATGGCTAGGCCCTGGGCCGTGACCATATCGCGGACAATGGCTTCTATGTCCTTATAATCGCTGGCCGGACGCTGCACCCGCAGGCATTTGGCCATCTTTTCTAAGACCGGCAGGGTATGGCTGTAGAATAGCTTATAGCCGGCGCACAGATAGTTCAGCCCCGGCTCGCCGTCGGGTGCGCTGACGAGGCGATCCTTGGGACAGCCGCCGTAGCAGTAAGCCAGGAACCGGCACTCCCGGCAGCAGCGCGGCAGGGCGTCCCGCTTGTCCCGGCCGAAATTAGTCTGTTTGCCGCCGTCTATCATTTCGCTGAGGGCCTGCCGGGGACTCCCCGAGGGGCTCGCTGGAGGCGCTACGCCGAGGCCGGGTACGCCCAGGGCCACGTTCCCCAGCAGGTCCTGCGGGTTGACGAAGTGGTCGCAGCTGTACAGGTCGCCGTTGTGTTCGATGGCCGCCGCCAGCCCGCAGGTCTCGGCATGGACGCACACGGACGAGAGCTGTCCCATGATCAGGCCAAGCAGCATGTCGAAGTCCCGCACGAAGATGGTCCCCACGTCCTCCTCTTCCAGCCAGCGGTCGAATATCCGGTTGAGAAAATAGCCGTACTGCTCCGGCCCTACGCTGCGGTAGGATACCTTGCCATTCCCCTCGGGCTCCACGATAGGGATAAGCTGGAAGAACCGGGAGCCGACCTCCTTCAGGAAGTCGTAGACCGCCTCGGGGTGATCCCCATTGTCGTTCTGCACCACGGTCATGGTATTGAACTCTACCTCGTGCTTCTTGAGTGACTCCAGGCCGGCCATGACGCGGCGGAAGGAGCCCCGGCCCTTCCGGTCCCGCCGGTAGCGGTCGTGGAGCTCCTCGGGGCCGTCAATGCTGATCCCCACCAGGAAATTGTGTTCGTGAAGGAAGGCGCCCCACTTGTCGTTGAGCAGGACGCCGTTGGTCTGAAGGGAGTTGGAGATGCGCAGGCCCGGGCGTTTGTATTTCTCCTGCAGCTCCACGGCCCGCTGGAAAAACTTCACTCCCAGGAGGGTGGGCTCTCCTCCCTGCCAGGCGAAGTTGACCTCCGGGGCGTTTTCAGGCTGCCCCTCAATATACTGGCGGGTAAATTGATCCAGGGTCGCCTCACTCATGCGGAAGGACCTGGTGTCGGGATAAAGCTTCTCCTTCACAAGGTAGAAACAGTGTTCGCAGTCCAGGTTGCATATGGGGCCAATGGGTTTGGCCAGCACGTGGAAGGGCTTGGAGGCAGGTTGACTGGTGGTGTTCATATCCCTGGGGTGAATGGACTGGATGTAAATAAAGGACTCAAGTTGGAGATTTCTTGATGTGGCTGTTCTCAGTCAAGGTGTATTTTACTATTAGAAATGCTCTCATTCACGACAATACTCTTTCGCCCGGCATCCATCGTTTGCTAGTTGTGTCCATAATATTCTGGCATGAAAGAACAGTAATCAAGCTGGAATATTATTCATAAGTTTCCCAATCTGCCCGGAGTAATAATGATGCCAATACAGTTTAAAAGGGGGTGGTAGAAGAAATGGGAGCTGCCTGGTTGATCATTATTTCAATCGCTGTTTTGGCTCTCGGATACATCTTATACGGGCGGTTTCTGGCCCGGAGGTACGAGCTTGATCCCGAACGGGCGACCCCCGCGCATACGAAGCAAGATGGTGTTGACTACGTACCGGCCAAGGCGCCAGTGCTTTTGGGGCATCATTTCGCCTCCATTGCCGGTGCGGCTCCCATTCTCGGACCAATCTACGCCGCCGTGTTTGGGTGGGCCCCGGTTTTGCTCTGGATCCTCATCGGAAGTGTACTTATAGGTGGAGTACATGATTTCTCCTCGCTGGTTGCTTCGATACGTCATGGTGGAAAGTCCATCGGAGAGGTGATCGAGGACCACATCGGCAGGTCGGGTAAGCAACTCTTTCTGATTTTCACCTGGTTCATGCTGGTTCTGGTTATCGCGGTTTTCTGCAAGGCGGTTGCCAGTATCTTCGTAAAAGAACCGGCAACGGTGACGTCTTCTTTCCTTTTTATTCTGCTCGCCGTGGTTTTCGGGGCAACAATCTATCGATTCAAAGCGCCTCTGTGGCTGGCATCCATCGTAGGTGTGGCATTCCTTGTAGGTTGTGTGGTCCTGGGGATTTATTTCCCGATCCATCAGTCGTACGAATTCTGGATTTATATCCTGTTCGGGTATGTTTTTATAGCTGCGGTTACACCGGTATGGATTCTTCTCCAGCCCCGAGATTATCTGAACTCCTTTCTGCTGTTTTTCGCGCTTCTGGGGAGTGTTATTGGGATAATTGTGGTCAATCCAAAAATCTCGTTTCCCGCGGTGACGCAATTTCATACGAATCTTGGCTACCTCTTTCCGATCCTCTTTGTCACGGTGGCCTGTGGTGCGATATCCGGTTTTCATTCCCTGATTTCTTCGGGGACGACCTCGAAACAACTGAGCTCGGAGACAGATGCCCGGCCCATAGGGTATGGAAGCATGCTCCTGGAAGGACTGCTGGCCGTCGTGGCATTGATCACCGCGATAACCATTCTGCAGGGAGATTATAGCCAGCTGGTGACAAAGGAAGGGGGTGGCCCCATAGGTATTTTCTCTTCGGGCGTTGGCGGATTCCTCAGCCACCTGGGCCTGCCTTTTGAAGCGGGCGTCACTTTCGCTGCTCTGGCCATTTCGGCCTTTGCCCTGACTACGCTGGATACTGCCACCCGGCTGGGCCGATTTGCGTTTCAGGAATTCTTCGAGAGAAAAGACCAGGAATCAATTCTGAGCCGGAACCGCTATGTGGGAACCCTGGTGACGATTGTCTTTGCCGGACTGCTGGTTTTTTCCGGTACCAGCGAGACACTCTGGCCGCTTTTTGGCTCGGCCAACCAGCTGTTAGCCTCCATTGTGCTCTTAGCCATAACAGTATGGTTAGCGGAGCTCCGTAAGAAGAACAGTTTCGTCAAGTACCCGATGTATTTTATGTTCTGCGTTACGCTGACGGCGCTGGGGAATCTCATTTATAAGAACCTTGTGGCGAAAAATATCCCTCTATTTCTTGTTACGAGCTTGCTTTTTATGGTTGCCGTGGTTCTGGTAATCCAGGCCAGGACGAGTTTAAAGAAGATCGGCGCAAGGAACCACGAGTCGGTTTCTTACTAAGTGGGCCGGAGAATCGAAATAACCTGGGAAATTGGTATTTAGTATTTTTCCCCGATGATAAAGACTTAATTTAGCCACCCGTATTGTTGATCCTGGAGTAGGTCCTATTGTGAAAGACAAACCGTTGAAACGGTTAGGATTGAGTTGGTAAATGCTCGTAGACCCCACAATAAATTGTGGGGCTTATCTCAATAACAATATGCGCTTAACCCCCGATTTTCCCAAAAGGACTCCTATGGAGTACTCAAGGGATTGACTTTATCTGACCGGACAAATCGTTGTTTATTAATAGTATCAAGGAGAAGTAATCGATGAAATCGCCTGCGACCCTGAAACGAGTACTCATGGGACCGGGGCCATCTGATGTTGAGCCGAGGGTCCTGGAAGCCCTGTCGCGCCCCACGATCGGGCACCTTGATCCCGCATTCCTGCAAATGCTGGACGAAATTCGCGAGTTATTAAAGTATACGTTTCAGACCAAGAATGAGCTGACATTGGCCATGTCCGGCAGCGGCAGCGCCGGTATGGAAACGTGTGTTGTGAATCTTATCGAGACGGGCGATACAATGCTCGTCTGTATCAATGGCGTATTCAGCATGCGCATGGCCGATGTTGCTCAGCGCTGCGGCGCGGACTTATCTACAATCGAAGTGGAATGGGGGAAGGTATTTTCCCCCGAACAGATTGCCGCAGCACTGAAGAAGAAACCAGCCAAGGTGGTGGGCATTGTGCACGCTGAAACTTCGACCGGAGCCGGCCAGCCGATTGAGGAGATATCCAGAATAGTGCACGAGCATGGGGCTTTGTTACTGGTGGATGCGGTCGCCAGCTTGGCCGGCATGAACGTAGATGTTGACGGCTGGCAGATTGACGCCTGTTATTCCGGGACACAGAAGTGCATTTCATGTCCACCCGGGCTCGCGCCGGTGAGCTTCAGCGATGCCGCGCTGGAAGTGGTTGAGAATCGCAAGACGAAGGTTCAGAGCTGGTACCTGGACCTGTCCATGATCCGCAGGTATTGGGGAACCGAGCGCCGGTACCACCACACGGCACCGATCAATATGTCATACGCCCTGCTGGAAGCCCTGAAAATAGTCAAGGAGGAGGGGCTGGAAAACCGTTGGGCCCGCCACCTGGCAAATCACAAAATACTGCGGGCGGGGCTGTCGGCAATCGGTATCGACTATATAACCCAGCCGGGATATGAGCTGCCCATGGTCAACGCCGTTTCCGTGCCGGAGGGGGTAGACGATGCCACGGTTCGCACCCAGCTGCTCAACGAGTTCAACCTGGAAATCGCAGGAGGACTAGGCAAATTCAAGGGCAAGGTGTGGCGTATTGGCCTCATGGGCTTCTCATCGACCCTGAGTAACGTAATGCTGTTCCTGTCGGCCCTGGAAAAGTGCCTGGCCGATCAGGGCGCAAAGTTCGAGCGGGGGGCGAGTATAGCAGCGGCGGCACGTGTTGCCAGCCAATTAGCCTAGAGCGGTATTCCGACTGGAAGCGAGCTCATCCAGCCGGGAAGGTAAGTGCAAGCAGACAGTCCCCGCAAACTCCTGATACAGGCATTTGAAGCGGCGGTTGAGGCGGCTCAACCCGGCCAGGCCGTCGTCGAACATATGCCGCCGCGGCCGGCGGGTCGGGTTGCGGTGATAGGTGCTGGAAAAGCTGCCTCCCGGATGGCTCTGGCCGTAGAAGAGGTCTGGCCTGATATAGCGTCGGGCGTTGTCATTACTCCATATAGCCATGCCGCTGCCGACGCCCCAGGGCGAATTCGGGTTCTTGAGGCGGGGCATCCGGTCCCCGATCCTGCGGGTGTGGAAGCCACCCGTGAGGTCCTGCACGCCGTAGCGGGGCTGGCCCCCGGAGACCTGGTTCTATGCCTGATTTCCGGCGGCGGCTCGGCGCTGCTGTCATTGCCCAGCGGCACAAGCCTAGAGCAGAAAGCGGAACTCACAGACATCCTTCTCAGATCCGGTGCGACCATCGGTGAATTGAATACGGTGCGGAAACACGTTTCCGGTGTGAAGGGAGGCCGTCTGGCGGCGGCAGCCCAGCCGGCCCGAGTGGTGAGCCTGATCGTCTCCGATGTGGTTGGTGACGACCTTTCGGTCATCGCCTCGGGACCGACCGTGCCCGACCCCACTACCTATGCTGAAGCATTGGCGGTACTCGACCGCTATCGGATAGATGTTCCGTCTGTGCGGGCTCACATTGAAAAAGGGGTGAAGGGCCGCCTTGGTGAGTCGCCGAAACCTGGTTCGCCCGTTTTTCAGCGGGTTGACAATCGGCTGATCGTGACGGGCGCCCAGGCGCTTGAAGCAGCTGCGGAAGCGCTCACAGCACACGGATTCGATACCCACGTTACCAGTGACCGTATTGAAGGGGAGTCGCGGCTGGTGGCGCTGGAACACGTTAAGCAGGCTCAAGGGCTGCTGCCCGGTCAGGCGCTGCTTTCCGGTGGGGAGACCACGGTTACCGTGCGCGGTCATGGCCGGGGCGGGCCTAATCTGGAATTCCTGCTGGCCCTGACCATGGGGCTCCGAGGCGAACCGGACACTTATGCCCTGGCCGCCGATACTGACGGTATCGACGGTACCGGGGACGCCGCAGGCGCAATACTGACACCGGATACACTGGAGCGAGCAGCTCGCCTTGGACTGAACCCGGAGGCCGCCCTGAACAATAACGACGCGTATACATTTTTTACAGAGCTGGGGGATCTTATCAAAACAGGGCCTACCGGTACGAACGTGAATGATATCAGGATCATCTTTCGACACCGAACAGCTAGTGGGTGAGAGAGGCCTTGGTATCGTTGCAGGGTCCTGACAGCCAGGAGGAGTGGCTGAGCGGTCGTCCCAAGGGGATCCCTTCGGGAAAAGCGGCGGTCTTGTCCAGAGGGATCCCTATGGGAAAAACCGTTGATCGGTAACACCGGTCCGGGGGGCCTCGATGTAGCCCTCTGGCCGTAGCCAACGGGCGAGGCCGTCTACGGCGAGTCTTCGCCCCGCACACTGCGGGACAGTAGGCGGGGAATCCCTTAAAAGTCCCGGCGCAGGGCTGGTCTACGACACTGATTTTCCTGCCGATTCCCTTCTTGGTCGTATATAAGTAGGAGCTTCCTCGATCCAATATGCTTTTTCTGGTGTCTGGGAATCTTTCATTTCCAGTTTTTAGGAGGAAGCTTAAATGAAAGTTGAACGCAGAGCCTGTCTACGTTAATATCCAGCGCTGCCCGGCAGCGTGGAGGAGTGGCTGAGCGGTCGAAAGCGGCGGTCTTGAAAACCGTTGATCGGTAACCCCGGTCCGGGGGTTCGAATCCCTCCTCCTCCGCATAAATTGTGGAAGGGGAGCCAAGTCATCGAAGCGTTGATGGAGGGATTCGCCCCCGACCTTTTGCGTCGGGGATTAGTCCCACCCAAGGCGGGAAATCCCTGGAACCCGCCGAAGGCGGGTCCTCCTCCGCAGGGCTGGTGTTGCCCATTATTAATTGAACTATGAAGTATACTGTTTACATTTTCAGGTGCTTGAGAACGGGCATCCACTGTATGGGAGTAACTCAAGACCTTTGTGGACGCCTGGAGGAGCTCAGACAGGTCGCTGGGTGGCGGCGTCTGGTCCATCCGGAGCTGCTTCATATTGAGCAGCATGATGATCAGGTGCATGCACACCAGCGCCTGCAGGACATCCGCCAACGGTGGCGTAACCATTCCGTATGGCAGGCATTCCCTTCTCCCGATCCCCTGGCGGTCACATCCGGCGTCATAAGGCAGATCAGTCCTCATTAGCGGCCCCGGCGCGCCCTGCCAATCTATCTTTCCTCCCGCTGGTGATTGACTTAATCTTAGGGAAGCGGCTAAATTTCACAAGATAAGGAGAGGTGTCCGAGTGGCTTAAGGAGCTCGCCTGGAACGCGAGTGCTCGGTGATCCCGGGTCGAGGGTTCGAATCCCTCCCTCTCCGCGAAAGTACCGGAAAGATGGCCAGGTCATCAATGTGTTGATCGAGGGTTAGCCCCCGACCTTTTGCGTCGGGGATCAGTCCCGCCGCAGGCGGGTCCCTCTCCGTAAAAAAATAGGAATGTGCTATAATTACACCGCTTAAACAGATTCACACACCCGCTGCGTGGTAAAAACGTGCCAATTATCCCGGGAACTAAAAGGAAAGAAAAGGATAATCATGACCGTTTCAATTGTTAATCTCAACCAGGTCAAACGGAAATCGTGAATCACCTATGTCATTGCTCGCAGTGTTAGTATTCGGCGGTATCGCTGACCTACGGGCAGAAAAATGCTGCAGATATAATTCAAATACAACACACAATGAGTTAAAACAATATGAATACTAAAATTCTTAAAAAGGTCTTTATTGCTCTTAGCGTTGTCGGCCCGGGAATTTTTCTTATAGGCTATAATATTGGCACAGGAAGTGTTGTAACTATGGCTAAATCTGGAGCCGAATATGGGATGTCATTATTCTGGACGCTCGCGCTTTCCTGTATCTTTACATATGTTCTCATGGTGGCGTATGGCAAAGTAACCATTGTGACAGGTAACACAGCTTTGGCCAATTTTAAAAGATATTTCAAGACTTTTCATATTGGCAGGATTCTTGCCATTTATGTTATGACTGCTCTCATTATTGGTGAATTATTAGCATTAATGGGGATTATGGGTATTGTTACGGAGTTATTACAGGAAGGCTCCAGACTTATATTTGGTGGGACGGGTTTCAGTACCCTCTGGTTAACAATTGTACTGGTTATTGGACTATATATATTACTCTGGAAAGGTCATTACAAATTATTTGAAAAATTCCTCATTATCTTTGTATTCTTTATGGTAATTTGCTTTATAATCGTTTTCTTTATGGTCAAGCCTGACATTTCCGCTATTGTCAGCGGGCTGGTCCCTCGGATCCCAACGGAACCTGGTGCATTGAGATTGATCGCGGCTATGACCGGTACCACTGTTTCAGCCGCCGTATTTATCATTCGGAGTACGGTTGTAGCAGAAAAAGGCTGGACCGTCAAGAACCTGAAAGTAGAAAAAGTGGATGCATTTGTTTCCGCAGGTATGATGCTCTTTCTCAGTGCGGTTATAATGGCCGTCTCCGCGGGAACCCTGCACGTGATGGGACTTAAACTCGACAACACCGTAGATTTGATCCATCTTTTCGAACCCATCGGCGGCCGGATCGCTGCATTCATACTTATTATCGGAATCAGTGCAGCTGGTATTTCTACAGTGTTTCCCATTATTTTAATTGCCCCCTGGTTGATATGCGATTATACAGGGAGGCCCAGAGATGTGAAATCGCCACTCTTTCGAATACTCGGGTTTATCGGGATCATGTTCTCTTTTGTGATGGTATATCTTGAACAGCGCCCGCCAGCAGTAATGATATTCTCCCAGGCTTTTCAGGCGCTTATTCTCCCCGCGGTTGTACTGCCCATTATATTTCTTATTAATCGACAAAAAGTGATGAAATCACACGTTGCCAATGCAGGTATGAACATTGGATTGATTGCTACATTATTATTTGGAATTATGATGGCTTATTTTGCAGTTGCCGAATTAATATAGTCAACGGAACCAGGATGATTTAATAATAGGAGGAAACACGATGAACATACTACCAACTTCAGGCTATTTTCTTATGCTGTCTGTTATCAGTCTCGGTATCTTTGCGTGTGATGCCGACCGGACAGCTACGAAAGTAGAAGGCCTATTTTACCTGGATGGAAAGCCTGTTTCCATTAAGATCGTCGATGGTCATATTAGCAGAGTAACACATAAGAATAAGCTGGATGATCCACGGCTTTCAGATGTTTATATCGCCCCGGGTTTTATCGACAATCAGGTTAATGGCTATATTTCGGTCGGTTTCAGTTCGCCGGGACTTACGGTCGAAGGCGTTCGCAAAGCGACACACGCTCTCTGGAAAGTCGGGGTTACGACATACCTGCCAACAGTAATCACAAGCAGTCACGAAAGATTAATGGAAAATTTCGCCGTATTGGCCCAGGCGATTCATGAACCTGATATTGAACTTTCGGTTCCCGGCTTCCACCTTGAAGGACCCTACATTTCCCCGGAGGATGGCTACCGTGGAGCGCATAATAAATCGTGGGTCCGACCTCCCGATTGGCAAGAATTTCTAGCAGTAAATGAGGCTGCTGAGCATAAAATATTGCAGGTCACCCTCGCACCGGAGATTGAAGGAGCAATTGACTTTATCCATCATTGCGTAGATCGGGGAATCATTGTAGGTCTCGGCCATCACAATGCCCCGGCTGAAATCTTAAAGCAGGCCTGCGACGCGGGGGCGGCCATTTCCACCCATCTTGGAAATGGATGTGCAAATCTGATTCATAGACATGACAATCCCCTTTGGCCCCAGTTGGCTGAGGACCGCTTGATGGCCAGTATTATCGTTGATGGATTCCACCTCCGCCCTGAAGAGGTTCAGGTGTTTTACAAGGTAAAGGGGCCTGAGAGGACCGTTCTTACTTCCGACATGGCCAAACTGGCAGGTATGCCTCCCGGCGAATATAGTTATGACGGCAGAGATGTTGTGCTTACACCCGAAGGGATGATCAAATTTCCGGCCCAAAATGTCCTGGCGGGGGCTTCATTGCCGATCAGCACAGGTGTGGGCAATATCATGCGATTCACCGGTTGTTCTTTGGCTGACGCCATCCACATGGCCAGCAGAAATCCTGCAAGGCTGTATAGTCTCAGCGACAGGGGAGAAATCAAGCCCGGGAAAAGAGCCGACTTGATACTCTTCAGCCTGAAGGATGGTGTTTTATCCATAAAAAAGACAATCATTGCCGGTAAGGAGGTGTATACCGCGGATCAGAACTGATACAGGCCCTGGGTTAAAAACGGCTGGTCATATCCCGGCGGTCATTTATTTTTCGGTTTAGAAAGTCAGCAGGAAAGAAGCAATTATGTACAACGTTAAACCAATAAAGTCATTCAAAGTTGATCTAATGGCTGTGGAAATCTATGAATCGGATGTCGCTCTGAGTCAGGCGGCAGCTAACTACACAGCAGGAAAATTACAGGAAGCCATAGAAAAAAGGGGCCGAGCCAATTTGATCCTGGCTACGGGAGCATCTCAATTTGCATTTCTTGAGGCCCTCAAGGACGAAAGTTCGGTTGATTGGTCGAAAATAAGCGTTTTTCACCTTGATGAATATAAAGATATGTCCGACCAACATCCTGCCAGCTTTCGGAAATACCTGCGGGAAAGAATATTGGATGAGGTCAAGCCGGCGGAGGTAAATTATCTGGTAGGAGACGCTGAAGAAATCGAAGATGAAATCGTTCGATACGAAAATCTCTTGAAAACGTACCCTATCGATGTAGCATGCATCGGTATCGGTGAAAACGGTCATATTGCCTTCAACGATCCAGCTGTCGCTGATTTCAATGATCCCCGGCTGGTAAAGGTGGTTGAACTTGACGATACCTGTCGGCGCCAACAGTTGGGCGAAGGATGGTTTCCTACACTTGAAGATGTGCCCCGTGAAGCATTATCCTTGACAATACCTGCCATCGTGAATTGTAAAACTATCAGTTGCGTTGTGCCCGATAAGAGAAAAGCAGTTGCTGTTTACAATACATTGTATGAGCCAATCAGTACGGCTTGCCCGGCATCCATTTTGCGAAAACATCCTGATGTCACGCTATTTTTAGATCCGCTGTCATCGGCTGAATTAGAGAAGGGATAGTAATCATTTTCAGGTAAAGTATGGGAAAGAGAAGATCGGTAGCCCGCAATGGATGTCAGAAGACGTGGCAAAAGGTAGCGGAAATACAGTCGATAGCCGTTGCGGGATCTGGCAGGGGGCTGTCCTTACCTGGTGAGTGAGGGCACGAAGGCGACACTCGAGCTGGTATGGACACAGTACTGTGATCCAGCGCACGTTGACTGAATTGACCGTTCCAAGTTGGGCCGGGAAAGGCTATATTTAGAGGTCGGATTCCTAACAGTTCATGAAAATATATCAGAGGCGCACCATGAGACATGCTAATTCACACTTATCGTTTTCCCATTCTCTACTATTAAGATTCTTCGTTCTCATTGCCTTCTTCATGGTAGCTTTGCCTCTGTGGGCGCAGGAGGACCCCATCGCCCGGGTGCTCAAATCCCGGGGTGAGGTGCTGCTGAAGCGTCAGGCGGAGGCCGACTTTGCCACCGCCTTGCTGCCGGCCATGAATCTCTTCAATGGTGATGCCATCCGTGCAGGCGAAGATGGCTTTACTTCGTTGATATTCCTAGATGATAAGACCCTGCTCAAGATCAAGGCCAGCAGCCAGTTCCAATTCGTCGAGAGCCAGAACACCCGCACCCTCGACCTGCAATACGGCACCATACGTTCCACCCTGCCTCAGCCCATCAAGTCCTTCCGTGTGGAAACGCCGGTATCCGTGGCGTCGGTGAAAGCGACGGACTTCTGGCTGATCCACGACCTTACCGCGGGCGTTGACCGGGCCTACGGCATGGAAGGCCTGGTGGAAATTCTCAACAAGATCAGCGGGATTGCCCAGGACCTGACCGCCGGCACCATGATCATCTCCACCGCGGCAGGTGTGGTGACGCCCCCCATCCCCGTCAGTCCTGACGAGCTGCCCACCGATCCCGATGAGGTGGAGGAGCCGCGGCCCGAACCTGAACCGGAGGAGCCGGAAGAGGGAGTTGATGAGGAAGCCCCGGAGGAAGAGGGTGAAGCCGAAGCCGAGGCGGTCGAACCCGCCGCCCCGCTTGAGGATCTCTTTATTGGTGAAGAGCCGCCCGTTGAAGAACCAGAAGCTGCTTCGGCAGCCGAGGCTGCCGAAGAAGAGGCTGCTGCGCCCAAAAAGGCCGGCCCGGGTCTGGGACTGGGGCTGGGGTCAGTAACCCTTGATGGCACGGTCTACTACCAGCTGGCCATTCGTCCGGAGTTTTCCTTTGGGAAAATAGGCATCGGCCTCGACATTGTGGGCTACATGGATGCCCAGGGGAACTTCCGCAAGGACGAGTGGGACGAGCCGTCAGATTATCTCGACAAAATCCTCTACCTGCGCTACGGCACCGACGAGGATCCCTTCTTCTTCAAGATCGGCGCCATGCCCCAGGTGCAGTACGGCTTCGGGGTCCTCATGAACAGCTACTCCAACATGACCGAGTTTCCCCAGGTGCGCCGGGTGGGCTTTGAGCTCGGCGGTCGTGTTAGAGAGAATATCAGCCTGAAGGGCTTCACCGCGGACCTGAAGGAATTCGGCGACCGCGGGGGTCTGGTGGGCCTGCGGGGCACCTACCGGGTCTCCAAGAACTTCCCCCTCACGCTGGGAGTCAACATCGTGGGAGACCTGAACCAGTACGGCGGCCTGAAGGACAAGGATGACGATGGCGTGCCTGACCTTCTGGACGCATTTCCTGACAGCGCCATGTGGTGGGTGGACTCAGATAATGATGGTCGTCCCGATGATCGTGAAGACGAATTGGATCTCGATGGAGATGGGATCACTGATGTCATTTATCCCGACGATCCACGCTTCCCGGGTTATTCCGGGACCGATACCCTCTACCTGGATGACAATATCCTGAGAGACCCCGAACCCTTCAACAAGGAGACCGCCTCCCGTTCCATCTTCGGGATCAGCGCCGATCTCAGCTACCCCATCTTTAGTTCGAAGTCGCTTAGCCTGGTGGCCTATGCCGAGGCCGGCATGCTGAACTACGGCGGCATGCTGTATTCCGAGTCAATGGCTGACAGCGCCGCTCTGGGAGTTGGCTTGGTAGGGCCCGGTTTACGGGCGCAGATAATGAAGTTCCTTAATCTGAGCATCGAGTATCGCAGCAATTCGCCCTTCTTCCAGCCGGGATTCTTTAACACCACCTATGACTATGAGCGGGCGCAGTTTATCTCCTCGACTGCAGCCGAAGCACCGGACTCTGTGGTTACTAAAGACCAGGTCATGATAAAGAATCCCAGCGCCCTCTCCGGGTACTTCGGCAGCGCCTCGGCCAACCTGTTCAACCTGGCTACCTTTACCGCCGGGTATCAGCATCTCATACCGGCCGATACTTCGGATGAGGAGAGCAACAGCTTTATCGCCAACCTGTTGGTCAACACGGATATGATCCCGAAGATTTCGGAGGCCAGGGCTTTCTACATCCGGACCAACGATCCCACACCCTTCGATTTTGCGAACCCCAGCTCCAATACCATGTGGGGCTACCGCTTGGGCTATCAACTAGGACCTGGGGTCAGCTTGGTCTACAACTTCCAGGAGTCCTACCGTGATCTTGACGGCAATGGGATTATTGAGGGCAGGGAAGAGAAGGTCCGTCTCCTGACCATTGAAACCGCCTTCAACTTCTAGCAGGTTTGGTCGGTATTGGATTTATTTAAGCGGCAGAACACGCACTGATGTGGTACAAATTAAAATAAGGATGGAGAGGCTATGAAGATCGGTCTGGAATACTGCGTACAATGAAACTATTTTCCCAGGGCCGCCAGTTTGGCGCAGAAAATACTGGAGCGGTATGCGGATCGCGTGAAGGAGTTCACGCTGATTCCCAGCGGAGGTGGCGTTTACGAATTTACCATTGATGGTCAGCTGCTTTTCTCCAAGAAATCCTTAGGACGCTTTCCGGAGGATGAAGAAATCCTTAAACTTATTGATGTCCGCTAGTGCTCTCCTGCTGGCTGGCTCATTGACAGGCCAGCCGCGTGGAGCGGGGGAAATACGGGTGCTGAGCCAGCTCGTGGGTGCTACTGTAGATATCCCCGAGGAGGAATATTACCGGATCTTTGGCAACCTGAAGGAGTTCCGCTCCGCTCAGTTTCGCGAGACAGCGAATGGCTTCCAGGCGAGGATCAGAACCGAAAAAGGGTGGATTACCCGCTCGTATACTCCGCGGGAGTTCTACGACCTGGGACTGGCTGTCGATCTTACGGGGCCCATGGACCCCCGGGTCTGGGCCGAGTTGAGCGGGCAACGGGCGTTCGACGAGACCGTGGCCAGCATCGGAGAAATCCCTCTCGGGTTGAAGATGACGCTATTCCATGAATCAGGAAGGCTGAGTCGTGGTGTCTACCAGGAGTTTGAGGGGCATCACTTCTACCTGAAAGGTAGGCGCAGGCGCGTAAACCAGGTGCCCCTCGAAGGTCTGGCACGTATCTGGTACCGCGAGGGGCCGGTGCCTGACCTGGTGAAGGATGCGCGAATCTTTGCTGCCACAGCCCTGCTGGGGATGCTGGTGGCCGATGGATGGAATCGCCTGTTCAACATTGACGATTTCGATGCCCGGTGGCGCCATCGTTTCACGGGCGGCTGGCTCGGATTGTGCGGCTCGCCTTTCGTGGTGCACTGGTTCCGGGTCTATCGGGCACCGGTGCAGGTGGTAAAAATTCCCCGGGAGACCAGAGACAAAATCGGTATTTACGCCTTTATCACGTTTAACTGAAAATGAAGTTTCGGGCCTTTTCAGCTATCATGTTCGGTATGACAATACTGGGCTTCTCCGTTGGCCTGGTATTGGGTATCTACCTGCATACCCGCACCGGCAGTCACATATGGGCTTATCTGGCGGTTCCATTCATTGGTTTAGGAAGTGCCGTTGCCGTATATGGCACACTGAGCGCTAAAAAGATCCGGGAAAATTCGGAGGGTCCAGATGGCTAACCGCACCAGCGGACGCAACGTGGCCAGAACCAAGTCCAAGGGTTCCCAGGCTAAGGGACAAACAAATAAAGCCGCCATACAGGCCAAAGAAACGCTGCAACCACCGAACAACCAGGAAGTTATACGTAAAAAGCTGGAGGAACTGACCTCCCCTATTCTGGATAAGTATGGGGTGCTGGCTTTCGATGAAGTAATGAAACGCCTGGAGACTACTGTCAAGGAGTTCACCGAGGAGGTAAGCACCCTTTTCGACGAGATGGTCAGCCGGTCACGGGAAGATCATGAGCGCATGAAGTCCCTGCTTACCGAGGATGAGGGCAATGAGTTGCAGCCGGCGGAAGAATTAGAGAACGAAGAGAATATGAGCGAGTTTGAGAAACGGCTGGAACACACGGAGCAAAAGAAGGCATCTCAAGCCAACGCAGATGAAGGGGAATAGGAGCAAATGGTTTCAGCCAGGTTTGATATTTCCGGCGGAGGCCAAACCATCTTGCAATGCCTTATGCCCCCTTCTAAATTCCGGCGGCTTCATTATCGAACCGGGGTTGTAGCTCAGCTGGGAGAGCGCAGCGTTCGCAACGCTGAGGTCGAGGGTTCGAATCCCTTCAACTCCACGGTCACGCAGCGGATAAATCCACTTCATACCGGGCGGGACGTACCTTGCCAGTAAGCCCGCAAATCGGTTTAAAGGCCCTGTGACCACCACTTTGCTTATCAACCGGCTGGCCGACCGATTATTCCAGCGCCGCGCTATCCCATGAGCTACCAGGTCCTGTCCCGCAAATGGCGTCCCCAGGTATTCGAGGAGCTGATTGGCCAGTCGCACGTGGTCCGGACTCTGCAGAACGCCCTGGAGCGCGGCAGGGTGGCCCATGCCTATATAATGACCGGTCCGCGTGGCGTGGGGAAAACCAGTACGGCCCGGATCCTCGCCAAGGCCCTCAACTGTCCTCATTCCGATGGGGTGAACCCCTGCAACGAATGCCAGAGCTGCCGGGAAATCGTCCAGGGAAATAACCTGGATGTGCTGGAGATCGATGGGGCTTCCAACCGGGGGATTGATGAGATCCGTGAGCTGCGGGAGGCGGTCAAATATCCACCCATCTCCGGGAAATACCGCATCTATATTATCGACGAAGTCCACATGCTTACCCTCCCGGCCTTCAACGCCCTGTTGAAGACCCTGGAGGAACCTCCCAGCCATATCAAGTTTATCCTTGCTACTACGGATCCCCATAAAGTCCCCCAAACCATCCTCAGCCGGGCGCAACGCTTTGATTTCAGACGCATTCCAACGCCTGATATAGCCGCACTGCTGGCCAAAATCCTGGATGAAGAGCAGGTATCCTACGATGAAAGGGCACTCACTATTCTGGCCCGCAAAGCCGATGGAAGCATTCGGGACGGCCTGAGCCTGCTGGATCAGATCATCGCTTACCATTCTGATAAAGTCGATGAGTCCTCGGTTGTGTCGGTGCTGGGTCTGGTTGAGGATACCTTTTATGCCCAGATCCTGGACAGTATCAGCAGGCACGATCGCAAGGAAGTGCTCGCCAAGGTAGAAGCCATTTTCGATGGGGGGTATGAGATTAAGGAAGTGTGCCAGGGCTTCAACCAATTCCTGCGGGATGGCATTCTTACCCTGGAAACCGGCGATCTCAGCCTGACTTCCAAGGGGGCGCTGGTGGATATTCCGGAGGGGTTGTTAACGGCGGACCTCATCAGTCTTTTAGACATAGGGCTGGCAACGGAAGCCCAGCTGCGCTACGCTCAACAGCCCCGGCTTCTCATGGAGCAGCAGCTGCTCAAGATGGCCGAGCTGGACCGGGTAGTGTCTATCCAGGAGGTGCTGCAAGGGCTGGCGAGGGTAGCGGGGAATAACCCCCCTCTGGATTCCGGTCCGGCGGCGGTGCAGGCTGAGCGTCCCTCCCGGGTGGCGGCCGGTCCCTCCTCGCCGGTTAGTCGGTCCTTCACCCGGAGTAGACCGGAAGAACAGGACAAGGGCGGTTCGCCCGAAGGCAGCGACGCCGCTGCGACAGGCGGGGCACAGCAGCCGATTCCATCCGATGCTGTAGAGCAGCTGCGACAGCGATGGGAAGATATTATCAGCGAGGTGGGGAATCAGAGCCAGGGGGCGGCAGCCACCCTCAGCGGTTCCGAAGTGGCCGCCCTGGACGGCATCAACCTCACGGTCCACCTGCCGGCCAGCCAGTCGATTCACCTCAAAATCCTCATGGACAAGCGGAACCTGGTGGAGAACGCAATTAAGAACCTGATGGGATGGAAGCTGAGGATATTACCGACAATTCCCGAAACCCAGCCCCATAAGCCGCATTCAACAAGTGAGCCGTCCAAAAGAAGCGCTTTGCTGGATGAGTTAACCGATACTTTCAAAGGAGAGGAATTCTGACAATGCCCATATTTCCCAAAGGCAATTTGATGGCTAGTCTACTGCAGCAGGCCAAACAGGTTCAAGAGAGGATTGAAGAATTGCAGGGTGAATTGGCCGCCCTCAGGATTGAAGGCCAGGCTGGCGGCGGCATGGTTACCGTCGTGGTCAACGGCCAGCAGGAGCTTATCAGCGTCAAGATTGATCCTCAGCTGATAGCCGAGGACGTAGAGATGGTCGAGGACCTGGTGGTGGCTGCCGTCCGCCAGGCCATGGAAAAATCCAAGGAGGAGTCCCAGCAGAAGGTCAACGCCGTGACTGGTGGGGTGCTAGGTGGCCTCAACTTACCGGGCTTATAGTTGAACGGACTACCACATTCCCTGGAGAATGTCATCCAGGAGCTGGCCAAGTTTCCCGGCATCGGCAAGAAAACGGCCCAACGCCTGGGATTTTACCTCCTGGACAGCCCCCCGCAGACACTTGATGAGCTGGCCGGTGCAATCCTGGCCCTGAAGGAGCGGGTCCACGATTGTCCTCGATGCCACTTCATCGCCGAACGGGAGCTGTGCGAAATCTGCCGTGATCCTAAGCGGGATGCCACCACTGTGTGCGTGGTAGAACGGGTACTGGACGTGCTCATCTTCGAACGGATGGGGGAATACCGGGGGCTCTATCATGTCCTGGGGGGTCTGATTTCTCCTCTGGACGGCGTAACCCCTGATGATCTGCACATCGACGACCTGATCGAGCGGCTGCCAGAGGTGCGTGAACTGATCATTGCCACCCATCCCAGCATCGAAGGGGACACCACCGCCCTCTACATCGGCCAGCAGGCGGCCCGCTTCCCGGTAAAAGTGACCAAGCTGGCCCGGGGCGTGCCTATGGGTTCCCACCTGGAGTTCACCGATGAGGCTACCCTGGCCAGCGCCTATTCTTCGCGGGTGGAGCTTTGAACCACCACCTGCCGAATATACTGACCCTCTTTCGCATTCTCCTGACCCCCCTGTTCATCTATATCCTTTTCTGGGGCGGCGAGAACGGCTATCCCTGGGCTCTGGCGATCTTTATCGCCGCCGGGATCACGGATATTATCGATGGCTACCTGGCGCGCCGGCTGAAGGTGGAATCGAGCATGGGCAAAATGCTGGATCCCATGGCCGACAAAATTCTGATCCTCTCAGCGTTTATCAGTTTTGTTACGATGGGTTTGATTTATGCCTGGATGGTGATCCTCATTATCCTGAGAGACGTGCTGATCACTGCTATACGGTTTCTGCTTGAAAAACGGAATATGCCCATGGCCACCAGCAACATTGCCAAGGGAAAGACGGCTGTCCAGGTAACCAGCGTGATTGTCATTTTGAGCTATTTAAGCCTGAAATCATATCAGGTCTTCTGGATCACCGACCTGATTGACAGTATGTATATCATCCTGGTGTTTATGCTTATCACCGTTTTATTCACCCTGTATACGGGCCTGGACTATTTCATGGTGAACCGCTACGCCATCCGCGCCCTGGCAAAGTCCAATCCCAAGTGATCAGCCGGCGCCATTAACACTCTGGCTACCATCATCGGAACCTTCGGGTTCACCGGTTACCTGAAACCGGCTCCAGGCAGCTGGGGCAGCCTTGCCGCGGCCCTGGTATGGTGGTTTGCAGTTCCTGCCCATTTGGCTGTCCAGCTGGTTCTGGTAGTCCTCGCGTCGGCGGCAGGCACCTGGGCGGCGGGTGTTATCGAACATCGCAGCGGGCAGCACGATCCATCCATGGTAGTCATTGACGAGGTAGCGGGCATGTGGTGCGCCCTGCTGGGGGCCCGGCAGGTGTGGTGGTACTATCTGTCGGCGTTTCTCGTTTTTCGGCTGATGGATGTGCTCAAGCCCGGCCCCATCAACCGGCTTCAGCGACTGCCCGGTGGTTGGGGAGTGATGCTGGATGACCTGGCAGCTGGCACTTTCACCCTTGTATTGATGAGTGCTGTTCGGATGCTGGTATGAAGGCAGGCATTCTTACCATAGGCGACGAGATCGTCAATGGGTTCAGCGTGGACACCAACTCCGTGTGGCTGGCCCAGGAACTGCTCAAACGGGGCATCACCGTTGTTACTAAGGTCTCCGTAGGCGATGACCTGGATGCTATCGAGGAGGTACTGGCCCGATGGGACAGCCAGCTGGAGCTGGTGATCACAACAGGAGGGCTGGGGCCCACCCACGACGACGTCACCAAGACAGCCTTCTGCCGTTATTTTAACAGTGAGTTGCAGCTTGACGAGGATTACTGGGAGGTTCTCGTCGAACGCTTCCGAAAGAGGGGATATGACATCCCGGCCAGCAACCGTTCCCAGGCTGAGATCCCAACCAGGGCGGAGGCCATACCGAACCCGGTGGGCACAGCCCTGGGACTGAAGTTTCAATCCGATACCACCACCTTTTATGTACTACCGGGCGTGCCCACGGAGATGAAAGCCATCATGAGCGACCATCTGCTGCCCACGCTGGGCGGTGGCGAGGCGGTATCATGGGTGACCATTCGCACCACCGGGATTATTGAGAGCGCCCTGGTTACCAGGTTGGAACCACTGGTATCGAGGCTCAAGGATGTGCAGGTGGCCTACCTGCCGGCATATACGGGAGTGGATATCCGCCTGGTGGCCGTCGCTGTCGGTGACGGTGGCCGCGAGAGGGTTGAATCGGCCGCTGATGAGCTGGAGGCCTTGCTGGGCGATGTGGTCTATGGCCGTGACGATGCCACCCTGGAGAGGGTTGTGGGCCGGCTGCTGGTCGAGCGGCAGGAGACCCTGGCCCTGGCCGAATCCTGCTCCGGCGGACTGGCCGCCTCCAGGATCACGGATATCCCGGGGAGTTCGGCGTATATGCTCGGCGCGGTTGTGGCTTACAGCAACGCCGCTAAGACAGGACAGTTGGGCGTACGACCAGAGACGCTGAAAGCGCACGGCGCCGTGGGTGAAGCCACCGCTCGCGAGATGGCTGAGGGTGTAAGGTCGGTTTTCGGCGCCCACTGGGGTGTAGCCACCACCGGCATATCGGGGCCCACCGGCGGGACGCCCGAGAAGCCGGTCGGGCTGGTGTACCTGGCGGTGGCGGGCCCGCAACGGACAGTGGCAAAGGAAGCGCGGCTGGTTCCTCACCGGCTGCCCCATAAGGCGGCCACCGCCCAGGCAGCCCTGAATCTGCTGCGCCTGGAGATCAGGCACTATGCCTGACGAAGTCCTCCGCACCTTTTTCGGTTTTGAACTACCGCCGGAGGTCCCCAGGCAGGCGACGGGTTTGCGAACCCTGGTGGATGATCCCAAACAGGCCGTGCGGTGGGTGAAAGGGGCCAACATCCATCTGACGGTAAGGTTCCTGGGCGCCACACCCAGGAAGGCCGCGGAAGAAATAGCGGTGGCCATGCAGGAGAAACTGGAGGATTTCCCATCGCTGCACGTGTGTGTTGAGGGGACGGGTGTTTTTCCCGCTCCTACTCGCCCGCGCGTTCTATGGTTAGGCGTTACGGGTGACCTCCATCAGCTCCAGGCACTTGAGCAGGCTATCCATCAGGTGGTGGGACCCATGGGGTTTCCCAGGGAGGAGCGGGAATTTATTCCCCACATTACCCTGGGGCGTGTACGTTATCCGCAGAAAATCACGCCTGATGTCGCTAAATTCCTGCACGCCGAGTATGAACCTGTTAATTGTCCGTTGCAGGCGTTACATTTATATGAGAGCCGGTTGGGGAATAAAGGAATTACGTACATCCCGCTGGCCACGTTCCCGTTAAAGCTTACTTGTCAGGAGAGGTCATGACCGAGAAGCAGCAAAAAGCCCAAGCCATCGAGTCCACCATCACCTATATCGATCGCCAGTTCGGCAAGGGTTCCCTCATGCGCCTGGGGGACAAGGCCCTGGAACAGGTAAGTGTTATCCCCACTGGTTCCCTGGCACTGGATGTGGCCATCGGGGTAGGCGGCATTCCCCGGGGGAGGGTCACGGAGATATTCGGTCCGGAGGCTTCGGGCAAGACGACCCTGGGCCTGCACATCATCGCCGAGGCCCAGAAGACCGGAGGATACGCCGCTTTTATCGATGCGGAACACGCGATGGATCCGGGCTACGCTCAGGACCTGGGGGTGGATATAGCCAATCTGCTGGTGTCCCAGCCCGACACGGGCGAACAGGCCCTGGAGATCACCGAAGCCCTGGTGCGCAGCCGGGCCATAGATGTCGTCGTTATTGATTCGGTGGCGGCCCTGGTCCCCAAAGCGGAATTGGACGGCGAGATGGGAGACAGCCATGTAGGTCTGCAGGCCCGGCTGATGTCCCAGGCGCTGCGCAAGCTCACGGGTACGGTCTCCAAATCCAACACGTCCGTGGTATTTATCAACCAGGTGCGTGAGAAGATAGGTGTTATGTACGGCAACCCTGAGGTCACCCCCGGCGGTCGGGCACTGAAGTTCTACACCACCCTGCGGCTCGACATCCGCCGCATTGCCTCCATAAAGGAGGGCGACACCGCCATCGGCAACCGCACCCGGGTGAAGGTGGTGAAGAACAAGGTGGCCCCGCCCTTCAAGAATGCCGAGTTCGATATCATGTACGGCACCGGCATATCCTACGAGGGAGATCTGCTGGATATCGGTCTGCAGGCGGACATCATCCAGAAGAGCGGGGCGTGGTATTCCCACGGCGACATGCGTATCGGGCAGGGCCGGGAGAACGCCAAACAGTTCCTGAAAGAGAACGCGGAGATCAGGGAGACGATCGCCGGGGAGGTGCGGGAGTTTCTCGGTCTGGGCGCGGCGGCGGAGCCGGCCAAAGAACCGGCGGCGGAAAAGGAGCAACCGGCCGCATAAAAGCACCTCCGCCACTGCCACAACTTGTTGACCCGTTCGGTCAATGGCCTGATGCGGAATGAAGGGGACATCCGGAAGGGCCGGGAGGCCGCCTTTCGCCTGCTGGCGGTACGGGCCCGCAGCGCCGGGGAACTGCGGCAGCGTCTGAGGCAGAAGCACTTCTCGCCGGAGCTCGTTGAACAGGTGATCGCCGAGCTCCAGGCTAAGGGCTACCAGAGCGACGAGGACTTTGCCCGGCAGTACGCCAGTGAGAAGTGGACCTCCTCCGGCTGGGGGCCGGCCCGGGTGAGGCAGGAGCTGCGGGCAAAGGGCATTGCCCCTGAGCTGACAGACCAGGTAGTGGATGAGACCTTCACCGATACCGACCTTGTCGCTGCCCTGCTGCCCCTGGCTATGAAACGCTGGCGCACTACCGAGGGACTCCCCGCCGAGACCCGCCGTCGACGACTGGTCGGGTTCCTGCAAAGGCGGGGGTACGATTGGGGGACCATTCAGCAGGTGCTGGAGCGGGTCAGAAAAAACCCCTGATGGGGTTCACATTCTATTCTGCCTCCCCGATCCCACGGTTACTCCAGAGGAGTCCCTCCGGGAAAACCGTGGGCTGGACTGAATCAAGGTCTCCTTGCCCAAACCCTTGTAATCCCCGTCATTTCTTCGCATATTTCACCTGATTGATACTCCATAATATCATCCCTAAGGAGTGCATCATGCGCAAACTCGCCGCCATTATGTTCACCGACCTGGTGGGCTACAGCGCCCTGTCCCAGAAGAACGAGGCGCTGGCCCTGGAGCTGCTCAAGGAACACCAGGGGCTGCTCCGTCCCCTTTTCGCCCAGCACCACGGCACCGAGATCAAGACCATCGGCGACGCCTTCCTGGTGGAGTTCGCCAGCGCGGTGGAAGCGGCCCGCTGCGCCGTCGATATCCAGAAGGCCCTGACGGCTCATACCTCCGTGGTGGCCCCGGAGCGGCGCATCCAGGTGCGCATCGGCCTGCACTTGGGGGACGTAGTCTACGAGGAGGGCGACGTATTGGGTGACGGGGTGAACATCGCCTCGCGGATCGAGCCGCTGGCCCCGCCGGGGGGTATCTGCGTCTCCGAGGACGTGGCTCATCAGATCGAGAACAAGATCGACCAACCCCTGGAATTGCTGGGCGAAAAAGAGCTCAAGGGCATCAAGAAGCCGGTGATGGTCTATCGCATCTTGCTGCCGTGGGAGAAGGAAGCCGGGTTCTTGCGGCTGGCGCGCGTGGCGCTCCGCAAGCCATCGCGTGCCCGCTGGAGCCAGGCGGGGGCGATTGTTCTCCTCGTCGCGGCGGGATTGGGCTGGTGGTGGACCAGCCAGCGAGTGCCGTCTATCAGACCGGGACAGATCACCCGCCTGGCTGTGTTGCCCTTTGCCAACCTGATGAATGACCCGGAGCAGGACTACTTCGTGGACGGGATGCACGACGCCCTGCTCACCGAGCTGTCCAGGCTGGCGGCGCTGACGGTCATTTCCCGGCAGTCAGTCATAAGGTACAAAGGGTCGGACAAACCGCTCCGGGAGATCGCCAGCGAGCTGCAGGCGCACGCCCTGATAGAGGGTTCCGTGTTGCGCGCCGGTGATGACGTGCGCATCAACGTCCAGCTCATCGAAGCGGCCGCTGACCGCCATCTCTGGGCGGACAACTTCGATCGCAAGCTGGAAGATGTGCTGGCCCTGCACAGCGATGTGGCCCGGGCCATTGCTAATGAAGTCAAGATCACCTTGACGCCCGACGAAGAGACCCGCCTGGCCGGTGCCCGTCCGGTCAATCCCGAGACTTACGATCTGTACCTCAAGGGGATGTACTACGTGAACAAATTCACCCCGGAAGGCTTCGAAAAAGGCTTAGCGTACCTGAACGAGGCCATTGAAAAAGACCCGAACGATCCTCTGCCGTATGCTGGTCTGGCTATTGGCTACAGCATGATCGCCCAGGGTCCTTCGCCGCCACCGGATTCCTATGACCGGGCCGAAGAAGCCGCCAACAAAGCCTTGGCCCTGGACCCAACCATGGCCCAGATCGCCGAGGTTTACGCTTCTCTAGCCCAGATCAGACTATACCAGGACTGGGACTGGACCGGTGCTGAGCAGGCCTTTAACCTCGCTCTGGAGCTCAAGCCCAATCTGGCCGAGACCCGCATCCACTACGGGTGGTATTTGGTCTTGATGGGTCGTGAAGAGGAGGCAATTGTGGAAATGAAAAGGGCCAAACAGTCCGATCCTCTCCTCCCTATCTTGCCCGCATTTTTAGGGTGGGTCTATTGGAGTTACGGGCGCTACGATGAGGCCCTGGAAGAAGCCCAACGAGCTCTGGAGATCAATCCGAATTTCCCGGTGGGGCTTTACGTTTTGGGGCTTGTTTATTCGGCCATGGGGAGGTACGACGAATCCATTGAGGCGCACAAGAAAGCCGGGGCGGTCCACCCCGACTGGGGATGGGGTCTTGGACACACCTATGCCCTTGCCGGACAAAGGGAGGAGGCTTTAAAGGTGGCAGAAGAACTGAAAGCTGCAGGCAACAACTGGAATACGTGGGGTCTGGCCGAAATCTATGCCACCCTTGGGGAGATTGATGAAGCCATGCACTGGATTGAGGAGGCTTACCAGACCCGACATGGTTATACTCCTTGGATCCGGTGGAATCCTGTCTTCGAGCCCTTGTTCGATGATCCCCGCTTCCAAGAGGTCCACCAGCGGTTGAACCTTCCAGAGTAAACGTGTCCCATGGCTGAATCGCTACGCAAGCTCGCCGCCATCATGTTCACCGACCTGGTGGGATAACAAGTTTCTGGTTCCGAGTTTCGAGTCTCAAGCCTCCAGCCTCAAGTCTCAAGCCCCCAGCCCTTCGATAAGCTCAGGGTAAGCCTTCAATATCCAACATCCAACATCCAGTATTAAATTTGGCCGTTCATAGCAGGCACTGAAGGGCGTAAGTTTTACGTAGAGTCGTATCATGAAGACCGGCAAGGACATCCGCCGTGAGTTCATCTCCTTCTTCGAGGAGAAGGGGCACCGCTTCGTCCGCAGCAGCCCCGTGGTGCCTATCGACGACCCCACCCTGCTCTTCACCAACGCCGGGATGAACCAGTTCAAGCCCATCTTCCTGGGGCAGCAGCCCGAGCACCAGCGGGTGGTGAACAGCCAGAAGTGCATCCGGGTCTCGGGCAAGCACAACGACCTGGAGGAGGTGGGGGTGGACAACTACCACCACACCTTCTTCGAGATGCTGGGCAACTGGTCCTTCGGCGACTACT
>CAZULW010000023.1:0-34596 GCA_964621455.1 uncultured bacterium
GCCTCACGTATTGCCTCCTTCAGCAAGGCATTGAGTTCCTGATTTTCATAAGACAAGTTTTCTGCCACCGTCCTCATTCTCGCCGATAGTCGGCCGTAACCCCAAACGCAGCGCCGCTTGGTTTCTTCCCACCCGTTGCGCTCGTAGTAAAGGGGCAGGTTGACATCGAAGTAAGAGATACCATCAGCATCTTTGAGGAGATCGGCGCGCGGGTCACCGCCGACCTCGTGGCAGCACACCAGTCGATACACCTGCTCTTCAATATCGGGTGCCACACCGCATGCCTCCATGATCTCCTTGAGAATGAGGGCACTGTTGCGGGCATGGGTGGCCTTGAAGGCGTCATAGTCCGCGAAGTCGGCCCGCTGGACCTTGCGCGCCTCAATGGCCCGGTCGATGTCATGCCCGAGGGCTGCGATCTGCAGCGCCTCATCGGCGTCCGGCTTGAGCCTGAGCAGCCATTCAAGCGTATTTTCGGCATGGCGCGGGTCCTCAGGCACCCGGGATCGGGCTATTATCGCCCTGATCCGATGCTTCGTGCAGTCGATGCTATTCATTATCGCGGCAGACCCACAACCGACGTACGGTCTCCCCGTTCATAAGGGCCGCAATGACCAGTAGGGCCCAGAAAGGTTGGTTGAGCAAGGCACCCAGGAAAACGAGGAACACCCGGACATCACGCCCGATGCGCAAGCTCCTGCCAGTAGTGAAGCGGGTACGCATGAGGCCGTCATATTTATCGGCGGTGTAGCTCAGCACGAAGGAGCCGATGATCGCCAGAAAACCAACGAAAAGGGCAAGCCTATCGGCGCCACCTGCAAAGGCGTGCCAGGTCAGGCCGAACAACAGGAGGGCATCGGCATAACGATCCAGCACGGCATCGAACCAGCTGCCGTAGTCGCTTGCCTGGAACTTGAGCCGCGCCACCTCGCCGTCGCAGCCATCGATGACTGAGGCAAGCTGCGCAAGAACCCCGCCAGCTGCCAGGGCGGGATAACCGCCAGCAGCGAACAGCACCGCAGCAAGGAGGGAACCGAAAAACGATATAAGCGATATCTGGTTGGGCGTTAGTGGGAGTCGGGTCAGGTAGCGTGAGATCCTGATTGACAATGGGCGGTTGAGATACCTGGAGACCGGGCCGTCGTTAGACTTGTCCCGCAACTGGGCCAGTAGGGCGCGTTCCGCCTGGCGCAGTGTCCGGGGGTCATCAACGTCTATCCAGAACCTGCCGCCAATGTCCATGACATTGACCTTACCCGCGGCAGCCAGGCAGCGTACGCCACCGGTCAAGCTGGTATCGCCGCGTTCAGCAGCGCTACGCTCCAGCGCCCCGAACACCGCCGGGGTGCATAGAAAGATGCCGGTATCAAAGCCGTTGAATACTGGAAGACCCTTGCCGATCTCGAGCAGCCTGCCATTTTCGTACTTCACCCGGGTGACATCGCCCATATCAACGAGCGGGTTGGCGGTGTTGGAGTCCACTGCCAGGGTGATTTCTCCCATGCCGGGAGGTTGTGCGATCAGGTCGCGCAGAATAGCCGGATCGAATAGATGATCCGCCATTAACAGGAGGAAAGGCTCATCCAGGTACTCCCTGGCCTTGAGCACAGACAGCCCGTTTTCCTGCGCCCAGTCGTCGTTGACAATGTGGGTGATGGCTATTTTGTAGCGGCGGGCGAGGCCGTCCAGAAAATGACGCACCTGATCACCCTTGTAGCCGCTGACAACATAAAGGTCATCGATTCCCGCCATGACGGCGGAGCGGATCACACGCTCTATGAGGGGTATCCCCAGCAGGGGGATAAGGGGCTTGGTATTACCTTTCCGCCATAGCCGGCTGCCCTTCCCGGCGGCGATGATCAGGCATTTCATCCAGTGTCTTTCCCCTGGTTCCGTGAATAAATGCTTCCATCATCTGGTAGGCCTCATCATCGGGGTATTGCTGCGGCGGATGCTTCATAAAATAGGCGGACGGTCCGTACAGGGGGCCGCCTAGGCCACGGTCCAGGGCGAGTTTGGCGCAGCGCAGGGCATCAATGGCAACACCGGCAGAATTGGGGGAATCCTCCACCGACAGACGCAGCTCCAGGTTCATGGGAACGTCACCAAATAACTTACCCTCCATGCGGATAAAGCACAGCTTGTTATCCTTCTGCCAGGCCACCCAGTCGCTGGGGCCGATGTGGATGTTCTCATCTTCCAGGCGCTTCCCGGCCACCGATTGAACGGCTTCCGTTTTTGATTTTTTCTTGGAGATCAACCTGCTACGGTTGAGCATGTTCAGAAAATCAGTATTGCCGCCGGTATTCAGCTGGTAGGTACGTTCCAGCTTGACACCCCGTTTCTTGAATAGATCGGTTAGAACCCGGTGAGTAATAGTGGCGCCTAGCTGAGCTTTGATGTCATCCCCAATGACCGGAAGGTTTTTCTCTTCAAAACGTTTGGCCCAGCCAGGCTCGCTGGCGATGAACACAGGGATATTATTGACAAGAGCGACCCCCGCTTCCAGCGCACACTCCGCATAGAAACGGGTGGCTTTCTCGGAACCTACCGGGAGGTAATTCAACAAGATTTCGGCACCCGTCTCCTTCAAAGCGCGGACAGTCTCCTCTTTACTGGGTTCTTGCTCATCAGCGGGGAGAAAAGTATACTTGTCATCGTAATCACGCATGTGCCCGGAAAAACCGTCCAGGACGTGCCCCATCCTCACGAGCACCCCGGTATTTGCAAAATGACTGTAAAACACCGTGGTACAGTTGGGCTTTGCGAAAATCGCCTCAGCTACATCCCTGCCAACCTTTCTTCGGTCAATGTCAAACGCAGCTACTACTTCAATGTCCCCAGGGCGGTAACCTCCGATCTCCCAATGCATGAGTCCAATAGAGTCATTCTGATCCTTTTCTTTATAGTAATAAATCCCCTGCACGAGGGAGCTGGCACAATTTCCAACGCCAACAATGGCGATCCTGATGTTGTTCATCCGCTGTTCATCCCCTTTCTAGCAATTCCTCAGATACACTGAGCAGTCGGATATGGAGCGTAAGGTGACCCCTTTCAGTAGAGTCAGAAATATATAATCTTACAATATCCCGCGAACATTCATCACCTTATAATATTAATAAGGCCAATACCAATAAGGGAGAATCCTCTCAATTTACAAAAATAAACGAATATATTCAAATATATGATTCGGGTGCGCAATCACTTTCTGTTGAAATTGTGTTTAATTGCTGGTATAGAGCCCCGCCGCAGAGGCGGGATAAGGTGTTTCCCAAGGAGGATATGCTGCCAGTACGGTTTCTGATCGGTCCTGATTTCCTGGAGGAACAGGCTCTTTCGATTTTAATACGCTATTCTCCCCCCGCCCCGAACTTCTACTGGCCCTCACCTGAAAGTGATTGTCGGTGCCTTAGATCAAATAGAAAAGGCAAACGTCTACCGCTTGCGATGCCTGCCGAATAGGCGAGATGAAAAGAGGAGATTGCTGAATAGCACCGGCCGGGACCCGGGCAGCACCGCTCCGGGTGAGGTCAGGCCCCTTATTTCGTTTCAGTGGATTGACCCGGCGCGTCGGCTACGGGACGCCCGTTAGACCGATCCTTATCCTCACTGCCGCTCTCCTGCCGGGCCAGGTTCTCGTAGAAACGCCACCGTTGATGGATGCCGGCCTGGGCTTGTTCCAGCAGCATCTTAGCCCGCTCCGGATTGCTCTTGGTCAGCATCTTAAAGCGCGTCTCGCGGTAGGCGAACTCCTCAAGGGGGATCTTCGGGGGTTTGGAATCCAGGACGAGGGGGTTTTTCCCTTCGTCCGCCCGCCGGGGATCGTAGCGGTAGAGCGGCCAGTAGCCGGCATCTACTGCCAGGGTCTGCTGCTCCATCCCCTTGGCCATGTCAATACCGTGGGCGATGCAGTGGCTGTAGGCGATAATCAGGGAGGGACCGGGATACGATTCCGCCTCGATGAAGGCTCGCAGTGTCTGGGCGTCCCTGGATCCCATAGCCACGCTCGCCACGTAGACATGGCCGTAGATCATGGCCATCAGGCCCAGGTCCTTTTTCAGCGTCGACTTGCCCCCGGCGGCGAACTTGGCCACCGCACCCATGGGAGTAGCCTTGCTCATCTGGCCACCCGTGTTGGAATAGACCTCCGTATCCAGTACCAGGATGTTTACGTCCTTGCCTGAGGCTATTACATGATCCAGGCCACCGTAGCCGATGTCGTAGGCCCAGCCATCCCCGCCCATGATCCACACGCTGCGCTTGACGAGAAAATCGGCCAGGGTCAGCAAGCGCTGGGCTTCAGGCGTATCAATCCCCTGGAGTTTAGCCTTCAATTCAGCCACTCGCTCGCGCTGCTCGATGATACCCAGCTCCTCCGACTGGTCGGCGTTGATCACTTCCTCGGCCAGCTTCTCCCCAACCTCACCTGCCAGACGCTGAAGCAGCTCTTTTGCCTGAGTATTCTGTTTATCTATGGACAGACGAAAGCCGAGGCCGAATTCGGCGTTGTCCTCAAAGAGGGAATTGGACCAGGTAGGGCCGCGCCCATCGGCATCCGTGGCCCAGGGTGTTGTCGGCAGGTTACCGCCATAGATCGATGAACAGCCCGTGGCGTTGGCGATAATGGCCCGGTCGCCGAAAAGCTGGCTCACCAGCTTGACGTACGGGGTCTCACCACAACCGGCACAGGCCCCGGAAAACTCGAACAGGGGACGCAGAAGCTGGGAGCCCTTCACCGTATGGATATCGGCACGGGTGCGGTCAAAGTCGGGCAGCGAGAGGAAGAAATCGAAGTTGGCTATTTCCTGCTCCCGGATAGGCAGGACATTCACCATGTTGATGGCTTTTTTGCCCTCCTCCGACTTGTTCTTGACCGGGCACACTTCCACGCAGAGGGTACAGCCGGTACAGTCCTCCGGCGCGATCTGGAGTGTATAGACTTCATTCTCACCGAATTCCTTTCCCCGGGCTTTGTCATGCTTGAAGGTGGCCGGCGCGCCATCCAGGAGGGCCTGGTCGTAGATTTTCATGCGGATGACCCCATGAGGGCAGACCAGGGCGCACTTGTTGCACTGAATGCAGATGGTCTCGTCCCACTCCGGGATTTCAAGGGAGATATTGCGCTTCTCCCACTGGGTCGTGGCGGTCGGCCAGGTGCCGTCAGCGGGAAAGGCGCTCACCGGCAGGGCGTCGCCCTCACCGGCCAGCATCCGGGCCGTGACCGTCTTGACAAACTCCGGCGCGCCATCGGGGACCACTTTCAAAGCCTCCATCGATTGTGAGACCTTACCGGGAACCTCCACCTCGTGCAGATGCGCCAGGGTTTCGTCAACCGCCCTGAAATTCATCGCTACTATCGCCTCCCCTTTAGCGCCATAGGTCTTCTGGATGGATTCCTTAATCCGGGCAATGGCTTCGTCCCTGGGCAGGACACCGGAGATGGCAAAGAAACAGGTCTGCATGATGGTATTGATGCGACTCCCCATACCGGTCTCACGGGCCACCTTATAGGCGTCGATCACGTAGAACTTGAGCTGCTTATCGATGATCGCCTTTTGAGCCCGCCCCGGCAGTTTTGACCAGACTTCTTCGCGGGGATAGGGGCTGTTCAGTAAGAATGTGGCTCCAGGCACCGTTTTACTCAGGATATCATATTGCTCCAGAAACTGATACTGGTGACAGGCCACAAAATTGGCCTTGTCGATAAGATAGGTGGAGCGGAGTTGTTCGGGTCCGAAGCGTAGATGAGAGACGGTTTGAGTACCAGCCTTCCGAGAGTCGTATACAAAGAAGCCCTGGGCGTAACTATCGGTTTCCTCACCGATGATCTTGACGGAGTTCTTGTTGGCGCTCACGGTGCCATCGGCGCCCAGCCCGAAGAACATCCCCCGGAAGACACTATCTCTCTCGGTGTTGAAGGCGGGATCGTAATCCAGACTGCTGCCCGAGACGTCATCGTGAATGCCAATGGTGAAGTGGTTCTTGGGTTGATCCTTGCCCAGCTCGTCAAAGATGCCCTTAATCATAGCAGGGGTGAATTCCTTCGACGACAGCCCATACCGGCCCCCGGTTATTTGTGGTATTTCCGACATTGGTAAGGCGTCATTCGCGGCGGCCTCACTGAACGCGCCGACCACATCCAGGTAGAGTGGTTCGCCAGGGCTGCCCGGCTCCTTGGTGCGATCCAGCACCGCCACCTTGCGAACGGTTGACGGCAGGGCTTTCAACAGGGCGGCGCCATCAAAAGGACGATAAAGTCTTACTTTAAGCAGACCGACTTTAGAGCCTTTATTATTGAGATATTCAGCCGTTTCGTGGGCAGCTTCAGCTCCGGAACCCATCAGGATCACGACCCGCTCCGCGTCCGGGTCGCCCACGTAGTCGAAGAGATGATATTGGCGGCCGGTCAACCCGGCGAAGCGGTCCATTGCTTGCTGGACAATCCCCGGCGCGGCCTGATAATAGGGATTGACCGTTTCCCTTACCTGGAAGAAGACATCGGGGTTCTGGGCCGTTCCCCGCAGGACGGGCGCCTCCGGGGTGAGGGCCCGGGCGCGATGAGCGTGAATCCATTCCTCATCGATCATCGCCAGCATGACATCATCGGTGAGCTGCTCAATTTTCATGACTTCATGGGAAGAGCGGAAGCCGTCGAAGAAGTGCAGGAAGGGGATGCGGCTTTCCAGGCTGGCCGCCTGGGCGATGAGGGCAAAATCCATTATTTCCTGGATGGAACCGCTGGCTATGAGGGCGAAGCCGGCGCTCCGGGTGGCCATTACATCGCTGTGGTCGCCGAAAATGGACAGGGCGTGAGATGCTACCGTCCGGGCCGCCACGTGAAATACGGTAGGCGTCAGCTCGCCGGCGATTTTGAACATGTTGGGGATCATGAGGAGCAGTCCCTGGGAGGCGGTGAAAGTCGTTGCCAGGGAACCGGTCTGCAAGGCGCCGTGCACCGCGCCGGAAGCACCACCCTCGCTCTGCATCTCCATCACCACCGGTACCGTCCCCCAGATGTTAGGCTTTTCGGCGGCGGACCAGGCATCAGCCCACTCCCCCATAGGTGAGGAAGGGGTTATCGGGTAAATAGCACAAACTTCGTTTGTCTTGTAGGCCACATACGCCGCAGCCTCGTTCCCATCAATAGTCACCATCCTGGGTTCCATCGGCTATTCTTCCTTCCACTGTCATTCCGAAAAATAATGAGCAACGTGAGTGTTCACCGTTCGCCCAAACCAGCTGTTGACATGATCTTAAGATCAACGATAGGTATACAATTTACAAAAATAAGACCCGCTTCTCGATATTTATGGGTGATAGGGAGAGAGCAATCGCTTTCTGTTGAAATTCGTCGTGCTCCCTGGCTGTGTTGGGTTGCCGTCCCGTTTCCGATAGGTTTAGATCTCCTTGAGGATAAAGGCCAGATAACGGCTGTACCATGAATTGATAAAAAGGGTTGCGTATTTGGCATGATTTAATTAAGGTACAGAAGTCCTGTTTCTCATAAGCCTGCATGAGAATTTACTGCTGTACTATGAAGATAAAGGTCCATACGCCGGCAATTTATCAGGAGGCGCATTCATGACCGGCCAACAGCGCGCTGCCAATCCAATGGGCAGCGGTGGTAGGGAAGGGGATCTACTCCAGTCATTGCCGGAGGGTCATGTCATCCATACCCTGGTCAGCGAACATATACAGATATTTGGTTTCCTGCGGGAACTTGATACGTTGAGAATCAAGCTTCTGCAAATGGCTACTCTGGAAGAGAGCCGGGCGATTCTTGATGATATTCGCCGCTACGCGGAGCTGCTGCTTGACGCGGAGAGTCACCACCTCCGGGAAGAACGGGTTGTCTGCCTGGAGCTGGAAAAACGGGGTATTTCCAATCCGCCGGAAGTCATGCGGCAAGAGCACAACCTGCTGCGGCCGCTAAAGCAGCGACTGCTGGATCTGGCAACGGCTGGGGGCGAAAAAAAGGAGATTGGTACCCTGCAGGACGAGATTGATGAAACAATGGACAGGATCATTTCAAATCTTATGCTGCATATCCAGAAAGAAGACAACGTTCTCTATCCCCTGGCCCTGGAGACTATTGACGACCCTGCCGTCTGGGAAAAAATGCGGGTTCGATGTGATGAGATCGGATATTGTACATTCACACCCTAGCAGCTGTCCCGTACATGAAGCCCTATTCACCTGGTACGGTTCGTCGTTGGACCGCTGGCCAGGGCGTCTGGAAGGCTCTATCTGCCCGGCATAATAAACTTAATCCCTGCCGTCACATATAGGCCCGTGATGTCCACCTCAGGGGGGCCCCGACCGTCCCAGACGGCGGGAAGGCTGCCCGACTCCTCATCGTTCTCCTTCGGGTACTTCCATTTTTGTGACCGGCCAGCGAAACGATAACCCACCCCCACCACCAGGTCCAGTTCCGGGCTTAAGAGCCACTCCATACGGGCAGATATTGTCGGAGCGAGCAGGGCCGTCGAGACGGTGTGTCCGGAATCGTCCTGGCGAAAGGGCAGGCTCAGCATGATCCCCATGCCGTTCAGGACCGAGAGCCTGGTCCCTAATGCCAGGCGCAAACCGACAGACACATCTACGGTGATTCCATGATCGACGTCCTGGCGGCTGTCGATGGTGCGAGAGTAGAGCAAACCGGCGCCGATGTCCCACCATCCGGCGCCGCGGTACTGCCCCCCAAGGCCCATCGTGAAACAGGATGCCTTGAGTGAGGGGGAAATTTCAATCAAGCCCGCAGTCAGGGGTCTGATCCGCTCCAGCGCCTGATAGCCGGCGTTGATGGTAGACCATTGCCGTACCACCACCGCCCGGCTTGATTCTGGTGCCAAGTCCTTGACAGCGACGTATCCTGCTGGCCTGCCCGGGATGGTCACGGTGCGGTCGCCGATGGTCTCCTCCCGGTCCGGCTCACGGATTTCGAACACCATACCCCGGCGCAGACCCATTTCTTCACCCAGCAGGAGGATCAATTCGTTACCCTGTACCGCCAGCACCCTTGATGAAAGCAGATAAAAGGCCCGCAGCTCGGCCTTGGCCTGGCGGCGCAGAGAGGCCATGGCCTTGGCCCGTGATTTGCCCTTAGTACCGCCGGTGTGCTCTGCATTGATATGAAATGCATATAGCATCTGGCCAGTTTCGATGTCGATGCTTCGGACTTCCACACTGAGCTCCGTTTGGATATTGTGTGGATACGGATCATCTTCCTCATCGTCCTCGGAATCAGATTCTCCCTTCAGGATAGCCAATAATCCCGTGATGAGACATCCTGTTTTGTCATCTTTTTCATCAGATGGCGGTACGCCTTTTTGGGAGAAGGCGAGCACTGTTACCAGGAGGGCTTCCTTTGCCGAGGCAATCTCTCCCATGGAAACAGCAGCCGAATCATTGACGAGACCGAGGAGATGCAGGTCTTGTTCCTGGAGAATATTTGTTAAGTTATTCCTGTCGATTATCTCGAACCGCCCCAGCTGCACGGCCAGGCCGGCGATAGCGCTGGTTACCTCCTGGTCAATGGTGTACTGGTCATCTTCCGCTGTCCTAGTGGGAAGAATAAGGAGTCTTTTCTTCTCGATGGTGACGGTCTCAATCGGAACTTTATCTTCCTGGGCATGCAGGGATGCGGCATTCCACCAGAGTGGGAGGGAAGTGAGCAGGAGAACAACCCACCGATAACGAGTATATGGAACCATCGCGTTCATCTCAATGTATGGCGGAAGGGTTGAGGTCTTCGTCCATTATACCGCTGAAAAACCACAATGAATACCGGAAGCTCTTCATGTATCAGTTACCTTTGGGCATTAAATCTACGACCAGATTTGAGTGTTTTGCTAAGATAGTCTGTGACCTGAATGGCCGGATTATATTGGTAGTGGAATCTCATATGCCTCATACCTTAATTTTCTTCCAAGTGCAACCTATCAGAAGGAGTCCACCATGGCCTTCCAGACTATTACCGGAATGTTTCTCCAGACTACGTCCCGGCATGCTGACAAGTATCTCTACTACAGCAAGCGCAGGGATCACTGGGAAGGACTGCGGGGCAAGGATATCCGCACTACTGTTGAGGACTTATCGTACGGCCTGGTGTCCCTGGGCGTGATGAAGGGGAAGCATGCCGCCATTATATCCAACAACAGCCCCCGGTGGGCGATGGCGGATTATGGGATCTTATCCACGGGCGGCGCTACCGTGTCCATTTACCCTACTCTCACGGCCTCCCAGGCAGCCTATATCCTCAAGCACAGTGAGTCCCGCGTGGTTTTCGCCGAGGACGAAGAGCAGGCCGGGAAAATCCTCGAGGTATGGGATGACTGTCCTGATCTCAAGGCCCTGGTAGTTATGAATGATGCCCGGGTGACGGGCAAGACGACTGAGGGGAAAGACCGTATCATCATCTCATTTATTGACCTTCTAGAACTGGGACACGACTACGGCAAGGAGAAGGAACTCGATTTTGAGGCCATGTGCAGGGCTTGCAAACCGGAAGATGTGTTCACCCTGATCTATACCTCCGGCACTACCGGCGAGCCTAAAGGGGTTATGCTGACGCACCACAACATGGTATCAAATATCGAAGGTGCCCTGGAGCATATCCAGATTGATGAAACGGACGCGCTCCTCTCCTGCCTGCCATTAAGCCACTCATTCGAACGTATGGCCGGCCACTTCCTGGCCTTTAGCAGAGGTGCCTCCGGGTATTATGCCGAGAGCATGGAAAAAGTGGGGGAGAACATGCTGGAGGTTAAGCCCACCGTCCTGCTACACGTGCCCCGGTTCTACGAAAAAGTCCACAGCCGGGTGCTTGAGAGCGTCAGCCAGTCGCCGGGTATCAGGCAGAAGATATTCTGGTGGGCCCTGGCTCAGGGCAAGGCCGTGCTGCAGCTCACTATGGCTGGCAAGAAACCCGGCTGGTGGCTGAACAAGAAACACGGCTTGGCGGGCAATCTGGTCTTTTCCAAGCTCCAGGAACGGGTCGGGGGCCGGATAAGGTTTTTCGTATCCGGCGCGGCGCCTCTATCCGCCGACATCGGCGAGTTCTTCGCTTCGCTGGGCATGATTGTGCTGGAGGGCTACGGCCTGACCGAAACCAGCCCGGCCCTGGCCGTCAACAAGCTGGAGAAGTTCAAATTCGGAAGCGTTGGGCCAGCGATTCCAAATGTGGAACTCAAGATCGCTTATGACGGTGAAATCCTGGCTAAAGGCCCCAATATCATGAAGTGCTATTTCAAGGATCCTGAGGCGAGCGCGGAAGCCATCGATCAAGATGGATGGTTCCATACCGGGGACATCGGTGAACTTGACGAGGACGGTTACCTGAAGATTACCGACCGGAAGAAGAGCATCCTGGTTACTTCCGGCGGGAAGAACGTAGCACCGGCCCCGCTGGAGATTGCCCTGGTCCTCAGGCCCTACATCGAACAGGTGATGATCATTGGTGACCGGCGGAATTTCATATCCGCCCTGCTGGTACCCAACTTTGAGAAGCTCGAAGCCTTCGCCAGGGAAAAATCCATCCCGAGCCGCGACCGGGAAGCGCTGGTTAAAGATCGCCAGGTTCTTGATCTATTCGAGCAGGAGGTGGAGACGGCTATGGAACCGTTTGCCCAGTATGAGCGGGTGCGGAAGTTTGTCCTCCTTCCCAGGGAATTCACCATCGAAGACGAAGAACTGACGCCAACCCTGAAGGTCAAACGCAAGGCGGTCTTCGATCATTTCGGAGAGGAGATCGAGTCCATATACGCAGAGGCTTCCCAACAGCTTGAAATTTAAATCCTCATCTACAACCGATCGTCCCCACCTCAGCTATAAAGCAGCGGGGGTCGACATCGGTGCTGGTGAAGCGGCTGTTGATCGTATCAAGAAACTCGCTGCGCGTACCCACGGCCCCCGGGTGTTGGCGCACCTGGGCGGGTTCGGCGGTCTGTTTGAATTCCCCCGGGAGGAGTATCGACAGCCGGTGCTGGTCTCAAGTACCGATGGGGTGGGCACCAAACTCAAGATCGCTTTTCTCACCGGCCGCCACGACACTGTTGGTCAAGACCTGGTCAATCACTGCGTCAACGACATCCTGACCACCGGGGCCCGGCCGCTCTATTTCCTCGATTATTTCGCCACCGGCCACCTTGATGGGAATGTGTTCGAAAAGGTGATTCAGGGTATCTCCAAAGCGTGCCTGGAAAATGACTGCGCCCTGATAGGCGGCGAAACAGCCGAAATGCCGGACTTTTACCAACCAGGGGAATATGATATCTCCGGTACTATTGTGGGGGTGGTAGAGAAGGACGAGATTCTCGCAGGTCAGGCCGTCGAAGCGGGGGATGTCCTGGTGGGCTTGCATTCCACCGGTCTCCACACCAACGGCTATTCCCTGGCCCGCAAGGCCCTGCTGCGGGAATGGACGGTCGATACCGAGGTACCCGAATTGGGCGGCACGGTGGGGGAGGTGCTGCTGACCGTACATCGCTCTTACCTGCCGGTGATGCGCCCGATCCTTACTCAGCCGTGGCTGCATGGTGCGGCCCATATCACCGGCGGGGGTATCGAGGGGAATCTGAGCCGTCTATTACCTGAGGGACGCAGACTGGCTATTGACTGGCCTGCCTGGGAATGGCCGCCGGTGTTCCAGGTCATTCAGGATGCAGGCGGCGTGGATACCCAGGACATGCGCCGTACCTTTAACCTGGGGATCGGCTGGGTGCTGGTCGCTGCATCCGATAGCCTGAACTCCCTGAAAGACCACCTGCGGGAAAGTGGTGAACCTTACGCCCTGATTGGCGAGGTACGCTGATATAATGGCCATTTCATTTGCCATCCTGGGTGCCGGTTCCTGGGGTGCTGTAATGGCGGCCCACCTGCATAATGTGGGTCATTCCGTTGCACTCTGGCACTTTCTGGATGATGAGGCCTGGGAGCTGGAAAAGACCCGTCACCACCCCTTTCTGGAAGGATTCATACTGCCCGCCGGGGTTGTGGTGACCTCTGACCTGGCCGGTGCCATAGCGACCTCCCAGATCATCATAGTGGTAGTTCCGTCCCAGGTCGTCCGCAAGGTTATGGGAGCGGCTGCAGCCCACATTGGCCATCGAAAGGTGGCCAATCTGAGCAAAGGTATTGAACAGGGCAGCCTCAAACGGATGTCGGAAGTGGTCATGGAAGTGACCGGTCTGCCGCCTGAGCGGGTCGCCACCGTTTACGGTCCCAGCCACGCCGAAGAGGTGATGTGCAACATTCCCACCACCCTGGTAGCCGCCAGTGAAAGTATCGAATACGCGCGGGAGCTTCAGCAATATTTAAGTACCGATAGCCTGCGGGTCTACGCCAACCGGGACATAATCGGTGTGGAGATGGGGGGAAGCGTCAAGAATGTCATCGCCATTGCCGCCGGCATTTGTGTTGGGGTTGGCTTTGGCGACAACACCCTGGCCGCTCTTACGACCCGGGGATTAGCTGAGATAACCCGTCTGGGTGTGGCTGTGGGAGGAGACATCCATACATTTGCGGGTCTCAGCGGAATCGGTGACCTGGTCGTCACCGCCTACAGCCGTCACAGCCGCAACCGCCGTCTGGGCATTGAGATAGGCCAAGGCCGGAAGCTAAAGGAAGCCATGGACGAGATGGGTATGATGGCTGAAGGGGTTTTCACGGCCCAGTCGGCTGTGGACCTGGCCGAAAAACTTGACGTGAATGTGCCTATCTGCCGTGAGGTTTACCGGGTCCTCTTTGAAAACAAGGATCCCCGCCAGGCGATTGCCGATCTGATGACCAGGGACCTGCGGGATGAGACTATACTTTAAGGCGCTGCTGGCGCTTCTGACGACCTCCAGCGCACTTTTGGCCCAGGAACCCGCCCCCATCTGCGGCCTGCCGCATATTGCCCATCTGCCGTCTGATGCTCCCATTACACTTAGAAAGTTGGCGGCGCCCACAAATAATTACATTTTCAAAATTCGAGATAATGTCCTGAGCGATCAGGCAAACTTCATCGAGGTGGAATTCTACCTCAAGCATCCAGACCCTACTTTTGAAATTTATGTCGAAGCGGCGGAATGGGATTCGGGACACGTGGACACCACTGCCATAGATACGTTAGTGACCTATTTCCGGGATCGTACCTTTGAAGGGTCCCTTTACCCTGATCTGGGGATTAAGGCCGCGGCCGAGGATGTTTTCGGTCCTCCGCCAGATATTGACAATAACGGTAAGGTCTATATCCTCCTCATTGACGTAAGGGATGACTACGATCCCGATTCGTCCAAAACCTTTGTGGCCGGGTACTTTGATCCCCTTGACCAGGAAAAGGGCTCGACGGCCAGAGGCAACCTGGCCGACATCATTTACCTGGACACCAACCCCGGGCGGCTGTCGGGGGCTGACATCCGATCCCAGATAGGAACCCTGGCACATGAGTACCAGCACCTCATCCATTATCGCTATGACAACGATGAGGAGACCTGGGTCAATGAAGGACTCAGCGAGCTCTCTCCGGTACTCATGGGACTGCCCCCAGGGAATTTACCCGTTACCTGACTGATACCAACGTGCGGCTTGACAGCTTTGGCGGCGAACTGGCCGACTACGCCCGCTCCTGCCTGTTCTTTCTCTACACCTGGATTCAGCTGGGTACGCAGTTTATCAGGGATTTGGTCACCTGTCCTGAAAACGGCACCTCAGGCTTCAATCAAACTTTATCCGCCTACAGTCAACCTTCCGTTGACGGATTTGTATTCGACTGGCATATGGCCAACTTCGTCCAGGGTGAGGGGGCCTATGGCTATGGCGAGTATGGTCCCTTACCTCAACCCGTCATGCACGATGCCATCACCAGCTTCCCTGAGGATGATTTTCATCGCAATGTCAAGCGGCTGGGAGCGCGGTGGACGTTAATAACCGGCGGGCGAAATTTATACCTGAGAGCCAGCCGTACCGGCGATGAGCCCCGTCTGACTCTCCTCAACGGTAACGACCGTACGATAATCGTCGCGCCGCAGCTGTTTTGGCCCGGTTTTCAGGATTACACTTTCGGCACCACCTACAGTGACCTGGTGGTACTGGCCACTTCCTCAACGGCGGTGGAGGACAGCGTATTCTACACGCTGTTTATAGCCGCCGAGGGTGGGTTTGAAGAAAAAACGCTCTCCTATGATGGAAATGAAGGGCCAAGTGATCTGTTGTATGTTCCCTTAGGCAATACACTTGGAAATGCCGGTGAAGCAGCCGTGGCTTTTGACATCACCGGTGATGAAGTGGAGCTCTCCGCTGTCCACTTTTATGCCCACGCGAGTGACTCCGTGCGGGTACGGGTGTACCATGAGGCCCTCGTGCCGGGTAGTGTCATCCATACTGCCTTAGTTAGCGCCCCGCTGGCTAACGCGTGGACCACCCACCGACTCTCACATAGCGAAATAGCCGGAAATCAGCGGGTCTATGTGTCCATTGCCAGCGTGAACAATGCCCTGGCATATAATGAAAACGATACTACTTCGCATTACAGTTATTATTATCGCCCCCCGGATATACCATCCTTTAGCCGGCTGGACAACTTGAAGGTGACACTGAATGGTAAGGAGAAATCCCTGGTCGGCAACTGGTCCATCCGGCTGTCTTACCTGGTGCCTGACACCAGCGAGGACGAAATCGAGATCCCCCTTGCAGTTGGATATTTCTATCCTAATCCTTTCATAATTGACCGTTCAACTCAGCCTGTGGTACTGTTAAAGATAATTTCGGAGAAGCCGGTAGAAGTCCGCCTGTACAATATACTGGGACAGGAAATCTGGAGACAAACCAGGTCAGCTGATGCGCTTATGCCGATTGCGTGGCCGGGCGTGATGAAGAATGGACGACTGGCACCCAGCGGAGTTTACCTGGCCAGGGTGGTGGTGGGCGAGACAATCGCTCACCGCAAACTCGTCCTGATACGGTAGCTGACAGTCCTTTTTTCCCGGCACTGATGGTTCTAATTTCGCCGGTAGCCCTTGTAGCTCAGCTGGATAGAGCATCTGCCTCCTAAGCAGAGGGTCCCCGGTTCGAGTCCGGGCAAGGGTACAATAGCATTCCCCGTCGAGAAATGAGCCCAATCAGGGCTTTTTTTCCATACGCTACCATCTGCTCTGAAGCCCAGACAAACCCAGACAAATGTACTTTTTGCCGGATACGGAACCGGATACGCATATAAATTTCCCGACGGGGAGTAGTAAATCTCCTAAGCAGAGGATCGTGGGTTTGCCCCGCTTCCAGCGGGATTCCACCGCAGTATGCGGGGTTCAGTTCATCGCTCTCCCGATGATAAATCAGTAATAACGTTGGCAAAAGGCCCGTGGTGCCTGCTTAAACCACAATGCTATTAAGCCCTGAATAGGTTATAAAAAATGAAAACCGCCGCTACAGGTAGGCAGCCAGGCTCCTCTGGATTCGTTCCTGGATTGACTGCCCCGCCTCAGGGAACGGGAAAGGCTCGCCGGTGATCATTTCATAGAGCAGTATATACCGCCGGGACAGTTCGATCCTGAGGTCATCCGGTGCCGGCGGCAAGGTGGGATCGTGGTATGGATCGCAGTGCTCCACAAACCAGAGCCGCAGGAATTCCTTGTCGATGTTATCCGGTTCCACACCGCTGGCGAGGCGCTCTTCGTAGCTCTCAGCGATCCAGTAACGGCTGGAATCGGGAGTATGGATTTCGTCAATGAGCAGGATATTGCCGGGGCCGTCTGTACCGAACTCGTATTTGGTGTCCACCAGAATCAGGCCGTGCTCCCGCGCCACCTGCTGCCCGAAGGAGAAAAGCTTCAGGGCAATAGTGCTGGTAGACTCCCAGTCCGCCCGGGACATCCACCCCTCGGAGATGATCTCGTCGGGACTGAGGGGGCGGTCGTGCTCCTCGTGCTTTGTGGTGGGGGTCAGGATGGGCTTCTCCAGGCATTCATTCTTTTGTAAATCCTCGGGCAGGGGATTCCCGCAGTAGTTACGGACTCCCTGCTGGTAATGTGTCCAAAGGGAAGTACTGGTGATCCCGGTGATGTAGCCCCGGACGACGAACTCAATGGGAAACACCCGGCATTTTTTTGCCACCGTAACATTGGGATCGGGAACCTCGCTGACGTGGTTGTCGACTATGTGCTCTGTCTTATTAAACCACCAGGTGCTGGTGATGTTGAGTGCCTGTCCCTTGAATGGGATCGCTGCTAGTATTCGGTCGAAGGCGCTCTGGCGGTCGGTGGTGATGAGGATGAGCCGGTCCCCCAGGTCATAGGTATCCCGGACCTTGCCCGCCTTCCGGGTCCCGATCCCCAGGTCGGTTTCTATCAGGCAGTTGTCCAGTTCCCTGCGGACAATCCCGCTGTAGTCGACACCCTTCTGGAGGAAGGGGTACAAGATGGGGTTAATATTCGTAGCAGTCATAGACTAAGGTACTAATCCTGATGTAGGAGTTAGATAATTTCAAAACCACGTGGATTGTTCAGGCTGAAAACTAAGAGCCATATGTTGATATTCCAAGGTTCTGATTTCACCTCAATAGTGCGGCTGCCGCTTTATGGCCTTGAAATAATTCAATCGGTAACCGGTAAAACACGATAATCTTTACGGTCGTTGGCAAGTACCTACCCGTGTTTAACCTGTCTCCTTGATCATTGGCGAGCTAACCATGATCGAACGCGGCTCGCCGTAGGCGGCCTCGCCCGTTGGCTACGGCCAGAGGGCTACGCCGAGGCTTGACCCATCAGGACTACGACCAGGGAGCCCTGCTCTCGCAACTTGACCTGTCCGGCAGCGCCAGCCAGACGGGCCTGGACGTCCTTCTGGGCGTCAAAGAGCAAACCGCCGGCATCTATACCCGGGAGAATCATTCCCTCTATGGCAGGCCTCTCCCTACTGGAGGGAACGTGCAACTCATCGGTGGTGGCCAGACGCACGAACAACAGATCATCAGCCTGTATCTGCGAGGGTACCTGGTCCCTGCTATCTGTCAAAAAACAAATCACTCAAAAGAAGCCGTCGAACGCTACATAAGAGACTTCGAAGCGGTCCGAATGCTTCATTCAAAGTTCGATGACATCAGGACGATCAGTCTAATCACCCGATTATCCTAACGGGTCGTGAATCAATACATTGACCTGATTCCGTTAAAATCGTAAAATGCTTGCCCCTTGGGTATCATTTGATACTAACTGAAGTAGGGCGGACCGCTAACACATCGCCATTTTCTTGGATATGGATCGGATACGCAACTAAATTTCTCGACGGGATACCGTAAGCCTTCCAAGCAGAGGGTCGTGGGGCCTCGGCCCTGGCCGTCCCGGCCAGCCTCGACGTGCCGTCTCCGGCGAGTCCGGCGCGAGCCTTCGCCCCGCCTTCGGCGGGATTTGTCCCGCAGGATGCGGGAAGTCCGGGCAAGGGCACGCTCGATTTCCCGTTCATTCTATAAACCAGGAGGAATAACCATGAAAAGATGCTCCAACCTTACCAGGGTCTCACTAATCTATTTCGCTCTGTTGATCTGGCTGGGTGTGGCGTGCGCTACTTTCACAGGAGTTGCACCTGCCGTAGACATCACGGGCAAGTGGAAAGCCGACTTCGAGACTCCCGAAGGTAAACTGGAAACATTTCTAAACATCCAGAAATCAACGGATGGAACCCTTACTGCCACCATTGATGTCCCCGTCATGGATGCCTATAACGTACCGCTTATCTTCAGCTTTGAAAAGGGCGTCGTGCACTGGGAGATCGAAGAATATGACGTTTCTTTTAACGGAAAGCTGGTTGATCCCGCAACGATTGAAGGGGAAAGTAGCCGGCCCGGTGGCGAGTCTTCGTCGGTCATATACAAGCGCGTGAAGTAGTCACGGGGACCGAACCATGAGCGAACCTCCCTCCAGGCTCGCCGCCTTTGTAGCCGAGCTCCGGCGCCGCCGGGTATTCCGCGTGGCGGTGGTTCATGCGGGCGTAGCATTCATCGTTTTCCAGGTGGCAGATTTTACCTTTCCAGCCCTCCATGTCCCCGATTGGTTCAGCAGCGCCGTAGTGGTTTTACTGATCCTCGGCTTCCCCGTCGTCGTCGGCATGGCCTGGGCCTTCGACCTGACCGCAGAGGGCCTGGTGCGGGCCAAACCTGAACGGGAGCCCACCGCGGCCAAAGCCCCGCACCATATAGTCATCGGCAACAAGACCCTGGCTATTGTAGCGGCAGTGGCAGTGGCAGTGGCAGTATGGAGCTGGTTGGGGCGGCCCTCTGCGGCGGGACCTATCACTTCCATCGCGGTGCTGCCCCTGGACAACCTGGGTGGCGACCCGGAGCAGGTTTACTTCGTGGAGGGCATGCACGAGGCCCTCATCACCGAGTTGGCCAAGCTCGGCGCCCTGCGGGTAATCTCCCGCACATCGACCCTGGGCTTCAGGGATGCCGTAACCCCCATAACGGAGATCGCCCAGGCCTTAGGGGTGGACGCCGTGGTTGAAGGGTCGGTGCTGGTGGTGGGGGAGCGGGTGCGCATCAACGCCCAGCTCATTGATGGCCGCCGGGAACAGCACCTGTGGGCCGACGCCTATGAGCGGGACTTGCGGGACGTGCTAGCCCTCCACCAGGAAGTAGCCCTGGCCATCGCCAAGCAGGTTGAGGTAACCTTGACCTCTGAAGACCAGGCCCGCCTGGCCAGCGCCCCGCAGGTGAATCCCGAGGCCTATAATCTATATCTCAAGGGGTGGTATTTTCGTAATCTGGAGAGCAGGGAGAGCATGCCCAAGGCCGTTGAATACCTGGAGCAGGCCGTAGCGCTGGACCCCGACTTCGTCCGAGCCTGGGCGGCCCTGGCCCATAGCTACTTGTTGATGTCAATGTACGGTCCCTGGAGTCGCGATTATGCCTTAGATCGGATGAAACCGGCGCTGGATAAAGCCCTGGAGCTGGATCCCAACCTGCCGGATGCCCATGCGGGTCTGGGGCTTTACCAGGTAATTGCGCAAGACGATATTGTAGCGTCCGAAGCGTCTTTCAGGCGGGCGCTGGAGCTGGATCCCGATAACGTCTATGCCCTCCACGAATACGGCTGGTTTTTATCCCGCACCGGCCGACCTGACGAGGCCCTGGCCGAATATCGGCGGGCCCAGGATCTGGACCCCCTTAATCCCACGCCTCTGTATGGAATCGGCTGCGTTTATCTCAACACCCGCCAGTACGATAAGGCAATGGAATACTGGCAGGCCGTTTTGGAGCTCGCTCCCGACAATAGTCTCGCGCCCATACGGAGAAATCGGACAAAGCGTGAAATCCTCATGCAGCAGGGCCGCTATGCGGAAGTCGCCGCCGGGGCGGAAGGAGCGGGGTTTTTGCTCAAACTGCGGGCCGAGTGGGCCCTGGAGAACAGGGAGAAAGTATACTCAGTCCGTGATTCGCTGAGGTCCACCGGGGAGCTGCAGCAGCGGGAGCAGGAGGATCCATGGTGGTCTTCGCGCCTTTATGCGATCATGGGTGAGAGGGATAAGGCCCTCAGCCTGTTGGAAAGGGCCTATGAAGATACCACTATAGGAACGACAGGGCTCGTGTATAATCCGGAATTTGATTCCCTGCGCGCCGAGCCCCGGTTCAAGGCCCTGCTCAAGAAACTAGGGCTGACGGAAGTATTCGATCAATACGGGCGGAGGATTCGGTAGGTGGGGGCTGGATGGGTTATTCCAGGAACCTCCTCCCCTCCTGCAAACCTCTGGTTAATGGGCGGATAAAATCCTAATTTTATTCACTATTATTAGGACGACCCTGGAAGGAAAATGCTCAAACCGCGTAAGAAAATAACCCGCAAGGAGCTCAAGCGCGATCCCCTCATGGAAGCGCTTTATCGCCTGCGGCGCTGGTGGCTGGTCCACAAGAAGCAGGTTTACCGGTATGGTGGGATCGGCTTGATTGTCGTGGTATTGGCGGTATTTGTAGTCCAATCACGGGCGAAACTCGACAAGGATGCTGCGGTAGTTGTGGGGAAAGCCTTCGTTGAGTACGGTCAGGGCAACTACAACGCCGTCATTGCCATCCTGAGCGCCCATGTTGATGAGTACGGTGGCCTTGAGTCTTTCGGCAACGGTCTGTATATACTGGCACGCTCGGAACTCATTGTGGGTGACACCACCAGGGCCGAGGAACACTACCGCCGCTACCTTGATGATTACGGGAACGACCCGCTTATCAAGGCTGGTGCCCTGGCCGGCCTGGGGATCATCGCTGAGTCGAGAGCGCAGTACCACGATGCCGCAGGCCTTTTCAAAAAGGCCAGTCAGTCAGCCCCAACCGCCTCGCTCAAGCAGCAGTTTGCCATCTATGCCGGGCGCAACTATATCCTCTCTGCACAGCCTGGAGAAGCCCTGGATATCCTCCAGCCGATCCTGGATGAGGGCGAACTCGATTTCCAAACGCGCGGCGAGATTCAGGCGCTGGTATCCTCTGCTGAGGCTCTTTAAGGATAAGGGGGGAGCGAAGCCGCATAACCCCTTGCTGACCGGGTATCGAACGTGTAACTTTCTTACCGGAAAGTGGGTCGGATGACCCACTTTCTGTTTATTAACATTAGGAAATGCCTGATCTCTATCATTATCTGTCAGACCTATCCCTGGGGGCTGATGTTCACGTTCTCGCCGCCTCGGTGAGCGAGGGTAGTGGGCAACCCCTGGTAAAGGTGGTGGTGGATACATCAGCGGGGATCACCATTGATGAGATCGCCGACATATCGCGAATGTTGCGCATGGATGCCGGCGTCGCTCGTCAGGTTGGCACTACCGACTTTCGCCTGGAAGTGACCTCGCCTGGAGTTAAGGCGGGGTTGAAAGAGCCCTGGCAATTCCACCGGCATGTGGGACGTCGGCTTGCCGTCCAACTCAATGCCTCAACGGGATCGGATGAGAGCAGGACGAGTATTGAAGGGGAACTACTCCGGACCAGCCAGAACGGGATAGTCCTGAATCTGGCTGAAGGGGAAAAGGGAATCGCCTGGAAGGGTATTAAACAGGCCATTATTCAACTGAACTGGTAACCAAGGAGATTTATTTTTGATTCATCGGGAAATCATTGAATCGTTTTCTACCATCGCCCGGGAGAAGAATATCGACCGGACCCATCTGGGCTCCGTCATGGAAGAGCTCTTCATGGTCTTGATCCAGAAGAAATACGGCGAGGAGTATACTAATTTCAGCGTCATCGTAAATATGGACAAGGGGACGATAGAGGTCTATCAGGAGAAGACGGTAGTGAAGGAAGTGCATAACCCGGTGGTTGAAATCAGCCTTGACGATGCCTGCAAAGTCGAGCCTGACCTCGCGGTAGGGGATCCGTTTATCGAGATCATCGATCCCACCGACTTCGGCCGCCGACTAATTTCTACCGCCAAGCAGTTTCTCAGCCAGAGAATCAGGGAAATTGAAAAGCAATCGGTTTACGATGAATATATCCAGTTGGTAGGGACCATTGCCACCGGCGACATTCACCAGGTACGGCGGGATAACGTGTACATCAATATCGACAGGGTGGAGCTCCGGCTGCCCAAGTCAGAGCAGATTCCCAGTGAACGGTACCGCCGGGGCGGCACCCTCCGGGCACTGATCAGATCGGTTGAGATGACATCCAAGGGTCCCGACATAGTTGTATCGCGGGCGGACAACAATTTCCTGGTCCGCTTGTTCGAGATGGAGGTTCCCGAGATCGAGGACGGGATCATCGAAATCAAGAGTGTGGCGCGGGCTCCGGGGAATCGAAGCAAGATCGTGGTCTATTCACACGATAGACGCATTGACGCCGTAGGGGCTTGTGTAGGAATGCGTGGGAGCCGCATCCAGTCCATCGTTCGGGAACTAAGCGGCGAAAAAATCGACATAATCAACTGGAGCGATCAGCCGGAAATCCTGGTTTCCAGATCATTGTCACCTGCCAAGCCGGTGAATCTGCTCATCATGGAAGACCGCCCCTACATCATGGCCGTCTTCAGTGACGAGGAATTACCCACGGCCATTGGCAAGAACGGCCAGAACATCCGCCTGGCCTCCCAGGTGACAGGCTTTACCATCGATGCTGTCAAGCAATCCGAGTATGAAGGCCCGAAGCTTCGCACCATCTACCTGGATGAACTGGAGGGAATAAGTAAAAATCAGGTGGATGTACTGGCCCAGGCGGACATTCATACCGCCAGCGAATTTCTTGAGAGCGCAGCAGATGATATTCTCGCGCTGAAGGGGTTCGGTCCCAAGACTTACGAGAAAGTTCACACGGTTATCTCTCAGGCGGTGTCAGCACTGACGGATGGCGGCAATGGGGAGGTGGTTGAAGAAAATGCCCCTGTTCCTGCAGCGGATACGGATGAAGGAGTTGGTGGCTAGAGAGAACCGGCTGGAATAGGAATCATGACCAAATTATGACCGAACAGGCCGTTAAAAAGCAACGCATTTTCCAGATTGCCAAGGAGCTCAATATCTCCCATACGGAGATCATAGACTTTCTGGAGCGGGAGGGACTGAGGGTCGCCAGCCATATGTCGCCGATAGAGCCGGATGTCTATGAGCGTATCCTCGGAGAATTCGCCAAGGAGAAGGTCATCGTTGACCGACACCGCAAGGAGATGGCTCGCCGTGATATTGAGCGTGCCCGCAGGAGAGTTTCCGGGAGCAGGGGTCGTTTTGACCGCATCCTGACCATGGAGGAGCAGCGGAAGATCGAGGCGGAGGAGGTGGAGCGCGCCAGGCTGGCCCAGGTAGAGTTAGAAAAGAGGCTGCGTGAAGAAGAGGCCCAGCGGGAAAAAGAAGAGGAGCTCAAGCAGCTGGCCCTTGAAGAACTGAAACACAGGGAAGAGAAAGACAAGGCCCCTGAAGAGCAGCGTGAAGGCAAGGCCGCTGTTACCGGGGCCGTTCCGGTTGAGGAGGAGAAGAAACTCAGGAAAGCGGGTAAAAAGGCCGCAGCTCCCGCGAAACCCAAGCCTAAACTGAAGCGTATCGACGTCCGGGAGATTGAGAGTAAAATCGCCCAGGGACGGAAGAAGCCGGCTGCCATGAGGGAAAAGCGGGCAGCTGCTGACGTCAAATCTAAATCCGTCGAACAGACCCTTCGGCAAACCCTGGCCAGCATGTCCACCCGGGAACGGAAGCGCAAACCTCAGCGCCGGGAAAAGATTGAAGACAAAGCGGCGGCAACGCCTGTCGAGAAGCGGCCTGTGATTAAGATCCACAAATTTATGTCCGTCGGTGAACTGGCCGCAGCTATGGATGTGAGCCCCATGGACGTTATCAGCAGCTGCATCCAGCAGGGCATTATAGCCACCATCAACCAGCGCCTTGACCTGGAGGCCCTCTCGGTGCTGGCTGAGGAATTCGGCTTCGATACTGAGGAGGGGGATTTTCTCGATGACGAGACCATTCTCCAGGAAATGGCCGCCAAGGTTGATGGCACCGGGAGAGTCACCCGGCCACCAGTAGTAACGGTGATGGGTCATGTGGATCATGGCAAGACCTCCCTTCTGGACTACATCCGTTCCACCAATGTGGTGGTGGGTGAGTCGGGCGGCATCACCCAGCACATCGGTGCCTATGAGGTGACCTTGTCTCGAGGCCAGAGGATTACTTTCATCGACACGCCCGGTCACGAAGCCTTTACCGCCATGAGGGCCCGGGGGGCGCAAGTTACCGATATTGTCGTCCTGGTCGTGGCCGCTGACGATGCCGTTATGCCCCAGACAGTGGAGGCTATCAACCATGCCAAAGCCGCCGGTGTGCATATTGTCGTGGCAATTAATAAGATTGATAAGCCCGAGGCCGACCCCGAACGGGTGAAACGGGAATTATCCGAGCAAAAAGTCCTGGTCGAGGACTGGGGCGGCAAAGTCCAGAGCGCCGAAATTTCCGCCAAGCGGGGTGACGACATTCAGGACCTCCTGGATAAGATCCTGCTGGAAGCGGAAATCCTGGACCTTAAGGCCGTAAAGGATGCCCCCGCGGTCGGTACCATTATCGAATCCAGGCTCGACAAGGGTCTCGGCCCTGTAGCGACTGTACTGGTACAAGAAGGCACCCTGAAGCCGACAGACACGTTCCTCTGTGGCAGCCAGATTGGCCGTGTGCGGGCTATGCAGAATGAACGCGGGATCAGGGTGAATGTGGCCAATCCTTCCGATCCTGTGCAAGTACAGGGTTTCGAGAACGTGCCGCAGGCGGGTGACAGGTTCATCGTTTTCGAAGACGAGTATGAGGCCAAGCGCATCAGTACTGAGCGATCCCGGATTCGACGGGAGATGGAATATCGCCGGAAAAGCGTCCGAACGCTGGATGAAATCTCCCAACAGATTCGTGAAGGAAAAGTCAGGCAGCTGTCCATTCTCCTCAAGGCAGACGTGGACGGCTCACTGGAAGCCCTCTCCGGCGCACTCCACGATCTCTCTACTGAAGAGGTGGCAGTGGACATCATCCACCGCGGTGTGGGCATGGTAAGCGAGAACGACGTGCTCCTGGCACTGGCCTCCAATGCCGTGATTATCGCCTTCAGAGTGAGTGCCACCTCCGGCGCCAGGGTATTGGCTAAGAAGGACGACGTGGAAATCCGCAATTATGATGTCATCTATAATGCTGTTGATGAGATGAAACTGGCCCTTGAGGGGCTTCTCGAGCCCGAAAAAGTGGAGTCCCCGCTGGGTGTGGCGGAAGTCCGCGCCACCTTCACAATACCCCGCATGGGCACCATTGCCGGCTGTTATATGAAAGATGGGAAGGCCGTGCGGAATGCGTTGCTCAGAATTAAACGCGACGGGGAACTCCTGCATGAAGGCCAGATGACTTCTCTCAAACGCTTCAAAGACGACGTGAAGGAAGTGCAGGAGGGCTATGAGTGCGGCATCGGCGTTGAAGGTTTCTCAGATTTCGCTGAAGGGGATATTCTGGAAATCTTTGAAGTGAAGGAAGTGAAACGGACCCTTGCCTGATTTTCATCGCGCCACTGTTCCGCGGTCTCTCCGGGTGGCCGAAGAAGTTCAACGCATTCTGGGCGAAGTGTTTATCACCAAGGTCCAGGTACTCTCGGCCGGCATGCTCACTGTCACCCAGGTAGACATCTCAAGGGACCTTCGCATTGCGAGGGTTTACCTCAGTTTTTTAAATCCCAGTACCTCCAAGGAGAAGGTGCTGGGGGAGCTGCTTCGCCACCGAAAGGAAATCCGGTATCACCTGGGGACCGAACTGCGGACTAAATACGTACCCGAGCTCCGGTTTTATCTTGACGAATCGGTAGAGCCCTCCGCCCGGATTCAGTCCATTCTGGAGGATCTCCACCGTGACGAAACGGACGCCGGGTAATGATCGATCTCATCCAGCCTTTCTGGAAGCCCGTGGCGTGGACCTCTTTCGATGTGGTTAAAAAAGTGCGGTCGGTGACCAGGGTCCGAAAGGTGGGTCACGCCGGCACTCTGGATCCTTTTGCCGAAGGGGTGCTGGTGCTCTGTCTGGGTAAAGCCACCAAGCGCGTCTCTCGACTGATGGACCTGGATTAAGGAGTACCTGGCGAAGGTGAAACTGGGCGTAGCCACCGACACCCTCGATCCGGCGGGTATCGTAACCGATACGGCTCCGGTGCCGGCCCTGTCTCAGGGTGACATCGTGGAGACTCTGGACCGGTTTGTGGGAACCATCGAACAGGTGCCGCCCATGTTCTCGGCTTTGAAGGTAAACGGTATCCGGCTCTACCAGCTGGCACGAGCCGGAAAAACGGTACCCCGGGATTCGCGCAAGGTCCAGGTCTACGGTATTGAACTGGTAGCCTGGCGTCCACCCGATGAATTGGAGCTGCAGGTAACCTGCGGGAAAGGTACTTATGTCCGCACCCTGGCGGCTGATCTCGCGCAAGCGCTAAACACGATAGGCCATCCGACAGCACTGACACGCACGCGGGTAGGTCCTTACGGGCAGGCAGCTGCCATCAGGATGGACCAACTGGCCTCATGGATACCTATTACCACCTGAGCGATCTGCCACCTGTGCCTGAATCCGTTCTTACCGTCGGCACCTTCGACGGCCTCCACAAAGGGCATCTGGCCGTGATCGATCACCTGGTGGAGCGGGCCAGGAACAGGGCTGTTCCGGCAGTGGTCCTCACCTTTGATCCCCATCCCCAACACATTCTGGCGCCGCCCGGCACGCCCAAACTGGAACTGATTGCCACTCTGGGCAAGAAACTTGCCCTCCTGGAAAGGGCAGGAGCAGATCTGACCCTAGTGCTGAAGTTTGATCTGGAATTCAGCTGCGTCACCGCCGACGAATTCCTGGAAAAGATCGTTGTGGAACGCTTCCATCCATCCCATATCATCGTGGGATATGACCATCATTTTGGGAACAAGCGGCAGGGAGACTCCCGGTTCCTGGGGGAGCATGCCCACGCGTGTGGATACGAGGTTGACGTGGTGGAAGCAGTGGATGCTTCCGGTTTAACCATTAGCAGCGCAGACATCCGGCGGCTGTTGCATGAGGGACGATGCGAGGAAGCGGAGCAACTGTTGGGCTGGCCGTATGAAATACCCGGCAAAATTGCCCCCGGGACTGGGCGGGGCCGGGAGCTGAACTATCCCACGGCCAACCTGACCCCGGACGAGCCCGCCCAGATCATTCCGAAAGCTGGTGTGTATATCATCTCCACCGATATCCATCGGCAGGCGATCTTTGGCATGTGCAATGTGGGTTTCAGACCGACGTTCGATGGTAAGGCTCTGAACGTCGAAGCCCATTTCTTCGATCTGCCTGAAAAGAATCTATATGACCGATCCCTGGCTTTCCGGTTCCACCGCCGCCTTCGCGATGAACACAAGTTCAGCAGTGCGGTAGAGCTCCGGGCCCAGCTGGACCGCGATAAACAAACTACACTGGAATGGATTACAGAATATCAAGGAGGAGAACCCGTTCATGCCCCTGTCTCGTGAAAAGAAGGAAGAGATCATCAGGAAATTTGGCAAGAATGCGTCCGATACCGGTTTACCCGAAGTGCAAATAGCGCTGCTGAGTGAGCAGATTCGGGGACTGACGGAGCATGCGCAAGTCCACAAGAAAGATCACCACAGCCGCCGGGGACTGATCATGATGGTGGGTGCCCGGAGGCGATTGTTGAAATATCTGAGGCGCACCAACCTTGAGAGCTATACAAAACTGATTAAAGAGCTCGGTTTGCGCCGCTGATTACACCTGAAAACCATTACAGATAGAAAGAAAAGACATACAATCATGATTAAGAAAGAAATAGAGTTAGCCGGTCGAACACTCAGCCTGGAGACCGGCCGCATGGCCAAACAGGCGGACGGCGCCGTACTGGTACGCTACGCCGATACTGTTGCCCTGGTAACCGTGGTGGCGACCAAGGAGGCGGTACCTGACCGGGGATTCTTGCCCTTGTTCGTCGAATACCGCGAAAAGACCTATGCTGCCGGACGGATTCCCGGTGGGTTTTTCAAACGGGAAGGGCGTCCCTCTGAGAAGGAGGTGCTGGGCGCACGTATGACCGACCGGCCCATACGACCCCTTTTCCCGGACGGCTTTCAGAGCGAGATCCAGGTGATCATTAATATCCTGTCCGCCGATATTGAAAACGCACCGGACGTCCTGGGGATTATCGGCGCCTCGACGGCCTTGAGCATATCCAATATCCCCTGGAACGGTCCGGTGGCCGGCGTACGAGTGGGCTGGATTGATGGCAGGGTCCGCCTGAATCCCACCAACACCGAGTTTGATGCCAGCTCCATGAACATCGTGGTAGTAGGAAAAAAGGATGCCATCGTCATGGTGGAGGGGGAATCCAACCAGATCAGTGAGTCGGAGCTGGTGACTGCCCTGCAGTATGCCCAGGAGGCCATCAAGGAAATCATCGAACTGCAGGAAGAGTTAGTGGCCGCGGTAGGTAAACCGAAACGTGAGTTCACACCACCCGAAATTGATGAGGAACTCCATCAGGCCGTGGACGCCTTAGTGCAGCCCCGTTTAAGCGACCTTAACAGCCCGAAGACCAAGCAGGCCCGGTACGGGGATATCGATGCCTTCATTGCGGAGGTACAGGAACAACTGGCGGAGCGGTTCCCTGAGCAGGAGAAGACCCTTAACAACCGTATTTCGGAGCTGATTAGCGAAGACCTGCGGCTGAAAACCCTTGACGGGGTCCGTGCCGATGGCCGCAAGCCCGATGAAATCCGTCCCATTACCGTCGAAACCCAGGTGCTGCCCCGCACCCACGGCTCCGCCCTGTTCACCCGGGGTGAAACCCAGGCGCTGGCCACTATCACCCTGGGTTCAAAGAGGGATGAACAGCTCATTGACGATATTGAAGGGTCTTACTACAAGAATCACATGCTCCATTACAATTTCCCGCCCTTTTCCGTGGGAGAGGTACGACCTATGCGGGGCACCAGCCGCCGGGAGATCGGTCACGGCAAGCTTGCTGAGAGGGCCCTTCAGAGAGTTATGCCGGATTTTGAGGACTTCCCCTACACGATCCGCATCGTATCGGAAATCCTGGAGTCCAATGGCAGCTCCTCCATGGCAACCGTCTGTGCTTCGTGTATGGCCCTTATGGATGCCGGTGTGCCCCTCAAGGCGCCTGTGGCTGGCATCGCCATGGGACTTGTAATGGAGTCCGACCGATATACCATCCTGTCAGATATCTTGGGTACCGAAGATTACCTGGGAGATATGGACTTCAAGTTGGCCGGCACCCGCGAGGGGATCAACTCCATTCAGATGGACCTTAAAAGGGAGGGGATTTCCATTGAGATTATGCGGGAGGCCCTGGAGCAGGCCCGCGAAGGTCGGCTGTATATCCTGAACCGGATGCTGGAGGTCCTGGATGCGCCGCGTCCCACAATCAGTGAATTTGCCCCCCGGATTTATTGCCTTTCGATGGACACCGAGAAGATAGGGGAGCTTATCGGACCAGGAGGCCGGATTATAAAAGGCATTATCAGGGAAACGGGCTGTAACGTGGATGTAGACGATGACGGCACCGTTGTCATCAGCGGTACCAGTGAGGACCGGCTGGACGATGCTATCCGGATGGTGAAACTAATCATCAGCGATCCCCAGGTAGGTGCAACCTACCATGGTACTGTCCGGCGGATTATGGATTTCGGCGCTTTCGTGGAAATCGCGCCCGGCAAGGAGGGCCTGGTCCACATCTCCGAACTGGACTGGACCCGGGTTGGCAAAGTTGAGGACGTCCTGCACATCGGCGACGAGGTGGATGTCAAGCTTATTAAAATTGACGATTTGGGGCGGCTGGACTTCAGCCGGAAGGCCCTGTTGGAAAAACCGGAGGGCTGGACTGAGCCGCCCCGGCGGGATCGCCCTACAGGAAACGACGGCCCTCGAAGGCGGCCCCAGCGCTCCGGCAATGCCAATCGCGGCGGCAGTCGTCCCAACCGCAGGCCTAGCAGAAACCGCTCCTAGTTCTTACTTGCGTAGGTTCGCTCACGTATGTGGCCTTGAGGCTGTCAGCCGGCGTGCAGGCGAACATTCGGCTCGGAGTCGTCGTGCTTCGAGAACCCTTCGCCTTTGCTCAGGACAGGCCTCAGCACGAAGGGCACATATGGCCCGGCGTTTTCGATTTAGGCGTCGGCCTGAGGCTCTCGAAGGCTGATGCCCAAGCACTTACCATCGCCTTATAATGCTAAGGTCTAGTCTCATTTTTCAGGAACTCCTGTCTGACTGAAGATGGTCGCTTATGATTATCGGAGCACCTAAAGAAATCAAGGCCCAGGAGAACCGAATTGCCTTAACTCCCTTCGGGGTCGAGCACCTTACCAACTTAGACCACACGGTCCTGCTCGAACATGACGGAGGGGTAGAGTGCGGTTTTCTTGATAGGGATTATATGAAGGTAGGGGCGGAAATTGTTACTTCTACCAGAGAAATATTCCGTCAATCGGAATTGATTGTCAAGGTTAAGGAACCGCAGCCCCCGGAGCTGGACATGATCCAGGAAGATCAGGTGATGTTCGCCTATTTCCACTTTGCTGCTGGGCGCGAGCTTACCGAGCGGTTCCGTGATACGGGCGCCACTGCCATCGCCTATGAAACCGTCCAGACCAGCGGCGGCGAGCTGCCCCTGCTCATCCCCATGTCCGAAGTGGCAGGACGAATGGCAGTCCAGGAAGGTGCCAGGATGTTGGAGATGAGCCGTGGCGGTCGGGGCGTGTTGCTCGGGGGCGTCCCTGGTGTGGAGCCTGCCACCGTCACTATTCTCGGCGGCGGGGTGGTGGGACACAACGCCGCTAAGATCGCCGCCGGCATGGGAGCCAACGTCTATATCCTGGATGTGAACGTGAACCGGCTGCGCTACCTTGACGATATCATGCCCCGGAATGTCACAACGCTCTATTCCGATCTGGTTACCCTGAGGGAGCTGCTCCCGCGGACCGACCTGCTGATAGGTGCGGTCCTGGTAGTGGGAGCCAAGGCACCCAAGCTGGTGACCCGGGACATGCTCAAAGGCTAATGCAGCGGGGCACGGTGATCGTTGACGTGGCGGTGGACCAGGGCGGCTGCGTGGAGACCTGCCGGCCCACCACTCATGAAGATCCAACCTTCGTGGTGGACGGGGTAATCCACTACTGCGTATCCAACATGCCGGGGGCGGTTCCCAATACGTCCACCCGCGCCCTCACCAATTCCACTTATCCCTACGTCGAGAGAATCGCCCGGCTGGGCGCCGAGAAGGCCATGCTGTCCGATCCGGCACTCCTGAAAGGATTGAATATATACAAACGCCAGATTACCCATAAGGGCGTCGCGGCTGCCTTTGGCCTTGAATACGTAGACCCCCTGACACTACTGAAATAGCCAGTGCCGGTGTATGTTGGTCAACTGTGTCCCGGCCCGCATGAAACGCGGGCGGGCGGATTTTTACCAGCAGCTCACCCTCTTCCAAATCTTAATTGAGGACTATCGCCAGGATACAAAAACTCCTTGCATCAAGGCTAATCTCTCTTTAGACTAAAGTAGTACTTTAAATTCTAAGCCATTGAGGTAGCCCCTGGCACCGGAAGTTAAAAAATTGTATTATTCCATCGGCGAGGTCAGTGAGATCACCGGCCTGAAGCCGTATGTCCTGCGTTATTGGGAAACAGAATTTCCCAACCTATCGCCGGGCAAAAACCGCGCCGGTAACCGGACCTACACCGAGGAGAATATCAATACCATCCTGGAAATCAAGCGGCTGCTTTACGACGAGCGATTCACCATTGAAGGGGCCCGTCAATATTTCAAGAATGACCAGGCCGACAGCCAATCCACTGGTAGATCTATTTCTGCCACCGGCTTGATCAGGGAAAAGGATCTGGCCCGCAAGGCGCTGGAGGACGTTCAGGAATCCCTTAACGACCTCATCGAGCTGATTCGCAGGCAAAAGTGATTGTTCCGCTGCCTTTGTTGATGTATATTTAGACGTTTACGGAACGTGGCGCAGCCCGGTAGCGCATCCCGACTTGGAAGTCGGGAGGGTCGCGGGTTCGCCCGGGGGGCTCCCTGAGGGAAAATCCCGCCGTTTTAGCGTCTAATAACGGAACGTGGCGCAGCCCGGTAGCGCACTTGACTGGGGGTCAAGGGGTCGCGGGTTCAAATCCCGCCGTTCCGACGTCTGAAGGAGCCATTGGCTCCCTTTGGATGTCTAACCACAATCTATGCCTTAGTATAGAGTGACCCCGCGGGGTCTCACCGAAAGATCCCGAGGCAAAATATTGCTGTTCCGACAAGGGAAGGTATGCGCAATCCTTTTCTTGTTCTTCCAGCATGTATATGCGCAGGGGAAACAAGCGCAAGAGGGTAGGATAATGTTCAGTTTTGGCAGCTCAAGCGAAGTGTTTTATTTATCTATTCCATTAAGTGCGATAACAGAAAAAAAGAGGTAAATGATGGCTAATCTAAGACGCCCAAATGCCAACGAAGCAACGGCATCAGCTAATCGGTCCAGGAATGTTGTTCCTATGTCCGGGATATGCACGATATGCGTCGACGATTGTAAGGGTAATTGCGAAGCCTGGTTGGCTGCATTCCGAGGCCGTGAGGTGCTTTATCCCAGGCGCTATGGGAATATAACTGCCGGTGCTGACAAAAATTACCCCGTGGATTATTCCCATCTGAATATTCAAGGTTATGCCGTTGGAGCCAAAGGCCTGCCGGAAGGAATTGAGGCTGGCCCAGATACAGCAATTTTCACGAAAGTCGATACCGAAACGGAATATGGATGGAATAAAAAGGTTAAAATGCAACTGCCTATTTTTACGGGCGCGCTGGGTTCTACCGAAATAGCCCGTAAACACTGGGAGCATTTCGCAATCGGAGCTGCTATTTCAGGCATTACGCTCGTTTGCGGCGAAAATGTTTGTGGTATTGACCCAGACCTTGAACTGGATAAAAATGGCAAGGTTAAGAAATCTGCGGAGATGGATCGCCGGATAGAGACCTATAAACGATTTCGCGGCAGTCACGGCGAGATACTTGTTCAGATGAACGTTGAGGATACGAGATTCGGCGTAGCAGAATATGTGCTGGAGAAGCATAATCTGGATACCATCGAGCTAAAATGGGGGCAGGGTGCTAAATGTATCGGTGGTGAGATAAAAGTAAAGCAGATAGATAGGGCTCTTGAGCTTAAGAATAGAGGCTATATCGTCTTACCTGATCCAACCTTGCCTGAAGTCCAGCGGGCATATGATGAGTGGGAAATTCAGTCGTTTGAGCGTCATTCCCGGCTGGGTTTCGTGGAGAAGGAGTCATTCTTAGCGGAAATAGAACGCCTTCGCGGCCTTGGGTTTAAGAGGATCACGCTCAAGACCGGGGCATATTCCGCAGTTGAACTGGCCATGGCGCTACGTTATGGCGCAGAGGCGAGGCTGGACCTTATCACCATAGATGGTGCCCCCGGCGGCACCGGAATGAGTCCCTGGCCCATGATGAACGAATGGGGTATCCCGACTTTCTACCTTGAGTCGCTTGCCTACCAGTTCTGCGAAAAACTCACCCAGAGGGGAATAAGGGTCCCGGACCTCGCTATGGCCGGCGGCTTTTCCGCTGAGGATGGGGTATTCAAGGCCATGGCTATGGGCAGCCCACATTTCAAGGCAGTGTGCCTGGGCAGGGTCTTAATGATACCAGGCATGGCGGGGAAAAACATCGGGAAGTGGCTGGAAGAAGACAACTTACCCAATTCCGTTTCAAAATACGGATCCCACATTCAGGAGATCTTCGTTTGCTATGAGGAGCTAAAGGAAAAGTACGGGGAAGAGATAGAAAACATACCACTGGGTGCAATTGGCATCTATTCCTTCGCTCAAAAGGTCAAAATGGGTTTGCAGCAGTTGATGGCCGGGAGCAGGAATTTCAGGCTCTCGACACTCTCCCGCGACGACCTTATGGCCCTTACCGAGGAAGCGGCACAGGTTTCCGGCATTCCGTATGTCATGAATGCCTATCGCGAGCAGGCGGACGAAATCCTGGAAGAGTGATCTCGAGCACTGCACCTGGAGGCCGGGCAAGGCAGGCAACTTTCATGCCCAGCCAGGGGGAGCACGGCAATCTCACTGTTCTGTCGCTGGGAATCCCGAC
>CAZULW010000024.1:0-34457 GCA_964621455.1 uncultured bacterium
GCGCGAAGTAGTTGTATCCAGGAAATAGCATGTTTACAGGAGAGTAAACCCCTGAAGGGGTTCCATGTTTTTTTCTGCATCCCCAAACCCACGGTTAAAACCGTGGGCTAAGCTGAATTAAAATAACCGAATAGCCCACAACTTCAGTTGTGGGATTTCAGGCCTGGACCGAAACCGGCAACCATTTCAATGGTTTGCCAGCACCCAAGAGGATGAGGTTGCCGCCCCCCTACCGGGCCTGGAGCTGGCTGCGCTTCACTGTCAGGGTGTGCACCGTCTCGCCGTCAATGGTCACCACCCGGTAGGTGACGGTGGGGTCATCGGCGGCGGTGTCGAAGGTCACCAGCCCGAACGACTGTTTCTCGTTGTAGGAGAACAGGGCCGCTTCCATCGTCGGGTGCACGTGCTGGTTGGTCAGCCGGGAGGAGTTGAACTCGTAGAAGTCGTAGCCGCCGGGTCGTTCGATGCGCCAGGCGTCGGAGCGGTGCCGGTCGGCAGACATGAGGACCACCCCTTCGATGCCGTTCGCTTCGATAAAGCCGAAAATCTCTTCCCGTTCGCTGCGGAAGCCGTTCCAGGTGTCCTTGCTGTCGCCTTTGGTGCGGAAGTCCCAGGGCACCGAGGAGCAGAGCACCTTGAAGGTCCCCTGCGAAGCGGCGAGTCGTTCCTTCAGCCAGGCCTTCTGCACCGGGCCGAGCATGGAGGGGTCCGGCCGGTCGGGGTCGGTGCGGTAGTAGCGGCATTCCAGCATGATGAATTGGACATCGCCGACGGTAAAATCGTACCAGCAGCCGGGCTGGGCCGGGCCCCCGCCGTATGCGGGATTGACCCAGTTCCGCCGGAAGACATTCCATACCGGCTGCTTCCAGGACGGCTCTTCGATGTCGGGGCCGCCCCAGCTGTCGTTGGTGCCGAAATCGTGGTCATCCCAGATAGCGTAGACCGGCGTGACGGCAAGCAGCTGGCGATACTCCGGCCGCGACTGGCGCCGGTAGTAGCAGTAGCGCTGCATGTGGGGTGATTCGGGGTCGTCGCTGTAGATGTTGTCCCCCAGTAGCAATAGCAGCGCCGGATTGAATGATCTGATAGTATCCCACATGCGCTCATGGGGCGGTACATAGCCGGCCCCGCCGCCAAAAGCGAGGGTGAACTTCACCGGCGTTCCCGGCGGTGGGGACGTACGGAATCGGCCGGTCGGTCCATCTAGCCATTTTAGGCCGCGCCGGGTCTGGATGCGGTAGCGATAGGGGGTGTCGGGCGTAAGGCCACTCGCTGCCACAATGGCTGTGTAGTCGGACTGAGCGTCGGCCCGCCGGGGCGCGGACCTGACCACCTTCCCGGAACCTGAAGCCGGCTCCACCACTACCCGAACCCGCAACTCGTCGGCTGCACGGACCCAGAACCGGGCGCTTGTGTCAGTGACGTCACCGATCATGGGGCCGTGGATCACCGTGCCGGCGTGCCGGGCCAGGAGCTGCCGGTACGCCTGGTGCCTGGACAGGGGCTGGAGCAGGTCCCTGGGGCCGGCTATGAAGCGTCCCGGCGGCAGACCCGCCGCCAACGCCCGCTCCATGCTGGCCGCCGCCTGGTCCAACCGCCCCTGCCTGGTATAGGCGATGGTGAGCATGAAGTGGGACTCGGCGTCGTCGGGGTAGTCCGTCAGCGTGTCCTGGAGCGACCGGACCGCCTCATCGAGATTCCCCGCCAGTATCTCCCGGAGGGCCTGCTGGTGAATCCGCTTATACTGCCCTTCAGGCAGGGCTGCTTGCGCTGGCTGAGCGCACAATTCGCCGCCCCAGACCAGCGCCAGGGCCAGCATTCCAATCAGGGACCGCTTTGTAAAAATCATGTTTTCTCCTTATTTATATCGGGTCACCCATCAGGGTTGGCTGACAAGACCGGGCGCGATACCGGCCCATGGATACCCATACAATCCTCAGCGTCCTCGCAGCTTGGACGCCAGCGCCCGCGCCTGTCCCATGCCGAGGCGTCCCTGGAGGGTCTGCACCAGTTCGGCTTCGCTCTGGCTGCTTACCAGGCCGTCCAACACTCGCTTCTGGGCCTTGAACGCCTTCAGGGTCACCTCATCGGGGTTGAGCAGGGACCGCAGGATGCCCAGCAGCTCTTCCCGGACCTTCCCGGTGCCTGGATCGCTGATGCGGTTTTGCAGCTCCTCCGGGTCCTCGGCCACGTTGAACAGCAGGTCGTCGTACCAGGTGAAGTGAATGTACTTCCAGTCCCCTTTGCGGATCACGTAGGAGCCGGTGGCATTGCCCTCGGAATGGGTTTCGCAGAAGGCAAACCCAGGATGCTTCCCTTTCCTGCCCTCCATCAGGGGCAGGAGGGAGTGGCCCCGCAGGGCCTGGTGCCCTTTGGCGCCGGCCAGCTCCAGCATGGTAGCTACCAGGTCCACGTGCCCAACCGGCGTATCCACCGTCGTGCCCTCAGGCAGGCCGCCCCCGGCCATCACCAAGGGTACCCTGGCGGCTACGTCGTAAACGTTGTTCTTCAGCCACAGGCCGTGCTCGCCCAGGGACTCACCGTGGTCCGAGGTGTAGATGAAGATGGTGTTCTCCAGCTGGCCCGTCTGCTCCAGGGCCTCCCAGAGCCGGCCCACGTACTCGTCGAGCTCGGAGACCATGGCATAGTACCCCGCCCGGGCCCGCCGGATGCGCTCCTCCGGGATGGGGGTGGATATGTTCTTGAAGTTGCGTAGCTGCTGGAACACCTCGTGCAGTTCTTCCAGGTATCCCGGCGGCACCTCGGGCAGGTCCACCTGCTCCGGGTAATACCGGTCGTAGTACTGTTTCAGGCCGACAAACCCGGGATGGGGCTGGCTGAGTCCCACGTACAGGGACCACGGCTGCTGCTGCTTGCGGGCCTCGCTACGGATAAAGTCAACGCCGTGTTGGGTCCGGTCCTCGTCGCGATGGCGGTCATCCCGGGACCGGCCATCCACTACCCGTCGCTCGTTGACCCGGTGTACCACCGGCCGCCGGAACAGGGAGGTAATGTCGGGATTATTCGCATGGCCGTGGCTGGTGTTGAACTCCTCAAAGCCCATGTCATGAGCAGGGTTCAGGTCCAGTTTACCGACGGCCCTGGTGTAGTAGCCGGCCTGCCGCAGCATCGTCCCCCAGGTCGGATGGCTGCCGTCCCAGACGGTGGAGTTGCAGTAGGAGTCAACGTCCGAGGCGTAGACTCCGCTCATCATACCGGACCGGCTGGGCACACAAACCGGATTGCTGCAGTAGTTGTTGGTAAAGATCACCCCCTGCCGGGCGATGCGGTCCAGGTTAGGGGTCTCTACGTACTTGTGCCCCATATAGCCGGTATACTTATAGCTGTGCTGGTCAGAGCAGACGAAGACAAAATTCGGCTTGCCGGGCTTCCTGATCCTGGGGTCTCCCTCAACCACCGACACCATGGTGGAGGCCAGTGCGGCCCCACCTAATCCCTTGACTAGTTTCGCGTTGAAATCCTTACGGGTCATTCTGGACATGATGGATACTCCTTATCTAATCCAATTCCGGTATGGGCCAATCCCTGGACGGTGTATGCTCCGAGTGGAACAGCGCCTCGGCCCTGGCAATAATATCGGGATGCCGGGCGGCAACGTTGCGCTTTTCACCAACGTCTGTGCTCAAGTCGTAAAGTTCCGTCGGGCTCGTGGGAGTCAGACGCACGGCCTTCCAATCCCCCATACGCACCGCCTGGCTGCTCTGTCGGCTGGTAGCGAACTCCCAGTAGAGGAACTCGTGCTTCCGCTGCCGGGAATCTTCTCCCAGGAGGGTTGGCAGAAAGGAGATGCCGTCAAGACCGGCCGGGACCTGGGCACCGGCGATATCGGTTGCGGTGGGCAGGAAATCCCAGAAGGTCACCGGGTGATCGCTTACCGAACCGGGCTTGATATTTCCCGGCCACCTGGCGACGCCGGGCACCCGGATGCCTCCTTCATATACATCACTCTTGTAGCCCCGCAGCGGCCCGTTGCTCTGAAAGAAATCCGGGTCGTAACCGCTGCCGCGGCCGGCGCCGTTGTCGGACGTGAAGATGACCAGGGTATCATCATCAATGCCCAACTCTTTCAGCAGCGCCATGATCCGGCCGATGTCACGGTCCATGCGGGTGATCATGGCCGCATATGCGGCCCGGGGGGTCATTTGGGTATGCCGGTGTTCCCCTGGCGTCTGGATAAAGGGATTGGGCTCGGGGAAAGCCCCTTTGTACTTCTTAAGAGAGTCCTCGGGCACCAGCAGCTCGACGTGGGGAATGGTGAATGGGAGATACAGAAAGAACGGCTGGTCTTTGTGTTCCCGGATGAATCCCAGCGCTTCCGTGGCGATCAGGTCGTGGGAGTAAGATCCCCGTTGTTCGTTGAAATTGTCCTCCAGGATCACCTTTTCCTCGTTGCGCCAGAGAAATTCCGGGTAATACAGGTGAGCGTTCCGTTGGTTAAGGTAGCCGAACCAATGATCAAACCCCTTGCGGTTGGGAGTCCCGGTGGTACCTGGATCCCCCAGGCCCCACTTACCCATGATACCCGTGGCATACCCGGCGGTCTTGAGTACCTCGGCCACGGTAGTGTTTTCCGGCAGGAGGGGTACCCTCTGACCGGTGGCCTTGCTGCTGTTTCCCCGCACCCGGGTGTGGCCGGTGTGCAGTCCGGTCATGAGGCAGCTGCGGGACGGGGCACATACGACGCTGCCGGCGTAAAAGTCTGTCAGTTTAATGCCTTCGGCGGCTAACCGGTCGATGTGGGGGGTGCGAATCCTGGTCTGTCCAAAGGCTCCTATGTCTGCGTATCCCAGATCATCAGCCATAATAAAGATGATATTCGGCTTTGCTGCCCGGCCAGTCGTGGTGCATCTCAGGCCGGGAAGGGCCGCGGCCACGCTGCCGGCGGCCATGAGCTTGATAAAGGATTGGCGGTCAAGGGTCCGTTGACAATGGTTTTTACGGTCTGCACGCATTTATACTCCTAATATTTACATTCGTTCTGGTTATGCGCCTCAGTAGTCTGTTCCAGCTCGGCTATCACCAATGGTCCTGCCTGAAATGAGGCTACACGGCAGGCATGGGCCAGTGCTCCGACTCGGTGCGGGCGCTGGTAAAGATCTCTTCCACACGGGCGACTATGTCAGGGTGCCCGGCGGCTACATTATGCTCCTCGCCCAGGTCTTCACGGAGGTTGTAGAGCTCGGCAGGCGCGTCCGGATTGCGGCGCACACCCTTCCAGTCCCCCATACGCACCGCCTGGTTAAAACCCCTCCCCTCCTCGAACTCCCAGTAGAGATATTCGCGATCTTTCTGAGCCTTACCCTGGAGGGTTGGCAGCACGGAAATCCCATCCACCGGGGCCGATACCTCAACACCCGCAATGGCGGCGGCGGTGGGCAGGAAGTCCCAATGAGCCCAGGGGAGGGAGCTGGTGGTTCCCGCCTTGATGTGGCCGGGCCAGCGTGCGATCATAGGCACCCTGATCCCTCCTTCATACAGGTCCCGCTTGATGCCGCGCAGGGGCCCGTTGCTGTTGAAAAACCCCGGATCGTTGCCGCCTTCCTGGTGGGGACCGTTATCGCTGGTGAAGAACACGATGGTGTCTTCATCCAGACCCAGCGTTTTCAGCTTCGTAAAGATTTTCCCCATGTCGGCGTCGAGCCGGGTTATCATAGCGGCGCAGTTCTTCTGCTGCTGCGGCCAGTTCTCATCCGAGTATGGCTCGTCGCTGGGCACTTCCATGCCCTCTTTTCCGGCCTCATTGTTGGCGTGGGGGATGGTATAGGCCATGTACAGGAAAAAGGGATTATCCCGGTTCCGGTCAATAAAGTCCAGGGCTTCTTGCGTAAATAGGTCGTGGGAGTAGTGGGCACGCTGAATGGCAACATTGCGCTCGACCACATTCCCTTCCAGGATAACCTTTTCCTCGTTCTTCCAGAGGTAGTCAGGGTAATAATTGTGGGCCCGGCCCTGGTTCAGATAGCCGAACCAGTAGTCAAAGCCCTGCCGGTTGGGAATACCGGTGGTGCCCGCCTCCCCCAGGCCCCACTTGCCGATAATGCCGGTGGTGTAGCCGGCCTGCTTGAGTACCTCGGCCACCGTCAGGTCCTCGGGGAGCAGGGGAACCCGGTCGCCCGTCACCTTGCTGGAATTGCCGCGGATGCGGGTATGCCCGGTGTGCGTCCCGGTAAGCAGGCAGCTGCGAGACGGCGCGCAAACGGTGCTCCCGGCGTAATAGTCGGTGAACCGCATCCCTTCCGCCACCATCTGATCAAGGTGGGGCGTGTGGAACATAGTCTGGCCATAGCACCCCAGGTCGCCGTACCCCAGATCATCCGCCATAACAAAGACAATATTGGGCTTCTTCCCCGCCTTGGGACCGGCACATCCCAGGCCGGGGAGCGCCAGCGCCGCTGTCCCCGCACCCATGAGCTTGATAAAACTCCGTCGATTCAGACTTTGCAGCATTTTGTCACTCTTCTTTGTATTCATGTTGTCCCCCTATAGTTATCAGTTTACCGACCGCTATAGTGGTTTTCAATTGATTTCATCCTGCTGGGAGTTGTGCTGAATTCACTCAGACAAAATTGACACTACTCATAAAACAGCACGGTCCTCTTACCTGGCCTGGTTTGCCTTATTAGCATCGTAAGCCGGATTCGGCGTCAGCATTTGAGCGCCTGTGTCCTTTCGCCAGGCCTCAAGCATTTGCCTCAGCTCCCGAGTTTTTTCGGGTCTTTTCCCGGCAAGGTTGTTTTGCTCACCAATGTCCTCTTTCAGGTCATAGAGTTCGAACCTACTCTCCGGCCCCTCAATACTTTCATCATACCATTCGATGAGCTTATAATTACCTTTACGAACCGCTCCCGAGGGGCCGATACCTGCACCATGATAATGGGGATAATGCCAGTAGAGAGCCTCACGTTCTAATCCCTCCTGCCCATTCAGCAGGGGCAACAGACTTACCCCATCGACCGGCTTATCGGGCGTATCACCCCCCAGTATTTCCATCACCGTCGGGAAAAAATCCACGCTGCTGACCGGCTCAGTAACAACCGATCCCGGCTGTACAACTCCCGGCCAGCGGACGATCAGCGGCACTCGAATCCCACCTTCATACAGGGTCGCCTTGCCCTCCCTGAACGGCGTCTGCTCAGACGCTCTTTTAAGGCCGCCGTTGTCCGAAAAGAAGATCACCAGGGTCTTGTCGGCGATTTCCAGTTCTTCCAGTTTCCCCAGTAACCGGCCCACGCTCCGGTCCAGGGTTTCCATCATTGCACCCAATACCGGATTATTCTGAGGCAGTTCAGAGCCGGGCTTGATCCTGTATCTCCTGAGCAGCTTTTCCTGCTCCATAAGCGGGGTATGGATGGAATTGTGTGAGACGAAAAGGAAGAAAGGGTTGTCCCTGTTCTCTGCCAGGAATCTCAATGACCTTTCGGTAATGGTGGCCACGTTATGGGCATCCCTTTCGGGATCCTGTTGGGAACGGGGCTTATACGTAATGATGGTCTGATCAAAACCCTGTTTGTCGGGATTGTACGGTTCGCTCTCAGGAGGTCTTTTAGCGATGCTGAGGTGCCATTTCCCGAAACTGGCGGTAACGTACCCATGCTGCTTCAACACTTCAGCGATGGTTACCTCTTCCAGGGGGAGATATTTCTGCCACTCCGGCTGTTTGTATTTCGCATAAGGGAAAGAATCTCCGGCGATGAAATCCGTCAGATGCAAACGAGCGGGGTATTTCCCGGTCATGATACTGGCCCGGGTTGGCGAGCAGACCGGGGCCGCTGCGTAGGCATCCGTAAATCTTGCCCCCACATCGGCGAGCCGGTCAATATTCGGAGTTTCGTAATACGTACTGCCGTAGCAGCCAACTTGAGCTGGCCCCAGGTCATCGGCCAGGATGAAAAGGATGTTTGGCTTTTCCTTCAGCCTTTTATTGAATACCCCGCAGCCCGAAAATGCCAGGGCCGCGGTCCCGGCACCCATCAGCTTTATAAATTGCCGTCGCTCAAAAGAACGTCGCATGCTGGATCCTTATTTATTTTCGCATTCATTTTTCTTCCATCTAATTGCCGTGCCCGACCCCTTCCTCATCGAGGATCCGGTCAAGCCGCTGGGCCACCTCCGGCATTTCCTCAACCAGGTTTACATTTTCTCCGGGATCGGTGGCCAGGTCAAACAGAAGCGGCTGGTCTTCGAATCCCCGGATGTACTTGTGGCGGCCATCAAATACCATCCGCCACGAGTTAAGGCCCGACAGGACATAGTCGCGATGCTTTTTGGTACGCCCCTGGAGGTAGGGTTTCAATGAGCGGCTGTCCATGTCGGCCGGGACCTCGACACCGCCATAATCGAGGAAGGTCGCCGCCAGATCCATGTTGGTCATGGGGGCCGCGCTTACCATGCCCTTGTCCACTTCCGGACCATAGATAACCAGCGGCACGCCGGCTGAGGGCTGGTACGGTTTCGACTTGGACCAGGCATCATGATCACCCAGCATCTCGCCGTGATCGCTGGAAAAGACAATGAGGGTGTTGTCGAGTTCGCCGCGTTGTTCCAGCACTTCCAGGTAAACGCCCAGCCAGCGATCTATGTTTTCAATCATCGCCGCATAGTTCTGCCGGATGGCGTTGTATTCTTCGGGCGAGAGCGACTTGCCGCCGTTGGGCCGGGGAAAATCGACACCGTGCCACCTCCTGGCCATACGTTCGGTGATGTCCCACGGCGAATGGGGTCCATTGAAGTTGACCTGGATAAACCACGGTTTGTCCTTGGGCTTGTTCTTAAGAAGCTGCAGCCCATTCCGCGCGATCCAGTTGTCGCAATAGTCCTCGTCGGAAAGGGGCGTGACGAAAACCTCTGCCTTGCCGCCCCAGCGCTTGTCGAAGTCGGACACGTGAACGTCCGCCAGGCCTTTCTGTTCCAGGTAAGCCATGTATGGCCCGGCGGGCTTATGGCCCTTTCTATAGGCATTGACCCCGTCCCACTTACCTTCGCTGTCGATACCGTCGGAAAAACCCCACTCCTCTATTAGGCGCTTACCATCCAGGCCCCAATCGGGTTCAGGTTTGTGCAGATCAAACTTCCCGCAGCCCATGACGTGGTAACCCGAATCGCGGAGGAGGGAATAAAATGTGGTCTGATTAAGTGGATAGTTGATTTCATTGCTTTCAACGCGGCAGCGGTCATATTCCTTGCCGGAGGCCAGGCAGGCCCGGGCCGGCGCGCAAAGCGGTGAAGGAGTGATGGCGTTGGTAAACCGGGCCCCTTCGGCTCCCAGTTTCTCCAGGTTAGGCGTCCGCAGCGGCAGGGCCGGGTTGGGCTCGATCCAGTCATGGCGCAGCTGGTCAGGGAAGAAAAACAGGATGTTGGGAGGCTTCCCAGGCTCGGCCCTGAGTCCTGAGAACCGGCCGGCGCATCCCGGCAATGCCAGCGCCGCCGCTCCCAGACCCAGGGTCCTGATAAAGTCACGGCGTGAATATTCATTTTTGCTCATACTTGCTATCCTCAGCTGGCTAAGGCATTCCCGTCATCCATCGTAGTTGAGGTCCCCGCCTCTGAGGCGGCGCATTCCCTTGAATCGCCTCGGGGGCAACTTGAACTCTGGTATCTGGGCAGCGTACTTCTTGTAGATAGCATGGAGCTGTTCGACCACCTCCGGGTGCTGCCCGGCGACGTCGTGCTGCTCGGCCGGGTCGTTTTCGATGTCAAACAGCATCATCTCTCCGGGTCCATCGCCGCCGATCACACCCGGATATGCGCTGGGACGGGCCTGCTCGTAGGGGGCGATAATGGTCACGCCATCAGGCCCCCTTGGATCCACCCAGTCCGGCCCGCGATCAGGCACACCGCCCGGCGAAATGACATGCAGTCGCCATTTGCCGCTGCGGACGGTCCTCAAGGCTGGGCCTTTCATGCCGAGTATCGCCTCGTGGGAGCTCCTGGCGGATGGGGAAGTCAGGAGGGGCCAGATGTCTTTGCCGTCGATGACGCGGTCGCCGGGCAGGTCGACGCCCGCGGCCTTGAGCACGGTGGGGAAAATGTCTATGGTGCCGACCAGCTCATCGGAGACATGGCCGGCGGGGATCTTCCCGGGCCAGCGGGCAATCATCGGTACCCGGAGACCACCCTCCCACGTCAGGGACTTCATGCCGCGCAGTCCCCCCGTACTGCCGCCGTACCACGGCCCGTTGTCCGAGAGGAACAGTACCAGGGTTTCCCGATCCAGGCCGGCTTCCTTGATCTTATCAAGGACCTGGCCAACCGACCAGTCCAGCTCACGGATGACATCGGCGTAGAGATCAGCGGGCGTGTCGGGCGTATAGAAGTCCTCGGAGGCGGCCAGCGGCTTGTGCGGCATGGCATGCGGCAGGTAGAGGAAAAAGGGCCGTTCCCGGTTTCGATCGATAAAGTCCAGGGCCCGTTTTGTATACTTACTGGTAAGCTCCGCCTGCAGTACGGGGTACTCGACCACCGTTTCGTTTTCCACAATCTGAACCGGGCGCATGTCGTTGGAGTAGAGAATACCGTAATATTCATCGAAGCCATGGCGCCGGGGCAGGAATTGTGATATATGCCCCAGATGCCACTTCCCGATGCAGGTGGTCGCGTAACCGGCCGTCTTAAGGGCTTCCGCCAGGGTGATCTCGGAGTCAGGCAGTCCAAAATCGCTCTGGCCGGCATCGGGAGCCGGGTTGGCCATAACCCCGTTGCGGAATGGATATCGGCCCGTGAGGAGGGTCGCCCGCGATGGGGCGCAGTAGGGTGTAGGTACATAGCAGCTGGTCAGTTTGGCGCCCTCGGCGGCCAGGCGGTCGAGATTGGGTGTCTGAAAGGGCGATTCTTTCAGACCGAAACCGGAGATATCGCCATAACCCAGATCATCGGCAAAGATGATCACGACGTTAGGCTTGCTCTTGGACGCCACGTCTGCGAACAGACCCCGGGGCAGCGCCCATACGGGCAGCGCCAGTACTGCCGCCCCCAGGCCCATGCTCTTCAGGAAATCGCAACGCTCCATGTTCCCCCCTTCCCCTATACTGTTTGGTGATTCCGATCCATTGCTGTTAGGGCCACCGGTGGTCTCCGGCACATTGTAAGTCAGCTATAGGACATGTGGAACCGCGGCTGAAAACTAAGAGATACATCTGGCTGTTCCAAGGTTTTCTTAACGTCTCATCCGAAGCACCCACCGGTTAATCGCGGCCTGCTGATCAAGAGAAAGACCCTCAGAATGAGGCAAAAACAGAACCTTGGAATTGCCGAATACGCCTTTAAATTTTAGTCGTGTTTATCTTTAATACACGGCATGTGTCTCTATACTCATGCCAAAATGCCGGTGAACGATGCCAATTCACCTGAGAGATAGCTCAACGAGTGAAATAGCAGGTATCATAAAACCAATATTCTAGGATCATAGCATGACCTTCGAGATTTCGGCTGTTGACTGGACTGTCCTGGTTCTTTACTTCATCTTCATCCTGGGCATCGGGATTTACCTGAGAAAATTCACCGCGACCGGCGAGGACTTCTTCCTGGCGGGCAGGCGAAACAGCTCCTGGGTGGCCGGCCTGGCCTTCCTGAGCGCCAACATGGGCGCCCTGGAGCTGATGGGCATGACGGGCAACACCTACCAGTACGGCATGTACGTGGCCCACTTCTACTGGATCGGTGCCATACCGGCCATGCTGTTTTTGGCGATCTATATGATGCCTTTCTACTACAGTAGCCGGATCCACTCCATTCCCGGCTATCTCAGGCTGCGGTTTGACGAGAAGACCCGGGTGCTGAATGCCATCGCCTTCGCCATTATGACCCTCCTCGTCTCGGGCATCAACCTCTATGCTATGGCCCTCGTACTGCGAACATTCCTGGGCTGGAACTGGGATCTGAGCATGTGGGTCGCGGCCGGTACGGTGGCTACCTATGTGGCGCTCGGCGGGCTGCTGTCCGCGATCTTCACCGAGATTATCCAGTTCTTCCTGATCTGGTTCGGCCTGCTGCTGATACCGATCCTGGGGCTGGTCGAAATCGGGGGCTGGAATGAAATCGTCGCCCGGCTGCCTGAATCGATGGGTGCGTTGTGGTCCACTTCGGGCAATGCCGCCGACAACGGGATGCGGGTTACCTGGGCCGGCATTGTACTGGGCCTGGGATTCGTACTCTCCTTCGGGTACTGGACCACTGACTTCCTGGTGGTCCAGAGGGCCTTCTCTTCCAGGGATCTGCGCTCAGCGCGGTTGACGCCCCTTATTGCATCATTTTTCAAGATGGCCCTGCCCTTTATTGTGATTCTGGCCGGTCTCATCGCCTGGGTGCTGGCCCAGGACCCCGCCAGCGGCTTCACCCTGCTCATCGAGGATGGTCAGGAACGTTACGATTCCGCCCTGCCGCTGCTGATTGCCCGCTACTATCCCCAGGGTCTCATCGGGCTGGGAGTAACCGCCCTGCTGGCCGGATTTATGGCCGGGCAGGCCGGCAATATCAGTGCGTTCAACACCGTGTGGACCTACGACATCTACCGCTCCGTGATCAACCGGAAGGCCTCGGACGCCCATTACCTGTGGATGGGCCGGGTCGCCACGGTGGCTGGTATCTTCCTCAGTGTCATTACCGCCTACTGGGCCAAGTCGTTCCCCAGCATCATGGACTACATGCAGGCGATCTTCTCGTGGGTGAACGCTCCCCTGTTCGCCACGATGCTCCTGGGAATGTTCGTCGTGTGGATTACGCCCCACGCCGCTTTCTGGGGGCTGGTGGTGGGAATGCTCTCCTCTTTTGGCATGTTCCTGGCCGTGAAGTTCGAGTGGATGCCGGCGGCTCTGATCACGCTCTCCGATACCGCCAGTGCCATGGCCGCCAACTTCTGGCGCGCCTGGTGGGCCTGGCTCATCACCTTCGTGCTGACTATCGTCATCAGCCTCTTTACCAGGCCTAAGCCGAGGGAGAAGCTGGTCGGGCTGGTGAAGGGATTGACCGAGATTCCCGGATCAGGGCATCTCCCCCTGTACCGCAGACCGGCCTTCATGGCGATAGTCGCATTGGCGATTGCGATATTTCTGAATATCCTTTTCTGGTAACGACCAGGTTTCAGCAAAGGCATAAATAGAGGTGTTCCATCATGTCTGAGCAAAAGATGCTTTCCATCTGGTTCTTTGTGGGTGTGATGCTCACGATCCTGGGGACGCTGGTTCTAATAACGGGGATGAATTACATTTTCCATCCCCAGGACCGTACTGTTCTGGCGCACTTGAACCCCAACCTCTGGTGGGGTGCGGTTATGCTGGTCAGCGGCCTCGCGTTCCTGATTCCCGCCATTATTCATCACAGATCAAATCGGGCTGAAGCTGAGGATGAGACCAGGAATGGCTGATATCGTCTCGATCTTTCAGGCTCACTTCCCGGGTGAGCCAGGGATCTTTCGCGCTCCCGGGCGGGTGAACATCATCGGCGAGCATACGGATAACTATGACGGCTACGTCTTCCCCATTGCTGTCAACATGGCCACTACAGTAGCCATCACGCCCCGCCAGGATCGATTAATCCAGGTCTGGTCGGATAACATGCAGGAGCTGGCGACCTTGCCACTGGATAGTCTTGAGCGCCGGGGGCATTGGAGCGATTACGTGGCCGGTGTGGCGGCCATGCTGGAGGCCGATGGCATCACCCTGCCCGGGGCGGACATGTGCGTCGTAAGCGATGTCCCCATTGGCGGCGGGCTGAGCTCGTCGGCTGCCCTGGAGGTGTCAACGGCCATGGCCCTTCTGAGTATGGTGGATCACTCCCTGGACAGAGTGGCGCTGGCCAGGCTGGGCCGGCGGGCCGAGAACGAGTTCGTGGGGATGAACTGCGGGATCATGGACCAGTTCGTCGCCGTTCACGCCGAGCGGGGTAAGGGCCTTCTGCTGGATTGCCGCACCCTGGAATACAAACTGGTGCCCCTGCCTGCCGGTGAGGCGGCCATTGTCGTGTGCAACACCATGGTAAAGCACGAACTGGGTGCCTCGGAGTACAACGCGCGCCGGGCCGATACCCTGGCGGGCACCGACCTGCTCAAGGCCATATACCCGGAGATTCGGGCCTTGCGGGATGTCTCCTCCGGGATGTTTGAGAAGTCGGCTCACCAGCTGCCGGAGCACATACGCCGGCGCTGCCGGCATGTAATCACGGAGAACCAGCGGGTCCTTGATGGCATGGCAGCGCTGCAAGAGGGAAATTTAGATGCTTTCGGAAACCTGATGAACGCTTCCCACGAAAGCCTGCGGACCGATTATGAAGTGAGCTGTGAAGAGCTCGACATCATGGTCGAGATTGCCCGCAGTTTGCCGGGGGTGCTGGGAGCCCGGATGACCGGAGGGGGCTTTGGCGGCTGCACCGTGAACCTGGTGCGCCCCGACCGGGTGCCGGCCTTCCGGGAGGAAATCAGCCGCCGCTACCACGGGGCCACCGGTCTGGAGCCCGATATCTATGTTACTGAGCCTATGGAGGGCGCCCGGGAGGTGGCATAATCGGTCCTGTCGCTGACGTAGGCCCGGGGTTGTAAAGGGTGAGAGCATCAAAGAGCTGGAACGCATGGTCGGTCGTCTGTCCATGGAAAAGACCTTTCAAAAAAGTCAGTAAGGAGGCGTGATTATGTTTTCAATAAACACGGTAAGAAGTTCTGCTCGCTGCTCTTTAGCGAGCATCATCATCGGCCTGTCAATATTTGCGATACAGCCAAATGCACTGGCGCAGACCAAAGCAGCTGAAGCGATATTTGATGTCCGCGACTATGGAGCCGTTGGTGATGGGGTAACATTGGATACTAAGGCCATTCAATCTGCGGTGGACGCCTGCGCGCAGAGTGGTGGGGGAAAGGTTTACTTGCATAGCGGTTCATTCTTGTCCGGGACCATCTATTTGAAAAGCAATGTTACGCTTTATATAGAAGCCGGAGCTATCCTTTTAGGCAGCACGGACCTCAAGGATTTTCCGGTAACCGTTGCAGAATATCGTTCTTACACGGATAATTACACGGACAAAAGCCTGATCTATGCCGAGAAAGCAGAGAATATCTCTATTATGGGAAGAGGTGTGATCGATGGGCAGGGTGGCTCGCCTTCATTTAAATTTGGAAGACCTAGTAGAGATTACTATAAAAAGCGGCCATATATGATCCGTATTATTGAATGTACGAACGTATTTGTCAGGGATGTTACAATCCAGAATTCTCCCATGTGGGTACAGCATTATCTGGCGTGTGATAATGTTCTGATTGACGGGATTACCGTGCGCAGCAAAGTGAATCAAAACAATGACGGCATTGACATTGACTGCTGTTCCAATGTGCGAATTTCAAACTGCGACGTGGATAGCGGTGATGATGCCATTGTCCTGAAGAGCACTGCGGACCGTCCCTGCCGGAATGTAACCATCACCAACTGCGTGCTGAGCAGCTACGCCAACGCCTTGAAGATGGGCACGGAATCCAACGGCGGGTTTCAAAACATTACAATATCCAACTGCACGCTTTACGACACCCGCGGGTCGGGAATTGCGCTGGAGCTGGTCGATGGTGGCGTGTTTGACCGGGTTAGCGTGTCGAATATCACCATGGATAATGTCAGGAGCGCCATATTTATCCGGTTGGGCAACCGGGCGAGGCCATTTACCGCGAAAGGACCTGGCGGGTCCAGGGGCACTTTCACCGCTAAAGAAGGTTCGGCCAAGCCGGGTATGGGTTCCATGAGCAATATTATCATAAGCAACGTTCAAGCCACTGGCGTAAGTAAAGTCGGATGCTCGATCACCGGGCTGCCGGACTTTCCGGTTGAGAACGTGACGCTGGAAAATATCAGGATCAGGTATGAAGGCGGTGGCAGCCTGGAGGATGCGGCCAGGGAGGTCCCTGAGAAAGCCGAGGCTTATCCAGAGTACGGGATGTTTGGCACTCTGCCAGCGTATGGCTTTTTTGTTCGTCATGTCAAGAATGTGCGGTTTAATCGAGTCGATCTGGAATTTGCCGACGCCGATCGTCGGCCGGCGCTCGTTTTCGACGATGTGGACGGCGCGGTGCTCGACCAGTTCAAGGCCCAGCGCGCTGCCGGAAACAAATACGATGTCCGGTTATTAGATAATGTCAGGAACTTTTCGGTGCTTGACAGTCGGGGCATCAAAGTTAAAAAGTGACCGGCACCTTCTAATTCAACATCGCCCGCCGCTGCCACCAGGCAACCGACCTGATGCCCGACATCAACGTCACCGAGCCGATGGAGGGCGCCCAAACAGTTTATTTCATATCACCCTTTCTTAACAGCAAACCACAACGTAATCCCGTCAATCCTGTTAATCCCGCCCAGTTTCTTAATCCCAGACTTGAGAGCAAACCACAACGGAAGGTGGGAGACCCGCAAACCCGCGCCAGTTTGACCGAACGTTCTTGTGCCCACATTTTTAATAATTTGATTCCACTCGTCCGCAGTAAAGCTATTAACATAGGCTGCTAAACTGGGACTTTACCCTTAAGGTATATAACGCAAGAACCGAGTTATGAAGTGTTTACTTACCGGCGTGGCCGGATTTATCGGCATGTACACGGCCAAGGCCCTGCTGGAGGCCGGTCTGAAAGTCCACGGGGTGGACAACTTTGCTCCATTCTACGATCCTCAACTCAAGCGCAATCGTCTGGCGCAGCTCCAGCCAATCCACGACTTTGCCTTCGAGGAGCTCGACATTGCCGACCGTGAGAGAACCAGGCGACTGTTTGATTCTGGGGGATTTGACGTTGTGGTGCATTTAGCGGCACAACCCGGAGTACGCTATTCTCTGGAACATCCTGAAGCTTACATCGATAACAATGTTGTGGGTTTCGGCAATATTCTCGAGGGTTGTCGGCATACTGACGTGAAGCACCTGATCTACGCCAGCTCCAGCTCGGTTTATGGTCGTAACCATAAAATCCCCTTCGTTGAAACCGATCCAGTGATCCTGCCCGCTAGCTTGTACGCCACCACAAAGCGAGTCAATGAGCTCATGGCTGAAACGTACCATCACTTATATGGTCTTCCATGCACGGGCCTGCGGCTCTTTACGGTCTACGGTCCCTGGGGTAGGCCGGACATGGCTTATTTTAAATTCACCAAGCTGCTTTATGCCGGGGAACCCCTTCCCTTATTTAATGGGGGGAAACACAGGCGTGATATGACTTATATTGATGACATTATCGAAGGTATCATGGGGGCAATTCAGCGCAAACCTGGTGGGCATCGCTTTTATAACTTGGGAAACAATGCACCGGTGGAATTATGGACTCTGGTACACGAGCTAGAAGACCTGACCCACCGGAAGGCCCATATCCTGGAGCTACCTTTTCAGGAAGGAGATGTCTTCGAAACCTACGCAGATATTAAAGCTGCGGCCACTGATCTTGGTTTCAAGCCCGGTACATCCCTTCGCCAGGGGTTGGAGAGTTTCGTGTCCTGGTATAAACGATATTATTCTATTGCGGCGCACGGGGCATAACGTACGACTAGTGCCTACTTGCATAAATATTCGTACTTAGGTTATGGGGCAGTAGGGTGGATTTCGGTTGCCTTCCATTCAAAAGGAACAGCAGTTGGGTGGTACGCCTCGATAAACCGGCCAATGGCCTGCCGGACCGTTCGGCTGAGGCTTCGACGTGAGCTCAGTCGAACGTTCACGACGAAGCCTGGCGCGGTGAGGTGAAACTGGCCCCCCGCAAGGCGTGCCGCCACAACAGACTGAACCAGATTTCAACCTGATTTAGCCAGGATGCGTGGGTCGGAGTAAAGTGAAAGCGCACGTTGGGATTACGCTTCAGCCACCGATCTTCTTTCGGTTTATGGGTATTCAGATTATCCAAAATTACATGGATTTCCTTATCCTGGTTGGCTACCACCACGTTGTTCACAAAATCCAGGAACTCCCGGCGGCGACGGCGTTTGTAGTGACCTACTTTTACCAGCCCGGTGGCCGTCAAGGGCAGCTTACTACCTCACCCCCTTCCCGACGCTGCGGTCGGGATGCCCCCTCTGCGTTTAACGAAGAGAGGGTTGGGGGGTGAGGTACGATATGCCTCCAAGTACCGGCCCGATATTATTCCCTTTTTCCAGCCCCCCGGGCTCCCCGAGGGGCTCGCTGTAAGCGGCCCCACCACTTGGCGGACGGGCGCATATAAAAAATCCCCCGATGGGAGGATGGGGGGAGCGGGGCGCGCAAACAGCTTATTTCATATCACCCTTTCTTAACAGCAAACCACTACGTAATCCTGTCAATCCTGTTAATCCTGTCCAATTTCTTAAGCCCCGACTTGAGAGCAAACCACAACAAACCAATTGTTGAATGTCGATTTATCCTCTCCCGCTCTCCCCCACATTTTACTAAACAATCCCCCCTCTCCCCTTCCTCCTTCTCCTCGTGGCGGTTTATTCGTCGCTTTCCTCTTCCTTCTTTAATGGGGTGGTCCAGAGAAAGATACTATGCTCATCTTCGTCTTCACTGGAATAAAGCGTGACGGCCTCGTCGGGCTTTACTCCACTCATATCGTAGTCATGTGAGGACAATCCGCGAGCCGGGCTTGAGCTTCTCTAACTGGGGGATCAGCTTCGTATTCAGGCTCCTAAGCAAGTAGAGCGTGATTACGTCTGCCTCGCTGAGGTCCAGAGTAAAAATGTCCTGCTGCTCGATTCGAACCAGGTGTCCGACATTGTTTTTTCTCACATTTTCCAGCGACTCTTTCACCCGCTCCGGGTCTATATCGTAGCCTACACACTTACAGCCGTATTTCTTGGCCGCAGTCACTACGATCCGGCCGTCACCGCAGCCCAGGTCGTAGAGCAGATCGTCCTTTTTGACCTTCACCATCTTGAGCATTTTCTCTAACACGTCTTGCGGTGTTGGAACAAAGATGACGTCCGGAGTACGGATTACATTAAGTTCCTGCTTTTCGACGAGAGCGGCATTGCGGGTGTAACCGATACCGATGTTGTGCGGGAAGATGACGGCACCGAGAACATTATTGTGCCCGTGCACCGCATCAATGCCGTAGAGAATCGGGCTGCCGAAGCGGGTTTTCAGAGCGTGCTGCTGGTAGCCGTTATACAGATCGGTCCAGGCCTGGAGGCTGTTGCCTTCCTTGGGATCTGAGGTGCAGCCAGTCAGCAGGGACCCGAGATAGTACTTCTCAATATCGGCCGGATCCTTGAGATACTCCTGATCGTCTTGGATCATCTGGCCGATCTTTTCTTCCAGCGTCATTCGAGACAGCAATTGTTTGACCTGCGCTTCGTAAGAAGGAAGCGTCTTTGGGCTCGACGCAGTGGATGTGTCTTGACAGAACACGACGATAACGCTCAGGATAGCGGCACAGAACAGGGCCGTCACCCGGTAGGCAAAGGAAAAGGAATTCGTCATTTCATGGCTCCTTTCGGTGTAATTAAACCAGGACTTCCATATAATCGGTCTGGGCAACTCCAACTACAGTGCCCACCCAATACGTTATGGTGGATTTACTAAGCTGTTCGCCTGTTCGTCGTTGGTGACCTGCATTGCTTTGGCATCCCTTTCGCGCATCAGGCGAACGATAGCCCCCACATCAGGCACGAGTCATTCCTCGACATAAGCCATACCGAGGGCGAAGATGGCCCCGTTGGGGATATTGGGCAGGATCCGGCTTCCATAAACCCGTTCGATCCGCTTGACTGTCATCTCGGGCCAGTGGCCGAATTCGGTCTTTATGGCCTTTAAAATGGCCAATGCTGTCGGTGTCACCGTCTCTCCCCAGGAATCTACACCGTAGACGGGAATATCTTGGAGGAGGTGCTGGACCGCCGGAGCCGGAGTGGCCAGCAAACCATGAGCACTCTGGACTTCTCCGTCACAAATCGGCAGGGGACTGCAGCGGATAGCATCGGCCGCCAGCAGATCAACCAGCGCGGCCGACAGGCAGATGTCGAGGATGCTGTCCAGGGCACCCACTTCGTGGAAAGTAATCTCCTCGGGAGGCCGGTTATGGACCACCCCTTCGGCTTCGGCCAGGATACGAAATGTGGCCTCGGCATATTCCCTGGCCTGGGGGATCAGACTGCTTGCCCGGATGATCTTACGGATATCGGTGTAGGACCGATGGTCGCGGCTCTCGGGCAGCGAAACCTGGGCCCGCCAGCCGGAGATACCATCAACCTCTGCCGGCTCGATGATGAAACGCCCGGTGAAGCCCGGCAGGCCCACAGAGGCGACCATGTCGTCCAGCGCCTGCTGATCAACCTGGGCCATCAGCGCCAGCCCCGTGACCAGCATGTCACCACTTATGCCCGAGGGGGTGCGGATGGTTAATATACGGGGCTCACTCAGATCGGACGCTCTGGAGGATACGTACCGCCGCACAGGCCGCGCCGTATCCATTATCAATATTCACGACCACCACTCCGGGTGAACAACTGGCCAGCATGCTCTCAAGGGCAGTGCGGCCACCGGCGCTGACGCCGTAGCCCGTGGAAGTGGGCACCCCAATCAGTGGGCGGGAGGTAAGGCCGCCAACGACCGACGCCAGGGCGGCTTCCATACCGGCTACGACAATAAGGACGTCATGCTCATTGATCTCATCCAGCCGCTCCTGGAGGCGCCACAGCCCGGCCACCCCCACGTCCGCCACTAAATTCGAAGCCACACCGAGATACTGAAGGGTTCGCTGGGCCTCCCATGCTACCGGCAGGTCGGCGGTGCCGGCAGTAATAACGGCAACCTTGCCCGGTAGACGTTCCTCTCTGGTCCCGCCCAGCAGCGCCGTCCTGGACGGTTCATGGTAATTGAGTTGTGCAGCCAGGTCAGGGTCCAGCAACCTGAACTTCTCCCGGTCAAGACGGGTGAATAACACTCGGGTAGCAGCCTGCTTGACCAGATCGGCAATGATCTCATTGAGCATCTCGACGCTTTTGTCCTGGCAGAAGACCGATTCGGGCAGCCGGATGCGCTCCTCACGCTGGTAGTCAAACCTGATCATGATTGCCCTTGACTTTGAAATGAGCGCCCCGCCCGGTAAGGCTCCGGGTCCAGTTCCAGTGACTCGATGAAAGTATACCTTGCGAGAACGTCCCGGCGCAGCTGCTGCAGGACTGAATCTGACAGGGCCGACTGGTCGGCGGACGGCACTTCGATCAGCATGTGATCACCCTTCAGACGGGCCCGCACGACGCGGATACCGGTCATTTCCTTCACTTTCCCCTCGGTGAAATGCACCGCCGCGAGACGCTCCGGCGTCACCCTGGTGTCGGTATAAAGCCTGCTGGACAGGCAGGGAGAGGCAGGCAGGTCGGCAAAAGATAGGTTCAGCGAGCGGGCCAGGGACCTGATATCGGACTTGCCCATGCCAGCCTCAACGAATGGGTGCCTGATCCCGTACTCCCGGGCGGCTTCCAGACCCGGACGGTACTCAGACAGGTCATCCTGGTTGGCACCGCTGAGAATCAAGGCAGGTAGGTTTTCATCTTTTGCCAGCTCCGTGGCCAGGGGAATCAGAGCCGTATACAGGTTGCTTTTGCAGAAATAGCACCGGTTCACCGGATTGCGAAGATAGTCCTCATCGGAAAATTCCGCCGGCTTCACCACCCGCAGCCGCCACCCCTCCCTGGCAGTGTTTTCCCTTACACGGTTAGTGTCTTCCTCGGGGACTGCGGGACTGATGGCATGAGCAACAAGGCAGCCGTCAGGCAGTGTTCGATGGGCTACAGTGGCCAGGAGCAGGCTGTCGGTGCCTCCGCTGCAAGCCACCACGCAGCTCCCCATCTCCTTGAGCAATGCGTTGAGTTTGGCGACCTTACCACCTGATGTTTCGGAAATTGGTTTGTTACCAGTCATTTCTTCGTCTGTTCGACCCCGCATTCTATCGGGTATGTAAATTCTTGCCCGGTTCCATATGCCGGCGTAGTATCTTACAAATAGGAGCCAAAGTTAGACGAATCTTCGTTATAGTTCAATATTCTATAATTCAGGAGTTCCCCCGAAATAATCAGGTAGAAATCGTCGATGTTTGCCACGTCCTTTCCATTCTGGTCGTTACGAAGCAGGCTACAAAACCACTGAAGCGGTTATAAATGCGTCGTAACATCATATTAACCCGTGACTTTCCCGTAGGCATCCCTTCGGGATGGCAAAGTCGTGGGCTAGCCATATACCGGGATAATGAAAAGAACCGTTTCTCCCGTCCCGAGGGGATCCATACGGGAAAGGAATGCCTTCGGCAAACGGTTTCTATTATTATGGAGTGCTGTGAATCCTTTTATTTCATTTCAATTTTACAGAAAACAATGGACACAACTGTTTATGTCTAGTACTATTATCTACTATTATTCTTTTCACAACTAGAAATAATAAGAATGTCAATAAAAAGCTAAATGATAAATTTTCCCTCTATACTTTTCTCTAAATTTTCTGTTATTCTCAGTACCACCTTTAACATTTGCACTTGCCCAAACTTCTGGTTCCAAACCCCTCTTAACTAACTTATCTACGGTCATTGCCGTCAATGATTGTACTATGAATGTATTAGCCATTGTGGAAATAGATGAGACTTTTTGATCAAAATTCTCCACTTCTACAACCGCATCCCCAAAAGGGACATGAGAATCAATCACAATATCACCAAGATCACAAAGATCTTTATTATTTGGATGCCTTGACAGAGTTCCAGGTTGTATACCTCTTGAAAACTCACTGGATGTTACTGCGATCACTTTCAATCCCATTTTTTTTGATTCTAACGCAGATTCAATTGTAACAGAATTTATGCCATTACAATTTATAATGAGAATCACATCTCCCTTTTGAACATTATAATGGATCAATGCTAGTCTTGCATAACCTAGCAATCTTTCAGTTGCCGGATGAGCATCGGCCACAGACAGGCCCGGAGGGAAAATCGGATTTATTGGAACCAAGCCTCCCGCTCTTTTAAAAATCTCCATAGCAGCCATAATATTATGTCCTCCGGTACCGAAAACATGAATCAAACGACCTTTACTAATCGATTCTGCCATAAGTTCACTCGCTTTTTCCATATTCTCTCTTTCTCTATTCATTATCTCTTGTATCATCTTTTGTGTTATATTCCAGTATTGCTCAACTACATACGAGGATGAATTTTTTGATAACTCGACGCTTTCTTCCATAGCTTCTGCTATTTTTTCGCTTGTGCTCTCTATTTGATCTGCTTTCTCATCGACCTTCTTATTCTCCGGACCCTTATCACAACCAATGATGAGCAGTAATGCACAAGTTATTACCCAAGGAGTATAGTTATTACACATCATTATTATCTCCTTTTTTCTACGTAAACAAAACCAAGGTGTTGCATGTATTCACGCTTCTGCGCGGCGTCTTATATGGTTGCCGCATAACACGCGCCCGTCCCAGACTTCAAAGATTGTCCGCCGGACTCTTCACGCTGGCATGGGCAAGTGTAAATGAATGCCAGTGCCTCAATGGCACCATGAGTTTGCCTTTTGAAAAAGCGCTCTGGAGTCTTCTTGAGGAAGGTTCCAATACAATGTACGTAACTTTTTGAAAAATGTCAAATTAAATAACACTTTCTATGCTACCACCTCCCCCCACGTGTAAGGAACGGGGTCGCATTTCTGCAACCTGCCCCCCTGCTTATAGATCAGGGGCTTGGGCGTTATAATCTCTTGTTATCCAGAGAAATGGGAGGGGAGGCTGGAAAGCGTATGCTACAATCGGTATGCTACAGGACTATTTTTCATTGCCTGTATCGGTTCAAAGTCTTTTGGACATTTGGGGCCAAAAACTAAGAGACACATTTTGTGTTTCCAAGGTTTAGTTGACGCCTCACCTGAAGCGTCCTCCGCTTGATCTTCCCCCGCCGATCCAAAATTTTCCTCATTCAAACTGGGGCCCACGTGGTAAGGCCTATTCATCCTACTGACCCATTTCCCTAACCCATATCTGATTTCACGACGGGAGTTGGATGATCTGAACCCCGTATACTTCGGGATACAATCCATTGCTGTGAGACACGTCCCGTTCCTCCGTCGGAAGGACTAGCGTTTCCCAATAAGCTACACTTTATTGCACAGGTGGGGATTTCGCTCCTCGGTTCACAGCGGATTATCCAAATGGATCCCTTTCCCGAAGGGAACCCCTTCGGGGTCGGGAAGAGTCCACTGCTCTACCTATTGAGCTACTGGCGCAAATGTTTATGTGCTTATAGCTTCCCGTATGCAATTCAAAGTACTAAGACTGCCCCCTACCATTGCCAACTGCCACTAGTATTTGCAGTCGGGACTCACGAATGAAGTGTCTTTTTTACAGAGGGGAACAACTCCATATCGGTATGTGGCAGGAATAATGCACCGGTATACTCATTCATGTAACTCGGTTCTGTATTCAATTCAATATATGTCATATTTTCAGTGATTTCGTTTACTATTTCTCTATTTTTTTCAGAAATCAAGATGAGATGGGCACCAAGAAGAGAACTATTCCCCAGATAGTGATATTTGTTTCGCTCAATATCTGGAAGAAGGCCAATACGGATTGCATTTTCAATAGTCAAATATCTACCGAATCCACCAGCAATGTAAAAGGCATCAATCTCATCGAAAGTAATTCCCACACTCTTAAGCAATAATGAACAGGCTGAAAATATCGCTCCTTTCGTGCGGATAAGGGTTGAAATATCATTTTCAGTGAGTAGGATATCTTTGCCCCAATAACAATTCTTTCCCTTTTCAACAAGAAATCCCCTACTACTTTCACCTTCAATGATTCTTGGATCTTCTTTCACTGTATTGAACTTTCCATTACGATCGATATAATCATTTATGAATAGTTCCGCTAAAAGATCAACGAGTCCTGATCCACACAATCCTTTCGGCTTGCTATCATTAATAACCTTATACTCCACCTCACCGTTATCCTTTATTTTGAACCGTTCAATAGCACCTTCAGATGCCGGCAAGCCGCATTTGGTTCCACTGCCTTCAAAAGCAGGACCCGCAGAGCATGCGCATGTCATAAGCCACTCTTGATTTCCTAAAACAATCTCACCATTGGTACCCACATCGATAAATAGAGAAATCTTCTCTGTGCTCTTTAGAATAGGTGTGCAGAGTAATCCTGCTGTAATGTCACCTCCCACATAGCTTCCAACAGCCGGAGCACAGTACACTCTCCCGTCAGGATTTGTTTTTAATCCTAGATCACGAGATAATATAATTGGAACCTGATTCATCGTAGGAACATACGGTTCTTCACGGATATAGTGAGGTTCGAGACCCAGGAATAGGTGGATCATTGTCGTGTTACCAGATATTGAGATGTAATATATATCAGTAGTTGATATCAGGGCAGTTTCGGCGACTTTTATAATGAGATTGTTGATCGTTCTGATAATGAGTTCATGAAGTTCTTGTAGTCGTCTAGGTCTTTAAGAATAATTGATTCTTGAAATAATATCTTCACCACATTTTATTTGCTGATTATAATCAGACGCCGTACTTAGTATTTTTCCATTTTTTAAATCGACCAAATTCAAAGCCACGGTGGTTGTTCCGATATCACAAGAAATCCCGTAGACACTTTTCTTTGTAATGTTTGGCTCGACACTAATTACTGTCCAATACTCTTCATTTTCGAATACTACAGCATTAATATGGCCCCGTTTTTCACGAACGGTATTAGCCAGTATTTTCAACACTGAATAATCACAATTCACATTTTTTGTTTGTAGTATTTTTTGAATTTCCTGCAGAAGTCTTTTTAAATCACTGTAGTTATCATCTATGGTAGAAGGAGGAATTTTCAGATCTAGTATTTTTATCGGAGGATTAATTTCATAAATACCTGAAATGTTATCTTTGTTATTTTCAAAATATTGGGAATCTACAATTCCCCTGATTGAGAGTTGTTGGTATTGAGGTAACTGAACTGTAAGACTGTCGTTAACTTCAGTGAGACAGGCTAATGCATATCCTTTCTTAAGAAGTTGTTGTGGAAGTGCTGCTGATGGTTTGCTCTGATAAGTTCCTTCTAAGATTTGAATAATACAGTCGCCACAGGTACCTTTTCCACCACAGGTAGTATTTAGAGGAAGGTCAGCTTTTCTAATAGCATCCAGGGCATTTGTGCCAGATTCAATATCAATATCTATCTCAAAGGGCAGGAATCTAATGGTAAATATTTCTTTTTGTTTTCCGTTACTCACTCAATTGCTCACGGTATGGATTAATAAGTTTGTTTCGTTACTGCACTTAAAAAAAGCATTTTAAATTTTATGTCAAATCCATGCTTTTTACAAAGGTTGGTATATCGGATGCTTCTTGACATCCTACAATAACATCCCAGCCAGGCAGGTTTTCCTCTAATTCCCCGCTTATCTGTGAAACATAACCTGGGATAATAAGTTTTCTGGTTTTTACTTGTTGTTCTAAATTAATTTCTTTGATAAAGTTAGAAACTGTTTCCCCATCAAATTTTCCCGCTGCCCATGCTGTAAGCACAGACTGTCCTTCACAATCTGTTATAACAAGATGGGCTGAAATCCCTGAATTCTCAATTTCTCCAGAAACCATGAAATAAGTCAAAGAATAATTGGTAGTAACGAACACTGGAGACTCTGGAGTTGGATATCCAATTGAATAAACTTTAGGTTCAACTTGAATGGGCTTTTGTGGATCGGTAAAAATATTTTGCCGCAGGGTAAATAAGGTATACAATATCGCTTTATCATATTTCGGCAATACGATAATGGAGCTATACTTGCATATTCCCAGGGAGGAGTTTGCTAACAAATCATATTCGTTTTCATTATGAATGTAGGTAAAGATTGGATAACCAAAGGGTTTAAAATATTTCCTCAGTGCTGATCGCCGTAAAATCGTGCTGTATTGTAATTGATGGCCAATATTATTGGATTCCATATTCAAGATTACATTCTTCACTCCTCCAGCTTTCGCTTTTTCTGATTGCTTCGATAAATCGCCAAGAGAATAAGCGGATATTATAAGACTTGCATCGTATGAATTAGCCAATTCAACGTCATTGTCAGTAAGTTCATTTCGCAACAGGATGGCGGGGCGATCTTCTTTGAGTAATTCTAAACCATATCTTAAAAGATCTTGGTCAGAACAATCCAATATAATTCCTTTGGTCGAATGTTGTTTCACTAGAGTAATTGTTTTTAAGAAATTATCCTTATCGTCCGAATCATGAGATATGAAGAACAGATCAATTGTTAAGTCTTCTCCAACCCGAGTTACACTATGAGTATCAATTACTTTTATTTTATTGAGAAGTTGTTCTTCATCTTCTGTTGTAGATAATTGAATAGCAATTCCTGTTTGATGGCAGAATGTTTTTTCATGGCGGAACAGAACCGTCTCCTCACCCAGCTCTAATGGACTTGCTCCCCCAATTTTTACCAGCCGAATAGGTGGTTCACTTGCCGCACCTAAGGTTTCCTTGGCTTCCTCGGAAGCATGAGGACACTCGCTCAAATCAGTTATTTTCTGGGCCAGCCTCATAGCGAACGCCATACAGGTAGGAACACCGCAATCACCGCAGTTGGTTTTTGGCAGCAGTTTAAATATGTCTAATCCCGATAATGCCATCTTCACTCCAAATTCCCGGAATCAGACATTTCCTTAATCTTCTATTTTACAACTTGGACTGCTTTCGGATGATACATAATGAGTATTTCAGCTCCCGTCACTAATAGGCTCATCGCGGTAGCTATTTTCCAATAGGCAACACGCATTTCTGGACTGCCCCATTCGGGAAATTCTCGTTCTGGTGCGATGGCCTCTTTAACGGCAGTACTTTCATATCCGGGATTAATCAGCATCGGAAAAGCCAACATATTATCCCCAGACAGGCCATCCATCCGGATTCGCTCCATGATGGAGTAAGTATACTCCAAGCCATATCCAAGTGTACTTATTAAAGGATCCATTACGATATTCTGAGGAGGAAAATTCATGTCTGTCAGTAGAATATTCAGTTGTTTTGCAAGATTGACATCGATTGGTGATTGAGCCACGAGGGTGTGTCCATAAGCAATACAGGCAGCAGCGATAGTTTTGTAATTATCCGTTTCCACGTAATTTATTAGACAATTTTCACCTGCGGTTATTTCACACGCTTTTTTCATGACCTCATTAATTTTTTCATAATGGCTATGGCCTGTGATGATGAGAGGTACAGCTACACTTCCCAGCACTTCCTTGACGATCTCTGCTGCTTCATCCGCACTTTTATTCCCCTTTTCGGGGTGGGTACCTTCGAGTCGCACACTGATCAGTTCCGCTTCATACTCCTCAACACACCGCTTTGCCATTTCCCCTGGATTGTCAATCACATCCCGATAATATTCCATCAGAGAGTCTGGATATTTATTCGGGATCTTGTCAAATACCTCCATGGCCACCACTTGCCGGTGAGGATACTCGCCTTCAAAAAAATGAAAGGGCAGAGCAGTACTTCCGCCAATAGTAATAGTTCGAGATCGCGTACCTCCCTGTTCAGAGGTAGCACCAATAGTAACCTCAACAATATTTCCAGTACTGGTTTCTCTGGGAATTTCGATATTCATTTTTTCAATAACTCTTTGCTGGTCCCTGCGACATCAAGTTTCACCATCAACTGTTCAACGGCATGATAGACATGAGAATTGGACAAATCGAGCCAAATCGAAATCCCTCTTTGATCCATTTTCAGGAGATCTTTATCTTCTGGAATTGAATAAAAAAGTGTTAGTTTTTCATCTTCGATAGTATTTATCATTTGCTCGGAAGGTGAACTATGTAAGCGATTAAGTATTAGATATTGCTCTTTTACTCTGGTTTTAAGCTCCTGTAAAAGTCTACTTATTCTTCTCGCTGTCTTAATTCCTCTTATTGACGGATCAGAGAGCACCAGTAAATAATCAATATCCTGTACTGTTCGCCGACTTAAATGCTCCATCCCTGCTTCATTATCAATTATCACAAAGTCATAACTTTCGCTTAGGCTCTTCAGTATATCCCGAAGTAAATTGTTGGCATAGCAATAGCATCCTGGCCCCTCGGGACGCCCCATTGCAATAAGATCAAAATCCGGTGTTTCGACGAGACTGGATTGTATTTTATACTCCAGAAATTGTTGCTTTGTCATTCCTCTTGGAAGATTGTTGACTTTTGACTTCATTTCTTCCCTGATTTCACCAATGGTTTCTTTCGATTCCACGCCGAGCAAGTCGTTCAAATTGGTATTTGAATCGGCATCAACAGCCAGTATCGATTTAGATACATTCTCGCTCAACCAACGGATGATGAATGCGGCAATCGTAGTTTTGCCTGTGCCGCCTTTGCCGGTAATTGCAATAATTTTCATAACAGATGATTAAAACAGGGGGGGCATCGAAAAGACAGGATGATTCATTTTAGTAATATATATTAATACTTCCTCTTCAGTTTCTGCCACTGTTTCGTCAGCAATCATGGAAACAAAGTTTTCAATGCCTTCCTTTTCACCAATGTCACGAAGTATGGGGCCCCATTTCTTCTTTCAGGTCGTGATTCATCCATACAATTCGTTTGGCGCCACCTTCAGCCTTGATAAATTTATTACTGCCGATATAGTGTTTGCTATGACCGATAAAACCTGGTGTCTGTACTCCTCCACCCACCATTCCGGCCAGCGTAGAAAACTTCATGCCGCAGGGAGTCATCCCGACACAATTCCGATAGACAATCATAATCCCATTACAGGACGGTAACACACAAGAGATGCACTCAAAACAGCCACAGGAAGTCATGGGATATTCAATGATGCTATAAGCGTTAAAGACTTCCAAGGTCTTATGGGAGCTGTGGTAGACAAAATCATTAACGTCCTGCCATTGTCCTTTTTCGGCACTAATCACTCTACCCTTTTTCACAGGCTGGTTGGATCCGGTAGGAGTTATCTGATATGCTGCTTTTCCATCCAACCAGTTGTAAGCACCACAAAGTCCGGAACGCTCTGGAGTAATGATACAGATATGATTCGGAGCAAAGGATTGACACAGAGCGCAAGAGTAAAAGATATCCACCGACTCGTCGGTCATATCCGCTATGCGGGCGTCTCTTTGTTGATATACATCCCGAACTATCGGCAGACGCTTATTTACATCATCCTCCCGGGTATAGATTGTTATTTGTACTTTATCTACAATTTTTCCGTAGTCGGCGTGAATCTTGGCATGAAGGATGGAGCCAAAGTGCTTGAACTTAAAGCCCTTTTTCTTGGCCTCTTTCCCGATGCGAACCCAATTGATATCGCGTTGCCCCATGTGAAAAATGCCCTGGGCGCAGTTGATAAAATCATGATTCTGACGCTCCAGGATGGGCTCGAAATCAAGCTGCATTTTGCGCCCGGCAACCTCGACCCAGATACCCAGAGGAAGCCGTGAGCCTTCTTCCACCTCATCGATTTCCGGCCCTATAACTTCTATTCTGCCATCTTCCACCTCATCCAGCTCTTTTGATGTCAGGTATTCAAAGCCCGGCGCCAGCTGGCCCCCGAGCTCCACATACATGTCGTCTTTACGTATTCGTTCTCCCTGGAACGCAGGACCGTAGGGGACCGGAACGGGGACTTTAGTGATAGAAATCTTCAATCCTCTCACCTCAATCGCTTTGGCCACAATTTTATCATGTGCAACTGGAGAAACAACGTGCTCATAAGTGCAAATACCTGTAGGAAGAATCTGGTCAATATCGGTGTCGGCTATCGTAGGAAAACCATAGTTAATCGCCCCTGCCGCCTGGGCATGTTTTTCATCATCAACGGGGCCTAGGGCAAGGATGAAGGCAAATACCCGGTCCTTGTTATAGCGCAGAATATTATGAAAGTCCCCCGGCCTGGCGCCGCCGAAAGAAAGGGCGACTCTCGTCGAAAAACCCAACGCATGAATGCAGGCTGTGACATCGTCGCCAAAGGGGACGAGGCGAGTATCCCATCCCATCTGAACCCCTTCCTCCTGCAATTGCCGGGCCATTGATTTTCCATTGGTAGATGCTGCCATAAAAACGTAGAGGTTTTTCTCCTGCAGTTCACGAGCGATTTTCACTGCAATCTCGTTCGAAGGGCAGTAACCAACACAAGCGGCAAATCCAGGGGCGGTTCCATCCACAAATTCAATACCGCGTTCTCTCATTATCACATCGCCAGCAGCCCCAAGCCACAGATGACCGTCCCGAGGATTGGGTTCTGCCAGGTAGGGAAGAGAGTTCTGAGTATATTTAATGGCCTCAATAATTTCATCAGCAAATAATGCAGCCATGCCGGCATCGAGTGTATGTCCCAGATATGGAAGCCATAGTCTCTCGTCCGGGATGGGCGGGAGCAATGCTCGGGCTTCTTCCAATATATCATTGAGCCCTGCGAGGGTCTCGATTTTCATCCCCAATATCCCGTGCGAGATGGGGAGGTAATACCCGGTATTGGGAAATTCAACTTTGGTCTGAGGGCCTTTTTCCTCAATCGCCCGGGCAAGCTCCTTCTCCGCACGAGTAACCAGCTTGTGTGCTCCACGAATGGCTTTTGACGCGATAAGCTTTGACATACTGTTACCCTACCTGTCCAGCGTCCAGTTCTCTTCTCATCTGCATATTATATAGCACCCGCTTTTTGCCCTTGCTGATTCCCAGTTTTTCCCGTTTCTTGTCAATATGGTCAATGATTAAGCCTGCCATCTTGCCGATATCGGGCTCAACGGCCCACCTACCACCAAAAAGGGATTCAATCTCTTCAAAGAGATAGCGGCATACTTTTTCACTTCCCTGCACAGGAAGTCCAACACCGAATACGGTAAATACCCCGGAAGCGACAAAATAGTGACCGATAGCGATTGCTTTTTCGCTCATCCATTCTGGCGCAGCACCGGCAACCGGGAGTTCACTTATATCATTGCCCAGACCACCGATTTTCACCATCTCAGATAACGCTATTAATATACGACTGTTGTCAACGCAAGAGCCCGAATGCAGCACCGGCGGCATGCCTACGGCTTTGCATACCTCTGCCAGACCTTTGCCCGCATATTTATCGGCGGATTCCGGTTGGAGAAATCCCGCTTTTGCACAGGCAATAGCCGAACACCCGGTCTGTACGACTAAAATATCATTTGCTATAAGTTCCTCCACCAGACCGATATGTCCCTTGTCATACTCCACTTTAGGGTTGCAGCAGCCGACAACGCCCGCTACTCCTTTGATTCGGCCATTGATGATGTTATCGTTAAGGGGTACATACGAGCCTCGAAACCTTCCACCCAGCATATAAGTAATTGCCTCATGGCTGAACCCGGCGATCAGGTCCATTTTTTCTTCGGGAATATCCACATTGCCGCGGTTAGGAAAATTCAAGATAGCTTCTCTAATGATCTCTTTAGCAGATTGAAGAGCATTTTTTTCTGAAAATTCAATATGCTTTGCTCCCTCTATCTTTCCTTTAGATGATGTAGTAACAAGGTGTGTATGGTAACATTTGCATATTTCTGGTAAGGACGGCATAATACATTGGACATCGACAATCATGGCCTCTACCGCGCCGGTATTGACAGCCAATTCCTGCTGCAGAATATTGCCAGCGATAGGCAAACCATGGCGTAAAAGAATCTCATTTGCGGTACAGCAGATACCTGCCAGATTTATTCCTGCTGCACCGTGGGATTTTGCCAGATTAATTAGTTCCTTATCTTGAGCTGCCAGGACAAGCATTTCAGAAAGCATCGGCTCGTGTCCATGGAGAATAATGTTGACATCCTTTTTGGAAAGAACCCCAAGATTTACCTGTCCACGAATCGGTGAAGGATTACCGAAAAGTATATCCTGCAGTTCAGTGGCAATCATGGAGCCACCCCATCCATCAGCCAGAGCTGTCCTGGCACCATGAACGAGGATATTTCGATAATCCTGATCCACTCCCATTGTCGTACGGTGCATCATCTCAACAATCTCCCGATCGATGCCTCGCGGCACAACATCTAACTGCCGCCATACTGTCTGTCTCGCTTCAGGTGCAAGCTTGATAAAGGGAATTTCACCCTCCTGCCTGCCAAATTCTGCCAGGGCTTTTTGGGCTACTTCAATGGCGATTTCTTCTTCTGATCTATCTTTGATAGTTACATCCATGACTTGGGCTACTTTTTTGAGCTTATTAGCATCCTTAATGGAATACCCTGAATCTGGCGATGTTGCGGCTATGAGAAGTGTCTTAGCCACATGTCGTCCATGATCAGAGTGAGCAGATGCCCCGGAAGCAATCATCCTGGCGAAATTCCTGGCAACAATTATTTCAGCAGAAGCACCACAAACTCCTTTTTGGAATTATTTCCCCGAAGGATTTATTCGGCAAGGCCCCATAAAACACATCTGACAACAGAGCCCTTCTTCCCCAAACCTGCACCGAGGTTTTTGCAGTTCTGAACGCTCCCAGACAGTATCCAAACTGTTTTGAGTATTGTGCTCATTCATGTTATTTAACTTATCATATCCCCCATTTTACAGCCATTAGATTATTATCAGGCATTTGATGCTCCTCTGTTATAATGCGCTTGTTCCCCTTTATCTATTCACCTAAATAAGTAAGGAACTTTGCTAAGAGTGAAACTTTTCTCTAAGAGTGCTACTCACCTTAGATAATTGCTTAAAGACTTTTTCGGATAACTCAACAGAAAGGGAACCTGTGCCACAACTTGGCGTGATTAAACACTTTTCCCATATTAACGATTTATCTATTCCTTTTTTTGCCAAACTATCAATTCTATTTTCTAATTGCATAATTAAAGATTCTGACGTTTCCTGGTTGATCTTTTCCGAAGTAGGAACGATCCCCCAAGCGATTGCACCCTCTTTCTCCAAGAATTCCTTTGTCTGTTTAGGATAGTAGCCAATGGTCTCTCCAAATTCGTAGGCATCGAAACTAATAATATCAACTCCTGCATCTATCAGGATCGTCCATTCAGTATTACCACAACAATGGATCCCAGCTAGAGCACCCTGTTCATGAATCGCCTCGATAACTTCTTTTAAATAATCTATAATATCTGACCGCTGAACGCTCACATAGGTGGAAGAGCCAAAAGCAGATAAAATAGGCTCATCAATAAAGCATATCTGGCTATATCCTAACTGTTTGAACTTATTCAGCAGCCATCGTGATTTCATAGAGATCCCTTTTACAACCGCATCTCGAAACATATCATTATAATAAATTGCTTTTTTATTCTCGTCAATAACGCTCAAGCCAAAGGTGATGGGTTCTGTAACATGTGTTTTAATATATTGTATAGAAGATAATTTAGTCTCGGATATTCGTTTTTCCATTTCATAAAGGCCACGAGTAAAATCAGGTGAAATTTTAAAGTAAGGTAATTGGTTATTTTCCGGACCAAGTCTTAAATTGGCTTGGTAATGTTG
>CAZULW010000025.1:0-26935 GCA_964621455.1 uncultured bacterium
CCGCAGCGACGACGTCCTGGAGGTGCGGACACTGGCCCTGCCGCCGCCGGTACTGGAGGAGCACCGCGCCATTACCAAGTACTCCGCTACCATCGCCTGGGAGACCATCGCGGAGCAGGAGGATTCCAGCTGGGTGGCCCTGTACCGGGGCACAGGAACAACCGTTGACAGCACTGACATCCTGCTCTATACCGCCCGCCTCAACGAAGCTAACGAAGCTCAAAAATACACCGACAGCGGACTCCAGCAGGGCGGGACCTACCGCTACCGCCTGCATCACCGGGACAGCCAGGGCAACACAGCCTGGAGCAACATCCTGGCCCTGACCACAGAGATTCTGGGCGATGTGTGGCACGGCGGCCTGGGTGTAAGCTCTCAGGGGAAATACCAGCTGGGACTCACCTGGGACCGCTACAGTTACGGCCCCGAAGTGGATTTCGCCAGCTATACCCTGAGCCGGGATGGGCTTGTTGTTCATAGCACCACCGACGCCGCTGACAACCGGTACACCGACAGGGGCCTTGCCAAGAACACCATCTACCGGTACCGCCTGGAAGTGGCCGACACCAGCGGGGCCTCCGAGGCCGATACCATGGAGGCGCCCACCGGGGATATCCTTCCCGCGGAGATCGTCAGCCTGGAGGTGGATACCCTGTGGCACTTTATACTGATGTGGCTTCCCAGTGCTGAACCAGCAAAGGAATTCAAGCGGTATACAATCCTGCGCACCAACGATCTCTATGAGACCTTTACCGACCTGAACGGCGACAACACGGCCGACTGTCTCCTGAGCGGGAATTGCACCGAGGTTGACAGTGTTCTCCAGCAACTCCCCTCCGGCACCGATACATCCTTCAGCTATACCGACGCCGATGCCAACCTTGTGAAATTAAAGCAGTACAATTACGTGATACTGACCTACGATCAAAAAAACGGGTGGAATACCAGCAATATCATGGGAGAGATTTTATACTCTCCTCCAAAACCTGTTTCTGCATTTGTTAAAGGGACTTCTGATACGACCATCACTATTGGCTGGACCAAGGCATCGTGGGGATCCCCAGCCCTCGACGCCGACTTGTTTAAAAACTATGAGGTGTGGCGAAGTAAATATGAAGGTGTCACTCCAAACTCCACTAATGGCAATAATATTCATGTCGCCACCATCGCAGATATCAACACCATCGAATTCCCCGATGGCAGTGAGGACCTGGGCGCTGGCATCCCATGGTATTACATTGTAGTTCTACATGATAACTTCGGTCAGGCAGCCATCAGTAACGAAGTGATGGGCATACGAAATCCATGATGGCCTCCTTCCCGAATGCTTTGTACCTGTTCCGGCGTAGACACCTGGGTATGGCCATAGTGCTGACCGCCCTGCTGGCCTGTTGCGAAGAGCCGGAGGTTATCAACTCAATCGTCCTGGGCGGGGGTTCCTACGTGCAGATCACCAACCGGCAGGTTGTGGGGCAATCCCTTGACAGCACCAGTCTGGCTGCCCTGAACGAAGATACCTTTTCACTGGAAATCTGGGCCGCGGGTGACACACTCCCAGCCGGAATCACAGAAAGCCCTACCCTGTTCATGATCAGCAATGCCGCCGGGGACGATGAGATCGGCTTGTATCGTGATCCGTTTGACTCCAGCCGGATTATTGTCTACCTGGGGCACCAGTTTATGGGCTTGTATACGGTCCCCGGCTGCGACTGGAACGACCCGGACGTATTCACCCAGGTTGTTATCACCTATGACGGCGCCACCCTGAATGTCTACGGCAACGGGGAGCAGCTTGGCAGTGAGACCGTCAGTGTCGACCTGGACGTAGCCGACAGCGATGCCCTCATCGGCGCCGACTGGGACGACCTCAACGACACCACCACCATTAGCAACTTCTGGTACGGCGCCATTGACGAGGTGCGGCTGTGGACTAAGGTCCTGCCGGCCGGCGAGATGGACTTCCGCTACCGGAACCCCGACAAGCTCACCAGGAACTACTCCCCCACCGGCCTGGACCCGCTCCTGGGCCTGTGGCGTTTCGACCAGCGCGGATCTGACGGCGACGTGGTTCCCGACGGCAGCGGCAAGGGCAATGACGCCGTCCTCAAAGCGGGCGCGGGCCGGCTGGACTTCACCGACGCGGGGGCGTGAGGGGTGGGGGTCGGGACTGGTGTATTGACGATTGACGATTGACGATTGACGATTGTCGATTGAAGATTGAAGAATGAAGAATCTGACAGGATAACAGGATTTACGTGATATACCAGTAAGCCGGCCGTAGCGGCTATTAAGAAACCTCACCCCTTGACACTGTCCCGAAGGGTCGGGATAAACCGTGTCGCCGGCTCGCCGTGGTGGCTACGCCGTGTGCAACCTGGAACATGGGTAACACTTTGATCCGAGGACATGGGTTACAGGTTGATTCTTTTTTCAACATCTAATCGATTTGAATTTTTTATCTTGTTCCTGGTAAATTGCCAGTTGGATAGGACCGAAGTCGACGCGCCATTGACCGTTGTCGATTTCGATCAGCCCCACCCATTGGTCCACCAGCGCCTCGCTCAAGTAGACCAATCCTCTCTGCCACCTAATTTCTCCGTTAGACCGGACTCGGCGCACCACGTAGCCAGGGGCGTATTCCAACTCTTGCAAGCGTTCCGGAAAGGGCCGCAGCGAGGGCTGGTAGCGTTGGGCCGGGGTCTGCATTGCCAGGGCTTCATGGGGCCGTTCCTGGTTGTACTCGGTCCGGAACCGGTCAAAGGCCCGTTGTTGGGTGTTGGGGGTGGCTTGGGGTGGCTGGGCGGTGGCCTGCTTCAGGGTCCGGTGCATCCTTTCGTGTCGGCCTGGATCAAACCGGTTGAAAAGCCGCTGGCCAAGGCCAAAACAACCCTGGAGCCTAAGCCATCGCAGAAACCGGCTGAGGAGTCGCCGGTGTTGCCACCGGCCAGGGCTGAAACACCCCCGCCTGCTGAAGTCTCGCCACCAGCCAGCAAACCAGCCCTCGCGATCCTTGATTTTGAAGGCGTGGGTGTTTCCGAGCAGGATGCGCGAGTCCTTACCATCCGGTTGGGAACGTACCTGGTTCAGTCCGGCATATACCGCGTCATCGAACGCGATGAGGTGCGGCAGATCCTGGTGGAGCAGGACTTTCAACTGACCGGCTGCACCACCAACGAATGCGCCGTGGAGATCGGGCAGCTCGTAGGTGCCCGGCAGATGCTCGCGGGTACTTTCGGGAAACTGGGCTCCACGTACACCATCGATATGCGGATTGTCGATGTGGAAACGGGCAGCATCCTGCGAACCACTTCATTTGACATCCGGGGCGAAATCGACCGCGTTTTAACCGATGGGTTAGCCGAAGCGGTGAGACGTATTATCGGGAGTAATTGATTTCTCCGGGGAAATTAGTTGCCAAGCCGACAAAGACATCGTGAAAACGCCACCATGTAGGGGCGTATTGCAATACGCCCCTACAATATAATTCGAAACAGTCCGGCGCATCTCACCCGGACATTTCATTTGCTTGTCTATGATTGGTGTGGCAAGTTCCGCGCGGAATAGTACTACTGCAGGATGCCTCCAAGAGTGCGTTATTCCCGTTTATTATTAATAATTGTCAAACTGTCAATCCGTTTGTAATTCTATAAAGCAGCGTTAACCTCACCGCTACCCGTGCGTCAAAGGTGTGAATAGTGAGACAGGTATTACCAACGAACATTTACAATGAACGGAGCATGACCATTAGGAGGACCGTAAGGAGAGTGAGGACCCGTATTGACAGAGTGAAGTATATAGCGTTGCCCAGATGTTTCCTGTGGTCTGTCCTTCTGATCTGGAGCATTTCCCGCGCTCAATCACCGGAGGCGGTGGCCCTGCCCCGCCTGCAGGGCCCCATCCAACTCGACGGGCTCAGCGACGAAGCGGCCTGGCAGGCCATCGAGCCCCTGCCGCTAACCCTGTACCAGCCCATATTCGGCGGCACCCCTACCGAAAGAACGGAAATCCGCATCGCGTACGACGACGACTACCTTTACGCCTCCGGACGCTTTTACGACTCTGAACCGAGCGGCATAAGGGGAAACGCCCTCGAACGTGACGGCAGCAGTTCCGGCGATGACAGATTCGCCCTCATCCTGGATACATTTAATGACAACGAAGCCGCCCTCGGATTTATCACCACACCCGCCGGTATCCGCATTGACTTTACCATCTCACGCGACGCCGAGATATTCAGAAGTAGCCGCTCTTCCCGTTCCTCCCGGGGAGGGCTCCCTGGAAATATAAGCTGGAATACCTTCTGGGATGTAGCGGTAGACCGCAACGAGGAGGGCTGGTTTGCCGAGCTGCGCATCCCGTTCTCCAGCCTCCGGTTTCAGGATAATGATGGAAGGGTTGTGATGGGCTTCATCACCTCCCGTTATATTGCCCGGAAAAACGAGACCATTTCCTATCCCGCCATTCAGCCCAAATGGACGTTCGGCACTATGAAGCCCTCCGTCGCCCAGGATGTCGTCCTTGAGGATGTTTACAGCCGGAACCCGCTGTACATCACACCTTACGCATTGACAGGAATGAACCGGTCCTACCAGTTGAATAGTGCCGGATCGTCTTACAGCCCGGTTGACCAGCCCAGCCGGGACGTGGGGCTGGACCTGAAGTACGGCATCACCAGCAACCTCACCCTGGACCTGACCGCCAACACCGACTTTGCCCAGGTGGAAGCCGATGACGAGCGGATCAACCTCACCCGGTATACCCTCTTTTTCCCTGAGAAGCGCCTCTTTTTCCAGGAACGGGCCAACATTTTCGATCTGAATATCGGGCCAATGAACAATCTGTTCTACAGCCGGCGTATCGGCCTTTCCGAGCACGGACCCGTACCGATCCACGGCGGCGCCCGACTCGTGGGCCGGATAGGCCCGTGGGACCTGGGTTTCCTCGACATGCAGACGGCTCGGGCCAAGTTCGTCACTGAGGCAGACACGGTGGTTACTATCCCATCGGAAAACTTCGGTATCCTTCGCCTGCGCCGCCAGGTCTTGAACGAGAACTCCTATACCGGCGGCATGATCACCAGCAGGATCGGGTCGGACGGCAGCGCCAACTATGCCTATGGCCTGGACGGCACTTTTCGGCTTTATGGCGACGAATACGTCACCTTCGGCTTGGTACAGACCTTCGAGAACAATGGGGAGGAATGGGATCATCCCTGGAGCTCAGTGCGCTTCCGCCCTGCCTGGGAGCGGCGGACGAAGACCGGATTGGCCTATGAACTGGCTTATACCTACCAGGGCGCGGCTTATAACCCCGGCGTCGGTTTTAAATCCCGTAATGACTACTCCTGGATAGGCCGGGGCATCTCCTATGCCTGGATGCCAGCCGAGACCTCCCCCATCTACCGCCACAACGCCGGGTTCTATTTTTCATTTCACTTCAGGAACGAAGATGACGCACTTGAATCAGCCTATGTTGGACCTTCCTGGACCGTGGAATGGAAATCCGGGGGAAGAGCCAGAGTGTCGACGAGAATGCGCTACGAGAACCTGCCAGATACACTTAACCTGCCAGAGGATAACTATGTGCCCCCCGGCGCCTACACCTTCTCCGAATTGGACGTGTCCTATCAAATGCCCTGGACCAGACTGCTCCGCACCGGTCTCGACTTCGAAATCGGGCCGTTCTATGACGGATGGTATGTAGACCTGGGAGCAAGCCCGTCCTGGACCATCTCCCGTTTTTTCAGTCTCAGTGGCCGGTACCAGTTCACCAGGGCCCGGTTCCCGGCTCGTGATCAGGGTTTCGACACCCACATCTTCGGCCTGCGCCTGCAGGCTCGGATGAACACCACCCTATCCGCCAGCGCATTCGTCCAGTACAACAGCGCCGTTGACGCGATAGGCATCAATTCGAGGCTGCGATATAATCCCCGCGAGGGTACCGATTTCTACCTGGTCTATAACGAAGGTCTCAATACCGACCGCCATGGAGTGGCTCCTGTTCCGCCGCTCACCAGTTCACGTACCATTCTCCTTAAGTATTCAACCACGTTTCTACCCCAGCTGGCATGGACGAGCTGGTGATTTGCCTCGCAATGAACTGGTATTATAGGTTGGTGGCAAACATCGGTGATTTCTACCTGATTATTCCCGGTGTTTTCCTCGAAAAAGAAACTACCTTGCAGCGGATTTGGGTGATATTATCATGAAATGGTTGCTTGAAGGCCTGTAACGGATATACTTTACTACCGTAGATTTCATATATAAAACCGGGCATTTCAGCGCTCCGGTTAAAGACGAAAGCCCCCGCCAGTCAAGAGGGCGAGAGGGCGGGAATCCCATAGACTGAAGGTAATTCGAGCTTCCAGTCAAGAGATAGTTACAGGCTATTATCGTAAGATCACCTTTTGAAATAACAGGTATTTATCGTTAAGGTGGATGAGAAATGAGTATCAGCCAGATTGCCAGAACCATCAGCGAATCAGCCACGCTTAAGCTGAACGAAAAAGCGGCTATCCTCCGGGCGAAGGGGGATCCCGTTATTCACCTGGGCGGGGGCGAGCCCAAGAGTACGGCCCCGGTTGACGCCATTCTGGCTACCACGGGACTGCTCAACAGCGCCGAAATCAGATACACGCCTGCCGATGGCACGCCCGAGATGAAAAAGGCTATCATCCGGTACACCGAGGAGCATTATAACCGTCTGGTGGAACCGGAAAACGTGATCGCCTCCGGCGGCGCCAAGCAGGCTATCATGGTGGGCCTGCAGGCTATCCTGAACCCCCAGGAGGAGGTCATCTTTCCGTCGCCTTATTGGGTGAGCTACCCCGAGATGGTCAAGTTGTGTCAGGCGATCCCGGTGCCGGCTCCCCCCGAGGACGGCACGTTCTACCCGAGGCTTCAGGACATCGAGGAAAAGGTGGGCTCCTACACTAAAGCAGTCATTATCAACAGTCCTAATAATCCCTCTGGGGCCATGTATTCGGAAGAGTTCATCGCTGCCATCGTGGACTTCTGTGAGAAGCGCGATTTGTATCTCATCATGGATGACATTTACCACCGGCTGATTTTTGACCGCCGCAAGCCGATCAGCTGTTACGATTATGCCAAAGACTTAAGCGAGAACTCCAAGCTGATTGTCATCAATGGCGTCTCCAAGCAATACGCCATGACCGGTTACAGGATCGGCTGGGCGGTGGCCAGCAAAAGGATCATTAAAGTCATGACCAATATTCAGGGGCACCAGACTTCCGGGCCTTCGGCACTGCTGCAAAAGGCCGCGGTCGGTGCCATCAACGGTATACAATCGTGCGTGGAGAGTCTTCGGCTGACCCTGGAAAACAACCGCAACGTGATGATCGATCATCTCAATTCCTTCGATGGGGTGAAAGTCACAAAACCCGACGGCACGTTCTACTGTTTTGCCGATTTCAGCGTCTATAACAAGGATTCCACCAGTCTCGCGGAATTCCTGATTGATAAGGTACAGGTTGTAACTGTGCCGGGAGTTGAGTTCGGCATGGAAGGATACCTGCGATTGAGCTTCTGCGGCTCGATCAAGGATATCCAGGGTGGTGTCGAACGCATGAAATGGGCGCTGGACATGAATTCTCCCAACGAACTTTACATCGGTGATCGCAAACTGGTAAGAGACTGGACATGAGCAAATACCTTCATTTTGACACGCCAGCCACCAAGCAGGCCCTGGACCTGGCTTCCGACTACCGGCTGAAAAATCACGGCCTGCTGCACCTGAACCGGGTGTTCTGGAACCTGCCTAATCCGGCCCTATATGAAGAAATTGTCTTCCGCAACGAAGGGAGCATCGCTCACCAGGGCCCGGTGCTGGTCAACACCGGCAAACACACCGCGCGGGCGGCCACGGACAAGTTCGTGGTGCAGGAAGACTCCACCGCCGACAAGATCTGGTGGGGGGACTACAACCGGCCTTTCAGCCCGGAAAAATTCAACGCGCTGTGGGCGCGGGTACAGGCCTACGCGCAGGGCGAGGAGTTCTTCGTGCAGGACTGCTATGCCGGGGCCGACCCGGAATACCGCCTGAAAGTGAGAATTATCACCGAGATGGCCTGGCACAGTCTGTTCGCTCGAAATATGTTCATCACCACCGATAACCAGGATGAACTCAAGCACTTTGTCCCCGACTTTACTGTCATTGCCGTCCCGGGCTTCAAAGTCGACCCCAAGATAGACGGCACCCGCAGCTCGACCGCCATTGTGCTTAATTTTCCCGAACGATTGGCCATTATCGCTAACTCCCTTTACGGCGGCGAGATCAAGAAAACCATCTTCACGGTTCTGAACTTTCTCCTGACTTTTGAGAATGTACTCCCGATGCACTGTTCCGCCAACATGGGGGATGATGGGGACGTAGCCCTTTTCTTTGGTCTCAGCGGGACGGGAAAGACCACCCTCTCCGCCGATCCCAAGCGAAGGCTGATCGGCGATGACGAGCACGGCTGGAGTTCTACCGGCGTGTTCAACTTCGAGGATGGCTGCTACGCCAAGGTCATCCGCCTGTCTGCCGAGTACGAACCCCAGATCTACGCCTGCACCAGGAAATTCGGTACCATACTAGAAAATGTGGTCTATGATCCGGCCACCCGCCGGATTGACCTGGATGATGACATCGTAACTGAGAACACCCGCGCTTCCTATCCGCTGGAGTTCATCCCCAACACCGTGCCCGAGAGGATGGTCAATTCCCACCCCAAAAACATCATTTTCCTCACCTGTGACGCCTCGGGAGTAATGCCGCCCATAGCGCGGTTGACTCCCGAACAGGCGCAGTACCACTTCATCAGCGGTTACACCTCCAAGATCGCCGGCACCGAAATAGGGCTCGGCATCGAACCGCAGATCACTTTCAGCGCCTGTTTCGGAGGCCCGTTCATGGTGCGGCATCCTTTCGAATACTCCGAAATGCTAAAGCAAAGGATGCTCAAGCACGGGGCGCAGTGCTGGCTGGTCAACACCGGGTGGGTCGGCGGGCGGTTCGGCGTCGGCAAGCGCATCAGCATCCGGCATACCCGCAACCTCCTGAACGCGGCCCTGGAAGACAAACTGAATAAAGTCCAGTTCCGCAAAGACAAACTCTTCGACTTTGAGGTCCCGCTTTCGTGCCCCGATGTGCCCGAGGAGGTGCTGGAGCCATCCAATTCCTGGGGTGTCAAGGACGATTACTGGAAAAAATATGACGCCCTGGCGGCCCGGTTTATCGAGAATTTCAAGCTTTTCACCAGCGGCTGTTCGCAAGAAGTGATCAATGCCGGCCCGAAAAGGATTTCAGCACTGTAACCTGGATCTGAAATAAGTCGCCGCGAAATATGTGAACAATGGATGAAACGGGAAGAAGGTTGCCCTTCTCGCCGGGTTCATTCATCTGCGTGTCCGACAAGTACACCTCTACCATTCCCCAGCGTTTTTAGGCTCAGCTCACCACAGACTTTGCAATCCATTAAGCCCTTTTTGACCTTGCAGCCGCTCACACCTGGCCGCTAGTTTCAGCATCACGTTTTCCGGCCAACTCAGAGAAGAAAAGAGGTAGCATGCGGTTTATTCGTTGGGTACTTATATGCCTTACCCTGTCCCTCTCATTCCTGCCAGCCCAAGACATCAAATCACCGGAGGCCTATTTCGGCCACGTTATGGGCGCCGACCGGCAGCTCGTTGACTGGAAGCAGATCGTGGAATATTTCCGTTACATGGACAAGCGCTCCGACCGGATCCTGGTGGAGGAGCTGGGCCAGACCACCATGGGCAAACCGTTCCTGATGGTGACAATCACCGCCGCCGAAGACATGCCCCGCCTGGAGCGCTACAAGGAGATCCAGCGCCTGATCGGCCTGCCCGGCGACCCGACGGGCCAGGCCGCGGCTCTTGAACCCGACGAAGCCGCTGCCCTCATTGAAGAGGGCAAGACGGTGGTGCTGCTCACACTCAATATCCACGCCACCGAGATCGCCGCCAGCCAGGAGTCAGTGGAACTGGCCTGGGAACTGGCCACCCGGACCGATCAGCGCGTCCGCGACATCCTGGACAACGTGATCCTCCTGATGGTCCCCTCCCTTAACCCTGACGGCCAGCAGATGGTTGTGGATTATTATAACGAGACCAAGGGCACCGAAAGTGAGGGGGCCTCTTTCCCGGGGCTGTACCACTATTACGCCGGCCACGACAACAACCGCGACTGGTTCTTCTTCAACCTGGCCGAATCCCGCCTGGTGGCCCGGGTCCTCTACCACGACTGGTACCCGGAGATCGTCTACGACCAGCACCAGATGGGCTTCAACAGCGCCCGCCTCTTTATGCCCCCCTACCAGGACCCCATCAACCCCAACGTCCACCCCCGCCTCACCGCCGCCGTCAACATGCTGGGCAACTACGTGGTATCCGATCTCACTGACCGCGGCTTCACCGGCATCGTCACCGGTACCCGGTTCAACGCCTTCTTCGAGGGCACTATGTCCAAGACGCCCCTGTGGCACAACCGTATCGGCATCCTGTCTGAGGCCTCCAGCGTCCATATAGCCACACCTACCTACCACCCGAAAACCAGCCTCCGGGGGATGGACCGAGCCCTCAGCGACTACCAGGCCCAGACCAACTTTCCGCACCCCTGGCCCGGCGGCTGGTGGCGCCTGCGGGATATCGTCGAATACGAAAAGGCCGCTGCCTACGCCATCCTCGATCTGGCCGCCACCTACAAGACGCGCTACAAGACCACTTTCTACGAGCTCAACCGGGAAGCCATCAAAAAGGGGCGCACCGAGGCCCCCTACGCCTGGGTCATCCCCCCTGATCAGCACGATCCCAACGCCGCCGTAGAGCTCCTCCGCCGTCTGCGCTATAACAATGTAAAGATTTACCGGGCCAAGGAACCGATAGATACTGGCGAGAATACCGCCCCGGCCGGCTCATTTGTCATCCCCCTGGCCCAGGCCAACCGGCCCTGCATCAAGGACCTCATGGAGCGCCAGCACTACCCGGAGATGCGCCTCTATCCCGGCGGCCCACCTATGCCGCCCTACGACTTTACCACCTGGTCACTCCCCCTCATGATGGGCGTTGAGAGCGAGGCGGTAACCGTCCCCCTCGCCACCGCCCTGGAAGAGGTGGACAATCCTGCCTGGGACATCCCCCCGGTGGAGAGCGGATCGGTGTACCTCATCGGTCGCCACTGGCTGGGCAGCTACCGCCTGGTGAACGCCCTGCTGAAAGCCGGCCATAAAGTCGGCTCCCTGGCCAGGCCCGTCCGCGCAGGGGATGAGACCTTCCCCGCCGGATCGTTCGTCATCCCCGCCAGCAGGAAAAACCGCGCCCTCCTCCAAAAGTCCCACACCACCTACGAGGTGCGCTTGACGCCGGCATCCTCCACACCCGAAAGTACCCCCCTCAAGGCCGCCCACATCGCCCTCTACGGTCCATGGCTTCCCACCCCCGACGAAGGCTGGACTCGCTACATTTTCGACAACTTCGGCTTCGACTACACCCTCCTGCGCAACAAGGACTTCGCTTTGCTGGGGACCCTGAAGCGCAACGACGTCATCATCATGCCCAGCATGAGTACCAGCCAGATTGTAGACGGCAAGCGCAGTCGCGGCCAGAAAGAGCGCATCGGCGATCCTCCCATGCCCGGGAAGTACCGGGGCGGCATCGGCAAGGAGGGGGTGAATAACCTCAGGCGCTACCTGCTGGGTGGTGGTACAGTACTATTTTTCGGTCGCTCTGGGAACTTCGCCATCGATGAGCTGGGCGTACCAGCGGTGAACGTTCTAAAGGACGTCAAAAGCGACGATTTCTACGCTCCCGGCACCATCTTCCAGGTGACCCTGGACGCCGCCTCACCCCTCACCTGCGGCATGCCCACCACCACCCCCATCTACTTCATCCAGGATCCGGCCTATACCCTCGTGGCCGGCATGCAGCCCCACCGGGAGACGGCGGTCTATCCGAATGGATCCCTTTCCCAAAGGATCCCCCTTCTGGGGCGGAATGGTCCTGCCAATCCCCTGCTCAGCGGCTGGGTCCTGGGCGAAAAACGCCTGTACAACAAGGTGGCCCTGGCGGAGGTGACCACCGGCAAGGGCCGGGCGGTGCTCTATGGCTTCCGCGTCCAGAACCGCGCCCAGACCTGGGGCACTTTCAAGCTCTTATTCAATGCGCTGTATATTGAAGATTGAATATCGGCAAGTGGAGACTGAAGAGGTCGAAGCAGTAGGTAGTTGGGTGATGGCTTGAGCTTCGCTCATCGGAGGCGAGTTTACGACGGGGGAGGTGGGAAACAGAAAAATTGAGGTCAGCTTGCGGCTATTGCCATCATCATATTTGAATCGTAAGATAGAGGTAGAACTGCGAAATTAATTTACCATCTATTGAAAAAAGCCGACCCTATCCCGCTTACGATACTTAAAGGACGGTATCTCCTTGAAGAAACATAATCGCACTCGTAGAAGTATAACGCTGCGCATAGGGATATCATGAGCTCCGACCCACATTTGAGGAATGCACCTATTCGGGAGGCGCTCTTCGATATTCACGTTAAGATGCCAGAGGACACGACTATCGAGAAAATCGAAGGATTTGGTCAACTTATTAAGGATGACTACCCCGGAGTCGGCAAACGCTGGTCAGCAAACGTCAAGATCAAGCCGGGTAGCCCACCTGAGAGGGCAGAACAAGAACAAATTGGATACGTATTCATATCCGAAGATAATAAACAGGTACTACAAATAAGACTCGATGGATTTACTTTCAGCCGGTTGAGGCCGTATGAAACCTGGGAGAAATTGAGAGATGAGGCTAAAAGGCTCTGGAATTTATTCGTGGATTCCCTCAAGCCAATCTCGATTGAACGAGTCGCTTGTAGATTTATTAATGAGCTGTCATTAGAGATGCCCACTAAACTTGATGATTATATTACCTCACTACCCTCAAGAATCAAGGGCGTGCCTGATTTGCTTGAGAGCTTCCTTACGCGAGTGACTATACCGAACGAGGAATTATCCGCGAAGGCGATAATTACCCAAGCCCTTGATAGGGTTGATCAAGAAGGAAAAGGCATTCTTATTCTAGATATTGATGTTTTTAAGGAAGGCCCTTTCGCAGTGGATCGTGATGACGCTTGGGATACTCTAGAGTCTTTTCACGAGTATAAAAATCAAATATTCTTCGGTAGCATAACAGAACAAACTGTGGAGAAATACAAATGACAGTCGCCTCGATCCCATTAAGAGGATCATATGACTATAGACGGATTTTCACAGGATATAGCGATCAACCAAAATCAATTGACGATCAAGTGATTGAAAACGATGTACGGCTCAAGGAAGCTGCATCGAATCAGCCTTCGATTCTCGCATTGGAGCAATTAAAATCCGTTTACGAAGAATGCTCAATCGAGAACTGGGATGGTTATGGTGCGAGGCCCATTTCCCAAGATGCATTTCTAGAAGCAACGGCATTTCTTCAGATGCTTAATGATGACCCATCACTTCCAATGCCAGATATCTCACCTGAAGTTGATGGTGGAATAGAATTCGAATGGTATAATCCAGAGGGCTCTGAACTCACGATCAGCCTCGATGGGACTAACCTTCTTTCCTACTCTGGGATTTACGACGACGATGCAGAGACTTTGGGAACAGAGCCCTTAGGCAATACTATTCCCCTCGCTATCAAAGATAAGATCCTTCGTGTAAATAAATGAGGCAGTCTACGGAAAGTAGACTCGGTCCCATTAATTGTAATGAGACAGTGTCTCGCTTTATCTGCTATTCGAAGTTTATTCGAGATAATAACACCCTAAAAGCCGATGCTTTCCGTGAGCGTCGCAAAGGGATTAAAATCTCCGTATTTAGAATCGATGGTTTAAAAGAGGCGCAAATCTGGCTGATTGGGAAACAGGAAGTGGCAGAAAAGAAAAAAAGGAATCTATACGGTCGAGGAGATCTTTCTGTACATTCTATCAAAACAATAAATCTTGATAGAATAGACGCTAATGATAAAACGAGTCTAGTTAAAGAATTAAAGGCAATAGGAAAAAATGTTGGAGACGTTTCCGTTGACGTAGAAAAAGCACCGGAACTACATCCAAGACATGCTGATATTACCTATGACCCTTTTATTAAAAGTATTGAAAAACATATTGCAAAAAAACTTGCCAGGCTTTCCTCTCTTCGTAAGCCGTCTATAAAATATATTCAAAACTTAGGTTTACAAAATATTATGGCAGAATCTGCTAACTAATGACTTACTTATTCGCAGTTATTTCCCCACTATCTGCAAAAACTCCTCCTCCGTCAACACCGCCACTCCCAACTGCCGGACCTTCCCCATCTTGGAGCCGGCCCCCGGCCCCGCCACCACGTAGCTGGTCATCTTGCTCACCGACGAGGCCGCCCGCCCCCCCAGGCGCTCTACCAGGACCTCGGCTTCCTGGCGAGTGAGGCGCTCGAGGGTCCCTGTGAAGACGAAGGTCTGTCCGGCCAGCAGCTCCGAGGTCTCCTCAGCGCCCGCCGACGGTGCCAGGCGCACACCGGCCTCCAGCAGGGCCCGGATAACGGTCACGTTGGATTCGTCCTGAATGAAACGCACGATCCCATCCGCCACGATTGGTCCCACTTCGTGGATTACCTCCAGTTCTTCCCTGGTTGCATTCAGGAAGCGCTCCACGTTCCCATTGAAAGCCCGCTCCAGGACCCGGGCAAGGTGCTCCCCTACATTGCGGATGCCCAGGGCGTAGATGAGGCGAGCGAAGGTGGTGTCCTTGGAGGCTTCAATGGCGGCTATAAGCTTGGAGGCTACCTTATCTCCAAGGGCTACCATTTTCTTCTTAACCCCCTGGTCCTTCAGGTGAACGGTGCGCTCGATTTCCATGCCGGCCAGGTCATCGAAGGTAAGATGGTAGAGGTCGACCACCGAATGGATCTTCCCGGTTGCGATGAGGCGCTCGATGATCTTCTCGCCCAGCCCGTCGATGTCCATAGCTCCCTTTGAAACGAAGTGCTCAAACCGCCCCTGCACCTGGGCCGGACAGGACAGGTTCACGCAGCGGGCCACCGCCTCATCGGGGGGACGATACACTTCATGGCCGCAAACAGGACAGGTGGTAGGCAATACGTAGTGACGAGTTCCAGCAGGACGCTTTTCCTTGATAACCTGAACCACCTCAGGAATGACGTCCCCGGCCCTCTGGACCAGGACCGTATCCCCCACCCGGATGTCCTTGCGGTCGATCTCGTCCTGATTGTGGAGGGTGGCCCGGCTGACGGTGACCCCGCTTATGGTCACTGGCCGCAGGTGGGCCACCGGGGTTACGGCTCCGGTGCGGCCCACGCTGGCCTCGATGTCTTCAACTACGGTGCTGGCCTGCCGGGCCTCAAACTTGCCGGCAATAGCCCAGCGGGGCGAGCGGCTGCGCTGGCCCAGATCGGCCTGCAGGGTGAAGTCATTCACCTTCACCACCAGGCCGTCGATATCGTAGAGGAGCGAGTCGCGGCGGGATTTAAGCTCCCGGTAAGCTTCCAGCACTTCCTTAATTCCGCGGCATAGGCGGTACGCCGGGTTCACCGGCAAGCCCCACTCAGGCAGGGTTTCCAGGAATTCCGTCTGGCTGGTAAAGAACTCTTGCGATCGGCTTACTTCCCCGGGAGCATAGCAATATATTCGCAGGGGCCGGGAGGCGGTGACCCGGGTGTCAAGCTGGCGCAAACTACCGGCGGCCGAATTGCGTGGATTGGCAAACAGCGGCTCACCAGCCTCAGCCCGGCCACGATTAAGGGCCTCGAACTCATCGCGGTTCATGAACACCTCGCCGCGTACTTCCAGGAGCCGGGGAATAGCCGCCTCGGGTCGCAAGGTCAGTGGAATGGCCCGGATGGTGCGCAGGTTGGCTGTGATGTCTTCACCGGTGACGCCGTCGCCCCGGGTGGAACCCTGAACAAAGCGACCCTCCTCATAGACCAGCTCCACCGCCAGGCCATCCAGCTTGGGCTCGGTCACGTACTCGATGGCAGCGTCAGTCTCCAGGGCCCGGCGCACCCGCTCATCGAAGGCCCGGAGTTCCCCCTCGTCCATGGCATTGGCCAGGCTGAGCATGGGCATCCGGCGGGTGACGGTGGCCAGCTCCGACTGGGGCTCCGCCCCGACCCGCTGGGTAGGGGAATCGGGCGTGATGAGCTCGGGATGCTCGGCCTCCAGGGCCTCCAGCTCCCGCATGAGGGCGTCGTACTTGGCATCAGAGATGATAGGACTGTCGTAAACGTAATAACGGACGTTGTGCTCGTCGATTTGCCGGCGCAGCTCGGCAATGCGGACACGGACAGATTCAGTCATAATAGCGCTTCTGGAAGAACTCCTTCGTAGGAGGAACAAGATTAATCACGAAGGGTTCCAGGCCACCATCCTTGCCGGTGGGATAGGCCCACAGCCCGTAGTCCTTCAGGGTCACGAGGAAATAGTAGGTCAGGGCACCGCCCCTCAGTTCTTCCACCGGCAGGATATAATGGTAGCGACCGTACTCCCCTTCGAGGGGAATCTCCCTATAGGTATGGGAAGAATCCCCTTTGACGAACAGCCCCACCGACTCGATCTCCTCCGGATCGAAACTGACGAAGAAGTCAACCCTGAAAGGCCGGTCGTTGAGTATGGCCACCGGCGGGTTGTGGAAGAGGGCGCCGACGAGGGTAGTATCCGGCGCCAGGACCGCAAGGGTGTCGGGCTGCTCGCCTACCTGAATGCTGTCGGGCTGACCTCCCGCCTGAAGGCTGTCGTCCTCTTGCCAGGCAAGGAGCAGCATGGGTATAAGCGACAACAATAGTGAGAGGTGCCGGCGTAGCGGAGCCTTGCCGCGGAGGCTCGTCTGGCCCCGACGGTTTGTCGGGGACAGGGCGGTCACGTCGCTATCAACAAAAGGCTGGCTCACGGCCTGAAGGTACGCAATCGGGAGAGTGTGGTAAAGGGGGAGTTGGGGAAATGATGAATGTTGAATAACGAATGATGAATGAAGAATTTGACAGGATAACAGGATTAACTGGATATACTGAGAAGAAGTGGCAGTTGGCAGGGGCAGGGGAAGAAGTGGCAGTTGGCAGGCCTCGGCGTAGCCTAGCCTCGACGTAGCCGTCTATGGCGAGTCCGGCGAGCCGGGCAGTAGGCAGGGAAGAGAAGGGAGAGGCGAACCGCCAAGCCCGCCCTGAGCCAGCCACAAGGCGGGCCGAAGGGGCGTAAAGGCTTGCCCTGAGTTGAGCCGGCCCAGCATGATGAGTAGCGGGTTGTTGCCCTGAGGCACTCGAAGGGTGACTTTTCTAAAAAAACCGTGCAATAATCCTTGAAAATGTATGCCAATTGGAGTACATTTTGCTGAGACGAGATACAAATCGTTCCTTAGAAAGAGGAAAAGCAGCTTATGGCGACCAAAACCGCTAAAATCAACGCCCGGATGGAACCGGAACTTAAGGAACAGGCTGAACGCGTCCTGGACGAACTGGGCATTTCGACCACCGACGCCATCCGCCTGTACTTCAAGCAGATTGTGCACCGGAGGGGAATCCCCTTTGATATTCGGATACCCAATCCGGAGACCAAGGCGGCCATGGAGGATGCCCGCGCCGAACGAGACCTTACCGAACATCCCTCGCCCGAAGATCACTTCGAGTCCGCCGGTATCTGAGCCTCCATGCTCCGGTTGCTGGAAACTACCCGCTTCCTGAAGGACCTTAAGCGAATAGGACGGCGCGGCAAATCTTTTGAACGATACAAAAAGATAGTGTCCTCATTGGTACGGGAAGAAGCACTTCCCCACTCGTTCCGAGAGCATCGGCTGCGCGGCCAGTGGGCCGATTTCTGGGAGGGACATATTGAGCCCGACTGGCTACTGGTCTACCGCCGCACCGAGAACGCCATTATCCTGGTGCAGCACGGGCAGCCACGCGGATTTGTTTAAGTAGGTTTAACCGCCAGGGCTTGTCCTGAGCAAAGGCGAAGGGACGCCAAAGCCCGCAAATTAGTGGCTCAGGGCGGGCTTTGCAGTTCAATTCTCTTCTTTCTTTTCCTGCCAACTGCTACTGCCACTGCCACTTCTTTGCGCCCTTTGCGTCTTTGCGGTTCATAACTTTACGCCCCGTGACCAAATCCGACAAACCCCGGCCAGTACCCCTTCACCAGCGGCATCTACCCGGAGATGTACCGCCAGCGCCTGTGGACCATGCGCCAGTACGCCGGGTTCGGCTCGGCGGAGGAGTCAAACGAGCGCTTTCACTACCGGCTGGAGCGGGAGGGCCTGGCGATGATCGCCGTCATTGACCAGCAGGGTGGGGCAGTGGCGGCCATTGAGGAGGGCTACCAGGAGCGAGAGATCGCCCGCTCGGCCTACGAGTTCCAGAACGCCGGGGACCGGGAGGAGCAGGTCATCGTGGGGGTGAACCGCTTCACGATTGACGAGGCCTGATACGGCTTCCCTTCAGGCCATTGATCCGTTGGCGGTTAAGGCCCAGCTGCGGCGTCTGCGGCGAGTGAAGGCGGAGCGCAGCGACAAGGATATCCATAGGGTCCTGGAGAGCCTCAAAATCGCCGCCCAGATAAACGACAACCTTCTGCCTCCTATTCTCGACGCAGTCCGGGTCTATGCCACCGTGGGGGAAATCTCGGACGCGCTCAGGGAGGTGTTTGGGGAATACAAATCAAAATGAAAAGTGCAAAGTGCAAAATGCAAAATACAAAACTGATTCTTATGCCCAATTTTCTCCGACACGCCTGAGGTTCTAGCGCAAGTGTACAGACCGTTCTACAATTAGAATTTTTCAATTTTCATTCATTACTTTACATTGAACCGCAGAACCCTATGCTGTCTCTCAGACTGATTCAGGCTGGACTCCGCACCCGCCGTCTGGGCCGGGAGATCACCTACGTCCCCTCCACCGGCTCCACCAACGATGACCTGTGGTCGCTGCTGGATGCCGGGAAGGTGGAAGCCGGTCATATGGTGGTCACCGATGACCAGTGCGCCGGGAAGGGGCGTCAGGGCCGGCGCTGGTTTTCCGCGCCTGGGCTTGGGCTGACTTTTTCGGTACTCCTGCACCCCGAGTTGCCTCCGGAACGCCTCGGTCTGCTGTCCCTGGGTATAGGCGTGGCGGCTGTGGATGCTCTTGCTTTTGATGGGGTCAAGGCCCGGCTGAAGTGGCCCAATGATATCGTGTGGGAGGGACGCAAGCTGGGGGGCATTCTGGCTGAAAGCCGTATGACCGATGATGGGCCGGTGGTGGTCATAGGTATCGGGATCAATGTAAACGAGCAGATCGCGGACTTCCCCGAAGAGCTCCACCCCACCGCCGTCTCCGTGCGCATGGTACGGCAAGTGCCCGTGCAGCGGGAAGTGCTCCTGGCCAGGATTCTCAACCGATACGAAGAGCTGCTTACGGGCGGCCTTAAGGACGCGGTTTCCCTCTGGCAAGACCGCTGCGCCCACCTTGGGCGGGCGGTATGCTTCCATGGACCTGATGGCCCGCTGGAAGGGCGGTTCACAGGCGTAAGCGCGGCGGGGCAGGGATTGATCGAAGTGGGAACAGAAATCCACGCGTTGGCCACCGGGGATCTCGACATGATACCTTAATAATCGTCAAGAACCGAACTTTACACCTAATGCCGGAAGGAGCCGTCCATGTTACTAGCCATCGATGTAGGTAATTCCAATGTTGTTCTGGCCTTATTTGATGGGGAGACCCTGCTGAAGAGCTGGCGCCTGCATACCAACGCCACCCACACCTCCGATGACTGGTGGATCGCTGTCAAACACCTGGCGGAGGATGCCCGGGTGGATGTCACGGCGATTGACGGCGCAATCATTTCCAGCGTGGTGCCGGTAGTAGGGCAGGCTCTGATTCAGATGTGTGAGCGCTATCTTCGTATCGAGCCCCTCCGGGTGCAGGCCCACCTGCCTCTGGAGCTGGGATTGGACGTGAAGGACCCCGATTCCGTGGGCGCCGACCGTATCTGCAACGTGGTGGCCGCCCGGGAGCTTTACGGCCCTCCCTGCGTCGTCGTGGATCTGGGTACTGCCACCACGTTCGACGTGGTTAATGAGGCGGGGCATTTCATCGGCGGCTCCATCGCCCCCGGATTGGAGACCAGCGCCCGGCAGCTCTTTTCTGGGGCGGCTCTCATCACCGCGGTCGATCTTAAAATGCCCGCGACGGTTATCGGCAGGGACACGGAGACCAACCTGCAGGCCGGTATATTCTTTGGCGTGGTGGATCAGATTGACGGTATGCTGACTCGAATCCGGGAGGAAACCGGCTGGGATGAGATGAATGTGGTGCTCACCGGCGGGCTGGGGGAACTAATCGCCAGCGAGCTGCGCACCACCGTCGTCTATGACCCGGACCTCACCGTCAAGGGCCTGCGGCTGATCTACCAACAAAGCAGCTGACTTGAGAGAAAGCGAATCAGGAGTTCCCCCGAAATAATCAAGTGAAACTAAGGAACTCTTTTTAGGGAGTGCGGATTCAACCCACCCTCTTCACTTCGTGACGGCTCGCCGGACTCGCCGTAGACGGCTACGTCGAGGCTAGGCTATGCCGCGTCCCCCCTCCCCCCGCTTTCTGCGGGACAGGCTTGCAAGGGAGGGGAGGCTGGGGGCGTGGGTTAGAGTACTTCTGACTTATGCATCCTCGGTTACAAAACCGCTGAAGCGGTTATTAATGCTTCGTAACATCATATTAGCCCACGACTTTGCCGCAGGCATCCCTTTCCCGAAGGGAAGCCTGCGGCTCGGCAAACGGTTTCTATTATTATGAAGCAATGCCCGCAGTCGAACCTGTAGCGCCGGTACAATCGGTGAAATGAATAACCGTTGCATCAGAAAAAACGGTATTTTTCATTGCGGCAAAGGGTCCCAGGATTTCATCTGATTATTTCGGGGGAAGTCTTGTATAATAATGGTTTGCCTCTCAGGTGTCCGGCACCTAATTTTTGGACAAAGATATCTCATTATAATGATTTATTCTAAATCGGCCGAATATGCCATTCAAGCCATGCTCTACCTGGCTGAGAATGAGGGCAAAGGCCTGGCCATGGTCAGTTCCATTGCCGAGGCCTATAATATTCCCCGGCCCTTTCTGGCCAAACTGGTACAGACGCTTACCCGCAGCCATCTAATCAAGAGTTACCGGGGACGCAACGGAGGTCTCGAGCTGGCTCGACCCGCTGGGAAAATCACAATACTACAGATCGTTAACGCCATTGAAGGACCATCCCCAGAGGAGGAGATGTGCGTAATTGGACTGGATGTCTGCTCGGACAGTGCGGTCTGTCCCCTGCATAACCAGTGGCAGCACATCACAAGCCTGGTGCATGATACCCTTAGCAGCCAAACCCTGGAGGAGTTGGCGGAAGGAATGCGCCAGAAACGCCAGGAGCTGGCGAAAGTCCTGCGAGAGCAAGAATTGCAGGAAACGACCGCCGTCTTATGAGCAAGACATCCGGAAATGACGTTCTATAGAAAGATCCTGCTCACCCCCGATTTTTCCGACTATTCCAAAGTAGCCGTGCCTCACGCGGTGGCAATGGTTCGCCAGTTCGATGCCGAACTATTGGTGCTCCACGTCCTGGAACCACTGCTCACGCCGGTGGATTTCGCCTGGGGATCAATGGCCTTATCTGAGGACTGGGAAGAGCGGCGGGCCGGGCATTCACAGAAGTTCCTGAACGAGTGGGTGAACAATGAATTGCCCGCCGACATCAGCGCGACTGCCATACTGGCTCATGGAACACCCATCCGGGAAATTCTCCATACTATTCGCAAGCAAAATATTGATCTGGTGGTAATGGCGACCCATGGCCAGACCGGCATCGCTCACGCCCTCTTTGGCAGCATCAGCGAGAAGGTGGTTCGTCGCAGCCCTGTGCCGGTTCTCACCGTCAGGAGACCCGAAGACCACGCCGAAGATTAGGTTTGACTTAAACTTACACCTTTATCGGAAGTCTGTTCCCGGTTGAAACATAATGAGGCTGTCAGGGGGAAATAGCGGGTTTAATATGGATAAAATTAGGTACCTTTATCTTGTTACAGTTCTTAAATTAACCCTGAGAATCAAACAAACTTAGTGGGACAGGCCAGCCCCAGGCGGGCCTATAAATAAGCGCTATTTGAAACTTCGGCCGGTACCCTGCATCAAGCACCAGGTATTGACCATCCTCCCTCCCTCTCTCCAAGGCAGGGTATCCGCACCCTGTTCCTTCGTGGTGGTGAATTCGTCTGGACGGCATCCCCAAGCCGTCACATGATGGTTATGCCGGGTGCTAGCGAGGTACCGGTCCTCCTTGTCGCCAGACACGGCCTCGGACATCTCCTCTAAACTAAGCAGTTCTATCAATATAGCGAGATCGTGTCTGGCTTTTTTTATCGTCAGGTTGACGGCCTCGAAACGGCCACCAAGGCCATCAAGCAGGTCCGTTCATACCAGCCAGGCAGCGTGACCGGGTCGTGGGCGTGTGTGTATCCCTCCCCGTCCACTTCCGGTTGACTGCGGATAATATTCACAGCGGACCAGGATCATCCACCAGCCCGAAGGTGCGGCGATAAACCTCGTCACGGCGGTAGGCATCGTCCAGCACCTGGATGGTATGGAGGACCGGGACGTTGATCCCCGCCTCACGCAGACCAGCCTGCAGCTGTATCTGACAGCCGGGATTGCCGGTGACCAGCACGGCAGGGCCCACAGATCGGATACAGTCGATTTTCCGGGCTAATACCTGGCGGGATATATCGGCGTGCGCCAGGCTGTAGAGGCCGGCGCTGCCGCAGCACACCTCGGCCTCCGGCAAGGGCACCAGCAGCTCGCAAGCAAATTCCAGCAGCTGGTAGGGTGCCTCGTGAATTCCCTGGGCGTGGTGCAGATGGCAGGGGGCGTCATAGCTCGTCTTTTCGGTCAATTTGTGACGCGGCGGCCGGGTTAGACGGGTGGCCAGCCATTCGCTTACATCCACCACCGGGGGGCTGCCATTCTCGGGTCCCAGGGCCGTCCGCAATTGGGCCCCGCAGCCGGCGGCGTTCACCACTACGGCCTGGGCCTCAACGTTCCTGAAAGCGTCCCGGTTCCGGGTTAGCAGACGTTCCGCTTCCTTATCCTGGCCGGCGTGGGCGTGGAGGGCACCGCAACAGGTCTGCCCCTCGGGTAGGACCACGTCAAAGCCGTTCCACCGCAGCACCCGTACGGTGGCGGCGTGAACCTCGCCGTACCAGTAATCCATAACGCAGCCGGTGAACAGGGCCACGACCCCCTGGTGGTCCCCGTTGGAGGCAGCCGCGGGCAGATACCGAGCCTGTGTCTGACTGAAGGCACGGTCCGGTACCTTCGGCAGTCCAGCCAGTTGAAACCTGAGCGTCGAGGGCAGCAGGCGCAGAGCCAGCGCCAGGCGGTCCAGCCCGGTTTTCTGGAGCAGGCGTACCAGGGCGGTCAGGAATCCCAGCCGGCCGCTGTCCGTGAACCACTGGAGGAGCAGGCGCTGGGACCAGGCCAGAGGTTGAACTTCCCGCCGCTGGTAGCTGCGGGCCCTTTCGAGCAGCTGGCTGTAGCGCACCCCGGAGGGACAGGCTGTCTGGCAGGCAAGGCAGCCCAGGCACAGGTCTATGTGGCGGCAGGCCCCGGCGGTGTCGACGTCAGAATCCTGGTCCAGGTATTTCATCAGCGACAGTCGGCCGCGGGGGGAATCGGCCTCTCTGCCGTTTACCATGTAGGTGGGGCAAGCCGATAGACACAGGCCGCAGTGGATGCACTCCTGGAGGATGTTATAATCCTCATGGGAAAAGAGCCGGTGCGCGGTCAATATAGCTCCACCGGCAGGGGACCAAACACCCCGTCCGGGTCCAGGATTCTCTTTACCCGTGCCATGAGATCTCTATCCGCGGGTGGGCTCGCCGGAGTTGGAAGCTTGACGGGCACATCCGCGGTCAACGGCTTGACCCTGCCGCGCTTCTCCGCCACGTCGGTCAGGAGGGATTCCAGGCCTGGCCGGTCCTTGATGCCGTCCAGTCGGCCCACGTGTACCACCCCCGCCGCAGGATAACAGGTCAAATCGGGACCCAGTGAGTGTAAGGCGGCGAGCAGCTCGGGAATCCGGGTCGGCAAAACCTGGATGCGGATAGTGCTGGGTAATAGGTCCCCCTGTCCTTCCCTGGGAGGGGCGTCGGTTTCGGTGATGGCTTCCCTTGAACAACCATTGATGGGGGCTCTCCATGCGGCTGCAGCTTCTAGTGGGAACCGGGTCAAGCCGTCAAGCCGCCACCGGCCGTCGCGGTGTTCCAGGCGGAAGGCTTCCCAGGGCTCGCCCCTCCCCGATGGAGGGCTGCTCCGGCGTGACTGCTGCCACAGGGTCACCAGGGGAATGGGGTCATCGGCCTGCCACCGGGCCACAGTCACCGGGACGGGCAGAGGCAGCAGCCGGAACGAGACTTCGACTATCGGGCCAAGGGCGTCCCCGGCGCCTACATACAGGGGGGCCAGCTGGTAGCCGGCCACATTTTTCACCCGGGCTCCGGAAGTGACCTCACGGCCCTGGTCATCCAGCGCAGTGAGCCCCACGATCCAGTCCCGGGCGGTACCGTAGCGGTGGCTGAGCCAGCTGAGGGAGTGGTCACCTGCCAGATATTCCGCCAGGGAGAGGTCGCCACCGGGCGTGTCCAGGGGCAGCCACAACTTCTCCGCTTCTGCCAGGTCTTTGACGGCGTTCAGTGTGAGGCCGGTTTCGGCGGTCAGGATCATGTCCGGCGGATGAAAGGCGACCACTTTGTCAAGACGGGACAGGTCCCAGCGATAGGTGGCGTGGGGTGAGCCGATGGTCACCCGGCGGGCTCTGGATTGCTTGATCAGCTCACGCAGCTGAGCCCTTCCTCCGGGCTGTAGTTTGCCGCCGGGCTCTGACCACGCTGAGGAGTCAGGGGGCCGTTCCACGGCCATACTCAGGCGCCTGGTGCCCCCGACACGCCCGAATGGACCTCGCCGTATCTGCATCCGTCGGGGAATATCTTGCCCGGATTCAGCAGACCGTCGGGATTCAGGCCGTCTCTCAGCCGGATCATGTGGGCCAGGTCCACCTCGGAAAACATCCGCTGGATCAAGCCGCGTTTTTCGACCCCGACGCCGTGTTCGCCGGTGATGGACCCGCCCATTTCCAGGCAGGCCAGCAGGATGTCTTTCGAACAGGCCATCGCCCGCTCGGCCCCCCGGGGATCGTCGGAGTCGAATAGGATCTGGGGGTGGATGATGCCGTCGCCGGCGTGGCATATATTACCGATCCGCAGGCCGTGCTCGTCGCCGATCCGGTAGATGGCCTGAAAGATGTCGGAGAGCCGGCTGCGGGGCACGACACCGTCGTTGGTATAGAAGGCGCGCGTAATCTTGCCCAGGGCACCGGCGGCGTGCTTGCGACCCTGCCACAGGCGCTGGCGTTCTTCCTCCGTTTCGGCGGTATAGAAAGCCACGGCGCCCTGCCCCCGGCAGATTCGGGCCACAGCCTCCGCATCCCGCTTCATGAGCGACTCCTCGCCGTCCAGCTCGATGAGCAGCACCGCCGCCGCATCGGTCGGGAAGCCGGCCTTGAGGTGGGCCTCCACCGCCTGGATGCACAGGTTGTCGATCATCTCCAGGGCGGCAGGCAGGACACCGGCGGCCAGGATTCCCGAGACCGCCTCAGTGGCACTGGCCACCGATGAATAGATCGCCAGCATGGTGGTCACCGCCGGCGGCACGGGCACCAGCCTTACGATGATCTCCGTGGTGATGGCGATGGTGCCCTCGGTGCCTATCAGGAAGGTGGAGAAGCTCGGGCCGGTGGACACGGGAAAGGGGCCGCCGAGGATGGCCGTTTCACCGTCCGGGAACACCACCGTCTGGCCCAGGACGTGGTTGCTGGTGACGCCGTATTTGAGGCTATGGGGCCCCCCGGCGTCCTCGGCCACGTTGCCGCCGATAGTGCACGACACTCCACTGGACGGGTCAGGGGCGAACTCCAGGCCGTAGGCCCGAGCCTGGAGGCTTAGATACTCGTTTGTAACCCCCGGCTGCACAACGGCGTAGCGGTCGTCGGGGTGGATGGCCAGCACCCGGTTCATGCGGCTCAGCTGGATAATCACGCCCCCGTCGCAGATGGCGCCGCCGCTGAGGCCGGTCCCCGCCCCCCGGGGCACGAACGGCACGCCGGCCTGGCAGCACGCCTTTACTACCCGGGAGACCTCCTCGGTGGAGGCGGGATAGACCACGCAGTCGGGGCGGGCGGCGTGGAGCCTCAGGCCATCGGATTCGTAGACCAGGAGCTCGGCCTGGCCCGTGTCCAGGTGCTCCCGGCCGACGATGCGGCGCAGCTTCCTGATCAGCGGAGGGGGTAGGGGCATAAGGGAAGTTTCAGCGGGGAAGCCGGGAACTCAAAGGAAAAAGGGGGGGCTTGGGGCTTGGGGCTTGGGGCTTGGGAAAGTGGCAGTGGCAGTAGCAGTGGCAGGGAAGAGAGAGAAAAGAGAGGTAACCGCCTGGAGCAAAAGGGGGAGCAATGACCGGCGAGGAATTCGACATAATCCCTACAAAATTCCGTTTTTTAAGGCCTTCGCCCGACGGGAGCACTGTTTGGGTGGTGTAGAGTTCCGGTGGGTGCGATGGGCGACGGTGCAGAATGTCCCGGAGGAACCCCTTCGGTGCAAAATTCCACAAAATCCCTACAAAATTCCACTTTTTAAGGGGTACTCCCCGACGAGATCTGGCTACGTTCATACTACCCCGCCGTTGGCGGGACTGAAGGCGCCAGTCAAGGGCGTAAATCGCCCTGTGGAAAAATAATCCGCTCCAAAACCAGTGGCTGGAGCGGCAGCGGGGCGATATGGGGCATGATTATCATAGTGTCGGAATATAAGCCCCTGGACACGGCTTATCGTT